>DASWTB010000124.1:0-8077 GCA_036402315.1 Pseudoduganella sp. | reverse complement strand
AAAAGTGGGCAAGGAAGGCGTCATCACCGTGGAAGACGGCAAGTCCCTGCACGACGAGCTGGACATCGTGGAAGGCATGCAGTTCGACCGCGGCTACCTGTCCCCATACTTCATCAACAACCAGGAAAAGCAAGTTGCCGTGCTGGAGAACCCGTTCGTTCTGCTGTGCGACAAGAAGATCTCCAACATCCGCGACCTGCTGCCAGTACTGGAGCAAGTTGCCAAGGCCGGCCGTCCACTGCTGATCATCGCTGAAGACATCGAAGGCGAAGCACTGGCGACCCTGGTGGTCAACAACATCCGCGGCATCCTGAAGACCTGCGCAGTGAAAGCTCCTGGCTTCGGCGACCGTCGCAAGGCCATGCTGGAAGACATCGCCATCCTGACCGGCGGCCAGGTAGTTGCTGAAGAAGTCGGCCTGACCCTGGAAAAAGCCACCCTGGCAGAACTGGGCCAAGCCAAGCGTATCGAAGTGGGCAAGGAAAACACCATCGTCATCGACGGCGCAGGCGAAGCTTCCGCAATCGAAGGCCGTGTGGCACAGATCCGCACCCAGATCGAAGGCGCGACCTCCGACTACGACCGCGAAAAACTGCAAGAGCGCGTGGCCAAGCTGGCCGGCGGCGTTGCCGTGATCAAGGTTGGCGCAGCCACCGAAGTCGAAATGAAAGAGAAAAAGGCACGCGTTGAAGACGCACTGCACGCAACCCGCGCAGCTGTGGAAGAAGGCATTGTGCCAGGCGGCGGCGTAGCCCTGCTGCGTGCACGTTCCGCCCTGTCCGTGAAAGGCGACAACGCCGACCAGGAGGCAGGCATCAAGATCGTGCTGCGCGCAATGGAAGAGCCACTGCGCATGATCGTCACCAACGCCGGCGAAGAAGCTTCGGTGGTTGTCAACGCGGTGCTGGCAGGTTCCGGCAACCACGGCTACAACGCTGCCAACGGCACCTACGGCGACATGGTTGAAATGGGCGTGCTCGACCCAGCCAAGGTAACCCGTTCCGCTCTGCAGAACGCGGCTTCCATCGCTGGCCTGATGCTGACCACCGACTGCATGGTTGCCGAAGTCGTAGAAGACAAGCCAGCCGGCGGCATGGGCGGTATGGGTGGCATGGGCGGCATGGGCGGCATGGACGGCATGATGTAATCTGCCGGCTTCGCCTGAGCTCCAACAAAAGCCTGCAGGGTTTGCGCCTTGCAGGCTTTTTTGTGTCCATCGGCCTGGCGCTCAAGCGAAAATCATGTCAAACAAGCTACCGCAATTCCGGCGACCTGCAGGCTTTTTCAGCATTGGCCAGATTGTCGTGATACAATGCAAATAAACTTTAAGCAACATTGATTATACTCAGATAATATGAAGAAATTTCTTGCCGCCGTGCTGTTGCTCGCCGCAGGCGCCGCCTCCGCAGGCCCGATTGAACTGATCACCAATGGCAGCTTTGAGAAGAATGGCGTAGCCCCTGGCACCTGGACCATCAAATCCGCACTGAATGGATGGAGCGTAGGCGCGAAAGGTGTTGAGGTGCGCAACAATATCGCCGGCACCGCCCAAGACGGCGGCAATTTCCTGGAACTCGATTCCACCGGCAATAGCTGGATCAGCCAAACCGTCGACACCGCTGCCGGCGGCAAATACAACCTGTCCTTCTACTACGCGCCGCGCGAAAACACCGCAGCCAAAACCAATGGCATTGACGTGCTGTGGAACGGCACCTTGCTGAAGCACCTTGAAGCGGACAACTTCACCTCGAAGACCAATTGGCTCAAGATCGACCTGACAACGTTTGCCATTGGCAGCCTGTCGACCCTGAGCTTCCAGGCCACCGGCACCAGCGACAGCATCGGTGGCTCGCTCGATAACGTTTCCCTGACCTCCGCGGTACCGGAACCGGCAACCACCGCTTCGATGCTGTTCGGCCTGGGCATGATGGGCTTCATCCTGCGCCGCCGCAAACAGTAAGCGTCCACTCACCGCTCAACCCAAGCCTGCCAGGTTCACGCCGCGCAGGCTTTTCTCATTCATCGGCTGCGGCGCCGCGCTGCAGAGCTTGTACGTTCGGCAAGCCGTATTTGAGCTGGGCCGGATCTGTTAGTATTGGCGCACTTTCATCCCAGGGCTGCGCCACGTATGTCATCCTCCACCCGTAAATCCGCTATCGCCGGGGCAGTTGCCGGCCTTCTTGCAGCCGGCTTCGGGGCCTGGTATGTAAGCCATTACAAACCTGCGCCAGTAACGGCAACGGTGGCCCTCGCGGAAACGACACCGGCCGCCGGGCCGGCTGCCAAAGCAAACGTGAGCCGCGACCAGGCAGTTGAAAAATTGATGGCGTTGCCGGAGTTGAAGCGCCTGGCCGATGCAATCGAAAAGCGCAGCGGCGGCGAGCGGCATGGCGCGCTGCTTGAATCCGATCCGGCACCGCGCAACGTGAAAGGTATGCCCTACTACCAGCTCATTTTCGTGGAGAACGGCGACGATATGGCGCAAGCCGTGGCCAGTTTCCTCGTCTCGCACGTGAACGGCGACATCCTGGTGGAAGACGACATCAGCGGCGAGCTGATGCCGCTCGATCAATGGCGCAAAAGCCTGAAGGAGTAAGCCATGTACAACCTCTATTACGGCCGCGGTACGGCGAGCCTGGCGATCCAAGCGGCGTTGAAAGAGATCGGCACGCCATTCGAACTGGTGGAAATCGACATTGAGGCAGGCCAGCAGCGCAGCCCGGAATACCTGCGCATCAACGCGCAGGGCAAGGTCCCTGCCCTGCTCATCGAAGGTGCCTGGCCGGCATTGTAAAAATATGCCGATATGATGCGCGCCCGCCCAAGCTGGCGCCACATTACGGAAGTTGAAGCACTCACTGGATGGTAAAAGATGTTCAAGAAGCTGTTTGCGGCGTTCAGCGCCAAATCGAAGACCCGCGCTGACGCGCCGTACGGCACGGAAGAATTAAACACCGTGCACAAGATGCTGTTCGCCGACGATGCCGGCCAGCTCTTTGGCGAAACTCCGGATGTGCGCGTGGTGCAAGCCATCGCGCAAGACCTCAACGAAGAATCCCGTGTGCGCCTGCTGGCTGCGCAATGGCTGCGCGCTAACGGCCATGCGCTGGCCACGCCGGAAGTACTGGGCGTAGTGATCGAAGTGCCGCTGGACGGCAGCATGGATACCCTGGCCGCTTACGCCGACGGGCGCGTGCGCTACATCAACCACACCGGGCGCACCGCCGTTTTTGAAGGCGCGCCGGCCGACGTGGCGGGCCAGGCGAAAACCCTGGTGGCAAGCGCCATTCCAGCCTTCATCAAGGCTTCTCCGCAAAAGCCGGCCTATGCACCTGGTGCGGGGCAGTTGCGCTTTACTTTCCTGTCGCAGGATGGCAACCGCGTCACGGATGGCTTCTTCAGCGACATCGTGCGCGATGAACTGGCCAAGCCCGTCCTCGAACAAGGCCAGCGCCTGCTGGACCTGGTGGTCAAGCAGGGGAACGTGCAGTAAGCGGTGCGGGCGCGCTCTGCACTCGCCCGACCCACCACACCGAGAAGAAGATCAGCGCCGTGGCAATCAGGCCGATGGTGTCATAACCCTGCAAACGCCCCGCCGCATCGGTGTGCACCAGCAGTCCGCCGGCGAAGGCGCCGATCCCCGTCCCCAACTGCTGTACCGCCGCATTCGCGCTCAGGAAGGCACCGCGCCGCTGCGGCTCAGGGATAGTGGTCAGCAGTGCCTGCATCGGCACGAAGCGGCCCGACATCGCCACCATGAAGAATGGGAAGAACAGCATGATCGCCAGCAGCGGGATATGCGGCATGTGGGTCATGAACAGGGTCGGCGCGATCGAGAA
Organism: Pseudoduganella sp.; assembly: GCA_036402315.1. GTDB lineage: Bacteria > Pseudomonadota > Gammaproteobacteria > Burkholderiales > Burkholderiaceae_D > Rugamonas. The sequence goes on along the minus strand of DASWTB010000124.1, from coordinate 4,238 downwards.
CAGTGCCACCCAGCGGAACACGTGCTGCTTGCCGGCCTTGTCCGACCAGCCGCCGATCAGGCGTGAGCTGAACAGGGTGGCAACGCCGCCGCACAGGTAGACGTAGCTGATCTGCGCCGGCTCAACGCCAAGGTTCCCCACCAGCATAGGCGAAATGAAGGGAATCACCATCATGCCGCTGACCGTGACCACGAAGCACAGCAGGAAGCCGCGCAAGTGGGCGCCCACGGTAAACAGGCCAAGCAGTTCGGGCAGCACGCGCGCCAGCGGTACCGGTTCGTTCGCCAGGTGCGCGGTCATCGCGGGCAAAGTGCGCGCGGCGACCAGCCACACGATCATCGACAGCACCACCAGCAGGTAGAACGGCGACTGCCAGCCGAAGTGCGCACCCAGCATGACGCCGATCGGGACGCCCGCAATCGCGGCCATGCTGAAGGAAGTCATCACGACACCGGTGGCGGCGCCGCGGCGTTCTTGCGGAATCAAGTCGGCGATGATGGACATGCTGATCGCACCCAGCACGCCGCCGGTCATGCCGGCGAAAGCGCGCGACAGTACCAGCACATGGAAGTTCGGCGCCAATGCACAGGCCAGGTTCGACAGGTTGAACAGCATGAACACCGTCAGTTGCAGCTTCTTGCGGTCAAAGCGGTCGGCATAAGTCGCCGCCAGCAGGCCGGAAAGGCCGGCGCACCAGGCATAGGCCGATACCGCGCCCGAAACCTGGGCCGCCGAAATCGTAAATGCCTTCATCAGTTGCGGCGCGAGCGGCATCATGACCATGAAGTCCATGATGACGGTGAATTGTATGAACGCCAGCAGCCAAAGAACCGTGCGTTCGCGTTGCGGAGTAAGTGTCTGGGTCATCCGATAATCGATCAACTGAGTTGGTTAATGTCGTTGATTGCGCGCTTGAGGATAGCGCGAATCGCGTCGACTTGCTCGCGGGTGCTGCGCGGGCCGCGGCCGCGGGTAATCACGGCGTCTTTCAGCGCGTGCATCAGGGTGCGCAGGTCGCCGCCGTCTTCGCCCCGCGCGTTCTCGACCAGGCGCGCCATGTAAGCGTCCACCATATTGCGGTTCTCATCGAGGAATTGCTGCCCTTCCGGCAAGACCGAGTACAGCTTTTTGTTGCCATCCTTGACGATATCGACATGGCCCATGTCGGCCAACATCGACAGCAGCGGATAGATTGCGCCTGGGCTGGGCGAATAGCTGCCGCCGGTCAGCGTTTCCAGTTCCTTGATGATTTCGTAGCCGTGGCGCGGCTTGTCGGCAATCAGTTGCAGCACGACGTAGCGCATGGCGCCCGCGTCGAACATTTTCGGGCCGCGACCGCCGCCACGCTGATGATGGTGGTGCTCATGATGCAGCCGATGGTGGCCGCGGAAAAAATGGAACATGGCTTCCTCCTGAATAGTTAAGATATATCTTAGTAAGACATATCTTAACTCATTTTTTGCAAAATGCAAGAAGCGCGGAATGTTAAATCCCGCATGGAAGCCAACCGGCGTGCGCCACACAATGAGCTCACTTAGGGGGAGATGGAATGGACAAGCATAAAAAGCACGGAGCCTTGCCGGGGCGCCTGGTCTTGCTCGGATTCGGCAGCATCGGCCAGGCGGTGGTGCCGCTGCTGCTGCGCCACTTTGAGCTGGAACCAGCGCAGGTCACGGTGGTGTCGCGCGGCCCTGACAAGAATGGAATAGCCGAGGAATGCGGCGTCAACTATCAGGCCACGCCGCTGCAGAAAGAGAATTTCGAGAGCATCCTCGATCCCCTGCTGCAGAAAGGCGACTTCCTGCTCAACCTCTCCGTCGACGTATCGAGCCTGGACTTGATCCGCTATTGCTGGCGGCGCGGCGTCCTTTACCTCGACACTTGTACCGAACCGTGGAAGGGTTTCTACGATGACGAAGAACTGTCGCTGTCGCAGCGCTCGAACTACGCGCTGCGCGAGGCAGTGCTGGCCTTCCGGCTCGACAAACGCCACGGCGCTACGGCCGTCGTCACGCAGGGAGCGAATCCAGGGCTGGCGTCCGTGCTAGTGAAGCAGGCACTGATGAATATGGCGCGCGACCAGCACCTCGAAGTGGAGCGCCCGAGCTGCTACGAAGACTGGGCCAGGCTGGCGCAGAAGCTGGCGATCAAGGTGATCCACATCGCCGAGCGCGACACGCAAATCTCCAGCCACCGCAAGGCGCGCGGCGAATTCGTCAACACCTGGTCGGTGGATGGCTTTGTCAGCGAGGGTTCGCAGCCGGCGGAACTGGGCTGGGGCAGCCACGAGAAGCATTGGCCAGACGATGCCGCCCGCCACGGCTACGGAAGCGACGCCGCGATCTACCTCAAGCGGCCCGGCATCGCTACGCGCGTGCGAAGCTGGACGCCGCTGGAAGGCCCATACCACGGCTTCCTCGTCACACACGCCGAATCGATCTCGATTGCCGACCACCTGACGCTACGCGAAAACAATGAGGTGGCCTACCGTCCTACCGTGCACTACGCCTACCACCCTTGCGACGACGCCGTGCTGTCGCTGCACGAAATCGCCGGCAAGAACTGGAAGCAGCAAAACGAGCAGCGCATCATCGGGAAGGAAATCGAGAGCGGGATCGACGAACTGGGCGTGCTCCTGATGGGCAATGAGAAAGGCGCTTACTGGTTCGGCTCGCGCCTGAGCATCGAACAGGCGCGCGTGCTGGCGCCGCATAACTCGGCCACATCGCTGCAAGTGGTGGCCGGCATCCTCGGCGGCATGGCGTGGGCGTTGCGCAATCCCGATTGCGGCGTGGTGGAACCGGACGATATCGACGACCGGCTCGTCATGGAAATTGCCGCGCCCTACCTGGGCGAGCTGGTTGGCGTGTATGGCGACTGGACACCGCTCAAGGAACGCAGCGGCCTGTTCGACGAGCCGGTCGACCAGGACGATCCCTGGCAGTTCCTGAACTTCCGCGTCACCTGATATGGGCACGCTGCTGCGCCAAGAACTGGGGGTTATCGAGAACTCATATTATGAGGCCAGCGTGCAGCGCGCGGCAGCCCGGCCCCCACTGGCCGGCAGCACCAGTGCCGACGTTTGCGTGGTGGGCGGCGGCCTGGCAGGCCTGTCCGCCGCGCTGGAACTGGCGGAACGCGGCTATTCCGTGGTGCTGCTGGAAGCCCAGCGCCTCGGCTGGGGCGCCTCCGGCCGCAACGGCGGGCAAGTCCTGCCGGGCTTCGGCAATGACGGCGAATGCGCCATCGAACGCCAGTTGCCGCGCGAAGATGCGCGCCGCGCGTGGGACGCCTCGGTGGCGGGCGTGCAGTTGCTGCGCAAGCGCATCGACAAGTACAGCATCGATTGCGACTACAAGCCGGGCGCGCTGAGCCTCGCCGTCAAGGCCAGCAAGATGCGTGCGCTCGAAGCATGGGGACGGCATGTGGAAAAGGCTTACGGTTATCCACTGCACTGGATCTCGCCGCATGAAATCGGCCGCTGGATCGACAGTCCGCGCTTCCACGCCGGCGTAGCCGACATGGGAGGCGGCCATATACATCCGCTCAAGTACACGCTTGGCCTTGGGCGCGCCGCGATGGCGGCCGGCGTCCGCATGTTCGAGAATTCCCCGGTCTTCCTGCTCGAGCGCGGCGGCACGCCGCTGGTGCACACAGCACAAGGGCAAGTGGCCGCCCGTTTCGTGGTACTGGGGGCAAACGTCTACCTCGCTGAGTACGGCAACCTGGTGCCGCAGGTCAGCGCGCGCATCATGCCGGTCGGGACGTATATCGTCGCCACCGAGGCGTTAAGCAAGGACCACGCAGACAGCCTGCTGCCGCGCCGCAGCGCGGTGTCGGACACCAACTTCGTGCTGGACTATTTCCGGTTCAGCGCCGACCACCGGCTGCTGTTCGGCGCCGGCGACAGTTACAGCGGCAAGACGCCGGCCAACCTGGTCGAACGCATCCGGCGCCGTATGGTGGCCGTGTTTCCGCAACTGGCGGACGTGGGAATCGATTACGCGTGGGGCGGTTTTATCGACATCAGCATGAACCGCGCACCCGACCTTGGACGGATCGGCCACAACATCTACTACATACAGGGCTTTTCGGGCCACGGCCTGGCCTTCACCGGAATGGCAGGCCTGCTGGTGGCGGAAGCGATTGCGGGACAAGCGGAGCGCTTCGACATCTTCGCGCGCGTAAAGCATGCCCCATTCCCCGGCGGCACGCTGCTGCGTACGCCGGCGCTGGTA
>DASWTB010000123.1:0-7176 GCA_036402315.1 Pseudoduganella sp. | reverse complement strand
GGCGCGCGCTGGCTGCAGCTGGAACGGCCGGCGCCGTCTGCCGGCGTGCAGCACGATTTGCAGGCAGCCATGCAGACCCTGGTCGGCATGCTGCAGCGGCAAGACCTGGATGCCCTGGAACAGTTCCGCCAGCTGCGGCCGCAGCTGGCCAGCCGGCATGGCGACCACGCCGCGGCGCAACTGGAAACGGCGATCGAGGCGCTGGACTTCGGTACCGCGCTGGACGTCCTGAGTGAGGAAGCATGGAAAGCACCATCCTGATCATCGACGACAACCCCGACACCATCCGCCTGATGAGCGCGATGCTGCGCGAGCAGGCGCGCGTGCTGTTTGCCACCAACGGCGTGGCGGGGCTGGAAATCGCGCGCGCCCAGCGCCCGCAACTGATCTTGCTGGACTTGCAGATGAAGAGCATGGATGGCTTTGCCGTCTGCGAACGCATCATGGCCGATCCCGACCTGCGCCATTGCCCGGTGATTTTCGTCACTGCCAGCAGCGGGGTGGACAGCGAAATCGCCTGCCTCGACGCCGGCGCCGTCGATTTCATCACCAAGCCGCTCAGCGGGCCGGTGGTGCAGGCGCGCGTGCGCACCCATCTGCGCCTGCAGGCGGCGCTGGCCAGCCTCGACACGCTGGCACACAAGGATGGCCTGACCGGCCTGCACAACCGGCGCTATTTTGACGAGCAGTTCGCCGTCGAAGTGGCGCGCCACCGGCGCCAGGGCGCGGCGCTGGGCCTGGCGCTGGTCGACGTCGACCACTTCAAGCTGTACAACGACCAGTACGGCCACCAGCTGGGCGACGAATGCCTGCGCGCGGTGGCGCAGGCGCTGGCCCAGTGCACGCGCCGGCCCGGCGAGCTGGTGGCGCGCTACGGCGGCGAGGAATTCGTGGTGCTGCTGCCCAATAGCTGCGAGGACGAGGTGCGGCGCTACGGCAGCTGGATCTGCCAGCATGTGGCCGGGCTGCAGCTGCCCCATGCGGCATCGCCGGTGGCGCCGCAAGTCACCATCAGTGTCGGCCTGTGCTCGGCGGCGCCGGACACCGACGCTACCCCGGCCGGCCTGCTGGAAGTGGCCGACAAGGCGCTGTACGAGGCCAAGCGGGCCGGCCGCAACCGCGCCGTGCTGGCCGACCAGGTAAGCGCTAAGTGCCGGGCAGGCTGATGCGGTTGCGGCCCATGTGCTTGGCGCGGTACAGCGCGGCGTCGGCGGTGGCCACCAGCTGCGCCGGCTGGTGCTCGTGCGAGGCGATGGCGGTGGCGGCGCCGATGCTGACCGTGACAAAATGCTGGGCGGCGCCGCGATTGGGCAGCTGCAGCGCTTCGACCCGGCAGCGGATGCGTTCGGCCACGATGGCGGCGCCTTTCAGCGACTGGTTGGGCAGGATCACGGCAAACTCTTCGCCGCCATAGCGCGCCACCAGGTCGTTGGCGCGCATTTCGCTGGCCACTGCGCCGGCGATGCGCTTCAGGCAATCGTCGCCGCCCACGTGGCCGTAGGCATCGTTGTACTGCTTGAAGTTGTCGACGTCCACCATCAGCAGCGACAGCGGCTGGGCCTGGCGCAGGGCGCGCTGCCATTCGGCCAGCAGGGTGTGGTCGAAGCAGCGGCGGTTGGCCAGGCCGGTCAGGCCGTCGCGCGTGGCCAGCTGCTCGAGCGCGATCTGGGCCTGTTTTTCCTCGGTCAGGTCGCGCAGGGTTTCCACCACGGCCACCAGCTGGCCATCGCTGTCGTAGATCGGGCTGGCGTCGGCGGCCAGATAGCGGCGGCCCGCGGTGCGCGGCATCTCGCACCAGTTTTCGGCGCACAGGTTGTCGCGCGTCCCGCCCGGGCCGCGCGACTGGCCATCGTACAGGTCGAGGATCTCGCCGGTGCGGCCGGCGATCACCAGGTCGGCCAGGGTCGGGCGCTGCTGGGCGTAGAAGGCGCACCAGTGCCCGCTGGTGCCGAGCAGCTCGTGCGCCGGGACGCCGGTCAGGCGTTCGCAGGCGCGGTTCCAGATAATGACCCGGCCCTGGGCGTCCAGCACGAAGGTGGGAATGACCAGCAGTTCCATCAGCTTCAGCGCAAAGCCCTGCGGCTGGCCGGAGGAGGGTGCTTCCATCAGATGGGAGATCTTGAGGAGACTATTCATTTGGCGGCGGCCCTGTTTGTTGTTCACTGCGTCGGGAACTTGATTGTGCCGCTGCCGCCAGCGGCAAATGTTGACGAAGCGCAAAGCCGTTTCGTTTCGTGAAACGCGCTATAATGTAGGGTTGCCGACCACTGGATGTACCCGTGACTTATAGCATCAAGGAAATTTTCTACACCCTGCAGGGCGAAGGCGCCCATGCCGGGCGGCCTGCCGTGTTTTGCCGTTTTGCCGGCTGCAACCTGTGGACCGGCCGCGAGCAGGACCGCGCCAGCGCCGTGTGCCAGTTCTGCGATACCGATTTTGTCGGCACCGATGGCGAGCGCGGCGGCAAATTCGCCACCGCGCAGGCGCTGGCGCAGGAAATCGACAGCCTGTGGCCGGCCGGCCATGGGCACAAGTACGTGGTATTCACCGGCGGCGAGCCGCTGCTGCAGCTCGATGCGCCGCTGATCGCGGCGATGCATGCGGTGGGCTTTACCATCGCCATCGAAACCAATGGCACCATCGAAGTGCCGGCGGGCGTGGACTGGGTCTGCGTCAGCCCGAAAATGGGTTCGAAACTGGTGGTTGGCAAGGGCAATGAAATCAAGGTCGTGATCCCGCAGAAGGACCAGGACCTGGCCGCCTACGAAGGCCTGGATTTCGAGAACTTCTTCGTGCAGCCGATGGACGGCCCGCTGGCGGCCTTCAATACCACGCTGGCGATCGAGACCTGCAAGCGCAACCCGAAGTGGAAACTGAGCCTGCAAACCCATAAACTGTTGAACATTCCGTAAATGCTGACCATTACCCGCAAGCTGGAATTCGATGCTGGCCATCGCATTCCGGACCACAAGAGCCAGTGCCGCAACCTGCACGGCCACCGCTATACCCTGGAAATCACCCTGACCGGCAAGGTGATCGACGCCGAAGGCAATTCCGACAACGGCATGATCATGGACTTTTCTGACGTGAAAACCATCGCCAAGCAACACCTGGTCGACGTCTGGGACCACGCTTTCCTGGTGTACGAGAAGGATGCCGCGGTGAAGGACTTCCTGTCCTCGCTGCCGAACCACAAGACGGTGGTGATCGACCGCATCCCGACGGTGGAAAACCTGGCGGCGGTAGCCTGGGACATCCTGAAGGCCGCCTTCAAGGACCGCTACGGCACCGGCCTGCACCTGCACAAGCTGGTGCTGCATGAAACCCCTAACTGCTGGGCCGAAATTGTCGAATGAGCTGTACATGCGCGAAGCGCTGCTGGAAGCGCGTCGCGCCTGGGCCGAGGGCGAGGTGCCGGTAGGCGCCGTGGTGGTCAAGGATGGCGTGGTGATCGGCCGCGGCTACAATCAGCCGATCGGCCGCCACGACCCGACCGCCCACGCGGAAATCATGGCCATGCGCGCCGCGGCGGAAGCGCTCGGCAACTACCGCCTGCCGGGCTGCGAGCTGTATGTCACGCTGGAGCCGTGCGTGATGTGTTCCGGCGCCATGATGCACGCGCGCCTGGCGCGCATCATTTTTGGCGCCAGCGATCCCAAGACCGGCGCCTGTGGCTCGGTTGTCAATGTTTTCGAGAGCGAGCAACTGAACCACCACGCCGAAGTGGAGGGCGGCCTGCTGGCCGAAGATTGCGGCCAGGTGTTGAAAGATTTCTTCGCCGAACGACGCGCTTTGCGCAAAAACAACGCGGTCTGAACGCGCGCCACGCGCTGCTGCCGCGGTGCTATGCTGAGCCATGGCCAGCGTTGATATAAACGGTATTACGATTACCTACGAGTCCAGCGGCGACCCGGCCGGACCGGCCGTGCTGCTGAACATGGGCCTGGCCCTGCAGCTGATTTCCTGGCCATATGATTTCGTGGAAGGGTTGATGCAGCGCGGCTACCGCGTGATCCGCTATGACAACCGCGATGCCGGCTTGTCGTCCCATTTTGACCACCTTGGCGCGCCCAACCTTTGGCTGGCCTACCTGCGCCACCTGTTTGGCTGGCGCCAGCGCGCGCCTTACACCCTGAACGATATGGCAGGCGATGCGGTCGGCTTGCTGGATGCGCTGGGCGTGGCAGCGGCGCACGTCGTCGGCGTGTCGATGGGCGGCATGGTGTCGCAGATCATCGCGGCGCGCTATCCGGCGCGCACCCTGAGCCTGACCTCGATCATGTCGAGCAGCGGCCGCCCCGGCTTGCCGGGGCCAACGCCGGCAGCCCGGCGCATCCTGTTGCGGCGCACGCCCAGCGCCCACCACCGGGCGCGCGTGGTGGAGCAGATGGTCGATACTTTCCGCACCATCGGCAGCCCGGCTTTCCCGATGCCGGAAGACTTGCTGCGCCAGATGGCTGGCGAGGCGGTGGCGCGCAAGGTGAGCGGCGACGGGGTGGCGCGGCAACTGGTGGCAATTGCCGCTTCCGGCGACCGCAGCGCGCTGCTGCGCAAGATCCGCTGCCCGGCGCTGGTGATCCACGGCGATGCCGACCCGCTGGTGCCGTGCGCCTGCGGCATCGATACGGCGCGCCAGATTCCCGGCGCGCGGCTGGAGCTGATCGAGGGCATGGGCCATGACCTGCCGCCGGCCGTGGTTGGCAGGGTGCTAACCTTGCTCGATCAACACCTCCGGAGTAAGATGGCCGGGTGAAAAATATCGGAATTGCCATCGCCGGAACCAGCGGCTACCCCATCGATGACGCCGCGCTGGCACGCGGCATTGCCCGCCTTGAGGCGCAGGGCTGCATCGTCCACAACTACTACGAGCCGGAACGCAAATTCCAGCGTTTCGCCGGCACCGATGACGCCCGCCTGGCCCAGCTCAACGCGGCGGCAGCCGATCCCGATTGCCAGATTGTGCTGGCCTTGCGCGGGCAGTACGGCATCAGCCGCATCCTGCCGCACATCGACTTCCGTGCCATGGCCGACAGCGGCAAGCTGTTTTCAGGCTTCAGCGACATCACGGCCTTCCATATGGGGCTGTACCAGGCCACGGGCCGTATCAGTTTTGCCGGGCCAATTTTCACTGACTTCATGCGCGAGGAGCCGGTCTCGTACACGATGCAGCAGTTCTGGGATTGCCTACGCGGGCCGACGCACTCGGTGCGCGGTGCGACGGCGGGCAGCCCGCAGGTGGACGTGCAGGGCACGCTTTGGGGCGGCAACCTGGCGATGGTCAATCACCTGATCGGGACGCCGTTCTGGCCGCGGATCGATGGCGGCATCCTGTTCCTCGAAGATATCGGCGAACATCCATACCGGATCGAGCGCATGCTGCTGCAATTGCATTTTGCCGGCGTCCTTGAGCGGCAGCGGGCAATTGTCCTGGGCGACATCTCCGGCTACAAACTGGCGCCGCATGATAACGGCTATGATTTCGATGCCATGCTGGCGTATATCCGCGGCTTGCTGCCGGTGCCGGTGCTGACCGGGCTGCCGTTCGGGCATGGCGAGGTGCGCTGCACCTTGCCTTTTGGCGCGCAGGCGCATCTCGTTTCCGATGCTGAAGGCTTTGACCTGACTGTCAGCGGGTATCCCACCTTGCCATGAACGGCGCGGAGAGCTACTACCGCGCGACGGCACCCGGTGAGCGCTATCCTGCGCTTGCCGGCCGTCAGACCGCTCGGGTGTGCATAATCGGTGCCGGCTTTGCCGGCCTCGCGACGGCGATCTCGCTGATGGAACATGGTGAGCGCGATGTGGTGCTTTTGGAAGCAGAAAGCGTTGGCCATGGGGCATCCGGCCTGAATGGCGGTTTCGTGTTCGGCGGCTATTCGCTCGACGAGCAGGCCTTGCTGGCGACGGTCGGAGCGGAGCAGGGCCGGCGGCTTTACCAACTGACCCTGGGCGCTGTTGACCAGATCAGGCGGCGCATCGGCCAATACGGCATCGATTGCGACGCCACGCATGGCGGCATTTATCTGGCCAACTGGTTCGACGATCCACGCGTGCTGGACGAGCGCCAGCACTTCATGCAGGAGCATCTGGGCGTCGAGTGGGAGCGAATTTCTCCGGTGGACTTTGCGCAGCGGGCCCGCAGCGAGCGCTATTTCGGCGCATTGTACGAAGAAAATGCCTTCCACTTTCACCCGCTGAAATATGCCCAAGGCCTGGCGCGTGCCCTGCAGGCTGGCGGCGTTCGCGTGCACGAACGCAGTCGTGCGGCCTCGATCGAGGCGCAGCCACGGCCTGTTGGCGGGCAGGGGTGGCGTGTCGCCACGTCCGGCGGCGAGGTACTGTGCGATGAGGTTGTAGTGTGCTGCGGTGGCTACATTGAGCGCCTGTACCCAGTGCTAGCTGGTGCAATCCTGCCGATTGCCACCTATGTGATGGTGACGGAGCCGCTCGGCGCACGCATGCCGCAGGCGCTGGCCACCAATGCCGCCATTTACGATACGCGTTTCGCGTTCGATTACTACCGGCCGTTGCAGGATAGCCGTCTGCTGTGGGGCGGCCGCATTTCGGTCCGCTCGCGCAGCCCGGAGGAGGTGGCGCGACTGCTCTACGACGATATGCTGAAGGTGTATCCGCAACTCGCGGGTACCAAGGTCGACTACGCCTGGAGCGGCTTAATGAGCTACGGGCGCCACAAGATGCCGCAACTGGGCAAACTGCCGAACGGCGTCTGGTACGGCATGGGTTTTGGCGGCCACGGCGTCGGCCCCACGTCACTGGCCGGCGACGTCCTGTCCGCAGCCTTGATGGGCGAACTGAGTAAAGTCGAGCAATTCGCCGCCTGGGGGCTCCCCATTACCGGCGGCCCCGCCGGCCTGCTGGCCGCCCAGCTTACCTATTGGTACTACGAATTGCGGGACTGGATGCGGCAGTAGGGGGGATGTGTCGAAAATCCCGGAAAGTCTGAAACGGTCTCCCATGAACTTTTTTGGTCTCCCGTGAACTCTTTCGGTCTCCCGTGAACTCTTTCGGTCTGGTTTAGGTCCAAGTGGGTGTGCCATTTTTGAAGTGGAGGGCGCCATGAGGCCGTTTCTGTTCAATCTGCCAGCTTCATTTGAAACCTACCAGGGGCTGGGAAATTTCATGCACGAGCACGACATTAAGTCAGAAATGTATCAG
>DASWTB010000122.1:0-6951 GCA_036402315.1 Pseudoduganella sp. | reverse complement strand
GCTGGTCGAGTGCCTGCGCGTGCGCGACACCATCGGACGCTTCGGCGGCGACGAATTCGCGGCCATCCTGATGCTGCCGGAGGGCGCGCAGAATGCCATTGCGGTGGTCGACAAGATCCGCGAGTCGATGCGCCAGCCTTTCGACCTGAAGGGGCATGAGGTGACGGTGACGGCCAGCATCGGCATCTCCGTCTTCCCTGACGACGGCAGCGACCCCGACACCCTGATCCAGTATGCCGATACCGCGATGTACCGCGCCAAGGAGGCGGGGCGCGACGCCTTCCGCTTCTTCACGGCGGAGATGAATGCGCAATCGCTGGCGCGGCTCGATATGGAAAATGCGCTGCGCCGCGCGATCGACAATAATGAATTCAGGCTGTTCTACCAGCCCAAGGTGCATATCGCTTCCGGCCGCATCAGCGGGGCCGAGGTGCTGCTGCGCTGGGAGCGGCCGGGCCATGGCATGGTGTCGCCGGCGCTGTTCATCCCGCTGCTGGAAGAGACCGGGCTGATCGTGCGGGTGGGCAGTTGGGTAATCCACGAGTCCTGCCGCAAGATTGCCGAGTGGGCCAAGGGCGATGTCGGACCGGTGCACTTATCGGTCAACGTGTCGGGCATCCAGTTCTTCGTTGGCGGGCTGGAAGAGGAGGTGATGCGGGCGATCAAGGAGAACGATATTTCGCCTGAGCTGCTGGAGCTGGAGCTGACAGAAAGCTCGCTGATGTCCAACGCCGAAGACACCATCACCGTGCTGCAAAACCTGAAGGCGCTCGGCGTGAAGATCTCGATCGACGATTTCGGCACCGGCTATTCTTCGCTGGCGTACCTGAAGCGCTTCCCGATCGACAAGCTGAAGATCGACATCGCCTTCGTGCGCGAGGTGACCAGCAACCCGGATGATGCGGCGATTGTGCTGGCCATTATCAATATGGCGCACAGCCTGAAGCTGAAGGTGATTGCGGAAGGCGTGGAAAAGGACGCGCAGCTATCCTACCTGCGGCGCCACGATTGCGATGAGATGCAGGGCTACTATTTCAGCCGCCCCTTGCAGGAGGGCGACTTCGTGCAGATGCTGCGTGAAGGCCGCCACCTGCAAACGCCGAGCGACGAGAATATCGTCGATCAGCAAACCCTGCTGATTGTCGATGATGACGCCTTCATGCTGGATGTGCTGAGTGACTTCCTGGCGCAGGATGGCTACCGGATTCTGACGGCGCAGACGGCTGCGGAAGGCTTCGACGTGCTGGCACGGCACCGCGTGCAGGTGATCCTGTGCGACCAGTGCATGCCGATGATGACCGGGACCGAGTTCATGGAGCGGGTCAAGAACCTGGCGCCGGATACCTTCCGCATCATGCTGTCGGCCTATGCCGACCTGACGCCGATCATGGCCGCCATTAATCACGGTGCGATCGACCGCTTCTACACCAAGCCGTGGAAGGGGACGGTCTTGCGTGAAAATATCCGCGAGGGCTTCCGGCTGCATTCGCAGATTCGGGCGCCGCATTACCTCAATTAGCCTGCCACGCGGCCGAGGGCGGCGAAGTGCAGGACCCAGCGGCCCTTCTGCGCCTTGACCAGCGCCGCTGCTTCGTTGTCGTAGAACGCACCGACGGGACATGCACCCAGGCCCCTTGCCACCGCGCCAAGCAGCCAGCGTTCGCTCATCAAACCCGCTTCCAGGAAGGCCATGCGGTAGCCGCGGGCGCCATATTTCAGTGCTTGCGCGCTGTCGGCAGATAAGATGAGAACCACGGCAGCGTCGCCGATCACGTCCTGGTCCAGCGCCGCATTACGTGCCTGGGTGGCGAAGTCACCGAGTTGCACGGCCTGCAGCGCATGCCGGGCAGGCAGGTAGCGGTAGACCCCAGGCTCGACTCCGGCCACGCGATTGATGACCAGGTCGGCTTGCAGCGCGCCGGACAGGAGCGGCGCCTGCGCCATGTCCGCCAGGATCGACGCCAGTTGCTGGAGTTCGACTGGCCGCTCAGAGAAGCGCCGCTGGCTTCGTCGCTGCAGGATCGCGCGGGCCAGGTCCATGTCGGCTGCAGTGCCTGGCGGCAGCGCCACCAGCCCTTCTTCACCGCGCTCGCGACCCTCGCCAGGCGACAAGCCCGCTCCGCCTTTTGCGCCGCTGCCCGAACCTGGCGAGCCGTCGCCGCCGGCATCACGGACTTGGTTCGCCGGGTTGGTGGTGAGTGACGTAGCAGCGTGGACTTGGCCGGTAACCCCGAGGCCGGCTGCCGTGGCCGGAGCAGCGCCACCTGCACGAGGCGGCTGGCGCTGCTCCGCAGGCATCGCCGGCGCCCTGGCCGCGCTGCTGGAGAATGCCACTGCCGCAATCACGCCTTCCTGCAGGCCATCCAGCCCGAACAGCGATGCCAGTGCCATTTCATCGAACTGTTCGGGCAAGCTGGCACGCACACCGACATAATGCCCCGCCAGCCGCGCATTCTCCAACAGGTGCCCGAGATCGGCCGAAACGTAGCGGTAGGCGCGATCGCGGTATTTGTAGCCGGTGCGCTGGAATACGGCCGACACCACCATCAGCACATCTTCATCGTCCGCGTGCCCGCCAGCAGGCAGCTCGCCAAGGCGCGCCAATCGGTGCTGCCCGGGATCGAAGTGGTAAAGCCCCGGCTGCAGGCCGTCCACGCGCCGGACCAGCAAGTAGAGCTCGGCAGGAAACAGGGCGCCGGAAGAGGGCGCGGCGCGCAATGCCAGTCCTCCGCGCCTTGCCGTGACGCCGGCAGTCAGGTGCAGCAACTGCCCCACTGCCGAAAGATCAAGCCTGCGCGGCGAGGCCGGATCGGCCAAGCCACGCAACATGGCACCAAGACTGAGCGAACCGCCATCGCCCGCGACGGCGCGCGGCAGCGCAATGTGCAGCGCATCAGGATACGCTTTGAACGGTGCCGGTTGCGCACCCCAATCAACCGCCGGGCCGCGGCGCAATATGCCGCTGCGGGAAGAAGATGACGCTTCATGGTAGCGCAGCACCGTCGCAATATCCGCCGCCAGGGAATCCCCCAGCGGAGCTGGCGGGCCAGCCGCCGGAGGCCCGCTGCGGCCACCCCAATACACCCCGAGTGCGAACGCCAGCACCAGAGTCCCTGCCGCGCCAGCGACGAGCGCCGCGCCGCGCCATACGCTGGAGCCAGCAGGGCGGAATTCCTGCGCCGCAGGCTCGGCCGCCGCCCGCCGCCGCAGCCAGCGCAAGGCTGTCGGCAGATTGAAAAACAAATGCAGCGACACCAGCAGCAGCGTCACATACCCGAACAGGTAATGCCAGTCAAACACCGGCAATTGCTGGTTGGCGACCCAGAACAGCCCCAGCCCGGCAGTGGAGAGAAGGTAGGCCATCAGCAGCAGGCTGCTGTGCATATTGACGGCAAGGCGCGACGGCGCCTTCCCGCGCCAAGCCAGCGCGAGCAGGGCGGCATACACCGCCAGTGGCAGCAGCACCCACAGGATTTTCGGCCCCATGAGGGCATTGTAGACCGCATTAGAAGCCCTGTTCTAGAGAGTGCGCCGTACAATTCACAGAGAATGAATACAGGAGCCGCCGCCATGGGTAAAAAGACGAAATCGTTTGAGGAAAGCGAAGAACGGCTGACCAAGGCAGTACGCGAATCGGCGCAGGAAATCTGGAAGGCAGGACTGGGCGCCTTCACTGACCTGCAAAAACGCGCCCGCGCCGTCGAAGGCGACCGCGCCGGCCACGTGCGCGAAACGGTTAATTCGCTGGAAAAGGTGTTCGAAGAGCGGGTAACCCGGGCGCTGGACTCGATCGGCGTGCCGATGCGGCAGGATATCAACGCCCTGATTGACCGGATGGACGAGTTAAGCCGCCAGGTTGAGGAATTGAAGGCAATGGTGCAAAAGCCCGTCAAAAAGGCCACAACGAAAAAAGCGTAACTTTTGGAAAAGTTCTAATAGTGATATCCTTGCAGGGGAATCAATAGAGCCCCCTGTTATGCTACAAAAAGCGCCAAGACGAACCCGCGAACGCATCCTGGAACTCTCGCTGCGCTTGTTTAACGAGTTCGGCGAGCCAAACATCACGACCACAGTCATTGCCGAGGAGATGAACATCTCCCCGGGGAACCTCTATTACCATTTCAGGAACAAGGACGACATCGTCAATTCCATCTTCGTCCAGTTCAAGGCCGAGGCGGAACGCATGCTGCAGGTGCCGAGCGGCCGCCGCTCCAACGTCGAAGACGTGTGGCTGTACCTGCACCTGATGTTTGAGCTGATCTGGCGCTACCGCTTCTTCTACCGCGACCTGAACGACCTGCTGTCCCGCAACCGCAAGCTGGAGCTGGAATTCAAGGAACTGCTGGCTCACAAGATCAAGGTGGCGCGCAACCTGTGCCTGGACCTGCGCAGCGAAGGCTCGCTGGAGGCCAGCGATATGGCGATCGATGCGATGTCGGTGAATATGGTGGTGGTGGCGACCTATTGGCTGTCCTACGAATACGTGCGCAACCCGCGCAAATACTCCGAACAGCAATCAATGGCCGATGCGCTGGCGCGCGGCTGCTACCAGGTGCTGTCCCAGATCGGCCCATACCTGCGCGGCGAGACCAGCCTGCTGTTCCAGAAACTGTCCGAAGAATACCTGAAGAAGCTCAAATGAAATCGATTTGCGTATACTGTGGCGCCAATGCTGGCGTCTCCCCCCGTTACGCCGAACAGGCGCGTGCGCTGGCCGCGGCGCTGGTGGAGCAGAACCTGGCGCTGGTCTACGGCGGCGGCAATGTGGGTCTGATGGGCGTGATCGCCGACGAAGTGCTGCGCCTGGGCGGCGAAGTAACTGGCGTAATCCCGACTGCACTGGTGGAGCGCGAAGTCGGCCATACCGGCCTGACGCGCCAGTTCATCGTCAAGGACATGCACGAACGCAAAGCCATGATGGCGCAACTGTCGGATGGCTTTATCGCCATGCCGGGCGGGATGGGAACGCTGGAAGAACTGTTCGAGATGCTGACCTGGTCCCAGCTCGGCATCCACAGCAAGCCGGTTGGCCTGCTGAACGTGGACGGTTTCTACGACAAGCTGGTCGGATTCATCGAACACGCGCGCGACGAGGGCTTCATCAAACCGCAGCACGCAGCCCTGGTGCGCGTGAATGCTTCGCCAGCCGCCCTGGTGCAAAGCCTGAAATGAGCGACAAGGCTGCCCGCGCGGAACGCCCTCACCCAGTGCCACGGAGGGTGCTGTTTATGCCGGTTTGGTATCGCTTGATTCCCGACCTGGCGCGCCTGAAGCCGCAGCAGGCGAGCGATGAGGTGAGCTTCGCCCATTTCAACGCCACGCAAACGCTGCTCTACAAGTTGACTCTGTTGCTGGCGTTGCTGTCCCTCCCGGCTATCTTCAATCTCGTGCCTGCCTATTGGTGCATCGTGCCTGCGATATCGACTTCGGTAGTGCAATGGTGGCTGGCTGTCCGCCAATTGAAGCGCCGCTTACCAGAGCTTCTGGCCGTCGGCGTCGAGGTGGGTAAGGTATAGGCGGGTGTCGAACTCGTACTGGTGGTAGTTCGGCTCCATGTAGGTGCACAGCTTGTAGAACGCCTTGTCGTGTTGTTTTTCTTTCACGTGGGCCAGTTCGTGCACCGCGATCATTCGCAGGAACTCCAGCGGCACTTCCCTGAACATCGTCGCAACACGGATTTCGTGCTTGGCTTTCAGCTTGCCGCCCTGGACGCGCGAGACCGAGGTGTGCAGGCCGAGCGCGTGGTTGATCACGTGGATCTTGCTGTCGAAGGCCACTTTGTCGATCGGCGCCGCATTGCGCAGGAACTCGTTGCGTAGATCCTGGACGTAGTCGTACAGCGCACGGTCGTTGCGGATTTCGTGGGCTTTCGGATAACGTTGCAGCAGCACTTCGCCCAGGCGGCCCTGGTCCATCACCTGGCGGACCTGGGTAAGTGTCTGTTCTGAGTAAGCGCTGAGGTATTTCATGACGGGCCGAATGGTATCATGCCCGCATGCGCACCCACGTCAATTCGGTGGGACTGCTGGTGGTCAGCGACCCCGTTTTGAACTTCAGCTATCCCGCCCACATCCCCAGAGAATGCATCGATGCCTTGCCATCGCTGCCGGGCGTATACATCTTCCGCGACGCCTCCGGCAAACCGGTCTACATCGGCAAGAGCGTGAACATTCGCACGCGGGTGCTGTCGCATATGCGCACCGCAGAGGAAATGCAAATGCTGGCGCGCGCCGCCACCATCGATTTTGAGCGCACCGGCGGCGAGATTGGCGCCTTGCTGCGCGAGTCGGAGCTGGTCAAGCAGTACCAGCCAGTCTTCAATTCCAAGCTGCGCCGGCTGCGGGAGATGTGCTCGATCAGCATGGCGGGCGAAGTGCCGGAAATCGTCTTTGCGCGCGAGGTGGACTTTGCGCTGGCCGAGCAGTTGTATGGCCTGTTCGGCAGCAAGAAGGCTGCCATCGAAACCCTGCGCGACGTGGTGCATGCGCGCGGGCTGTGCACGGTGGCGACGGGGCTGGAAAAGGTCGCTCCAGGCAGGCCGTGCTTTGCGCGGCAGGTAGCGCGCTGCAAGGGAGTGTGCACTGGCGAGGAGTCGCCGGCCGGCCACGCGGCGCGTGTGCGGCTGGCGCTGGAGCCGTTGCGCGTCACGCGCTGGCCCTTCGCGGGGGCGGTGGCAATCGTCGAAGAGTCGGCGGGACTGCGCCAGCGCGCTATCGTTGACCGCTGGTGCTACCTCGGCGTTGACAAGCCGCGAACAGCCGCTGTGAACTTCGATATCGATGTGTACAATATTCTCGTGCGCCCGCTGCAGTCGGGCGCCTTACGCATCGAGGAGCTTTGAATGTCATTGAAGTTCAATGTATTCGGCACGCGCATCCATGTCGAGCGCCATGGCAGCCAATGGGCTGCGTTCTATCCCGGTTCGGATGGCAAGCGCCGCCCGGCCGATTT
>DASWTB010000121.1:0-2836 GCA_036402315.1 Pseudoduganella sp. | reverse complement strand
CGAGGATGATTTCATCTTCGAACTGTCGCGCGAAGAATTCATGAACTACTTCTTCGAGGACCTGGAACTGCCGCACATGATCAAAACCCAGCTCACGGCGACCACCGAGTTCAAGCCGCAGCGCGCCGGGTACACGGTGTCGGGCACGCCCTCCAATATCCACGTGCTGCGCTCCCTGCGCGGCGCCCTCGGCCGCCGTATTGCGGTGGGCGGCAACTCGCGCAAGCGCCTGATCGAGGCCGAGCGCGAACTGGAGGAGTTGCTGGTGGCCGGCGCCCCGCTCGACGATCCGCAAGTGATCGAGCTGAAAAAGCTGATCCACCACTTGCACACCCGCCTGCTGGCCATCCCCTTCATCGATCCCTTTGACTTGCGCTATTCCAACCGCATCAAGGTGCCGAAGCCGATGACCCAGGCTGTGATGTTCTGCATCATGGACGTGTCGGGCTCGATGGACGAGCAGCGCAAGGATACCGCCAAGCGCTTCTTCATCCTGCTCTACCTGTTCCTCAAGCGCGTCTACGACAAGATCGAAGTGGTGTTCATCCGCCACCATACGGCCGCGTCCGAAGTGGACGAAAACGAGTTCTTCCACTCGCGCGAATCGGGCGGCACCGTGGTGTCCTCGGCCCTGCACCTGCTGAACAAGATCATCGACGAGCGCTTTGGCGGCGGCAGCTGGAACGCTTACGTGGCGCAGGCGTCCGACGGCGACAACTGGGACAACGATTCCGTGCTGTGCCGGCAACTGCTGGTCAACACCATCATGCCCAAGGTGCAGTACTACACCTATGTCGAAATCACCGACGGCCCGCCGCAGAACCTGTGGGAGCAATACGCCCAGATCCCCGAATACCACCAGCACTTCGCCATGCAGAAGATAGTCACGCCGGCCGATATCTATCCGGTGTTCCGCGAACTGTTCAAGAAGCAGCCAAAATGAACCAGATGATCAAGCGCCCCCCGCATCCACGCGCCCTGCCGGAGCAATCGGAATGGACGTTTGAGCTGATCGAGCAGGCGCACGAGGAAATCCGCCGGGTGGCCCGGAACTTCGGGCTCGATACTTATCCGAACCAGTTGGAGATCATTACTGCTGAGCAAATGATGGATGCCTACACCTCGGTCGGCATGCCGGTTTCGTACGCCCATTGGTCGTTCGGCAAGCATTTCCTGGCAACCGAGAAAGGCTACAAGCGCGGCCAGATGGGGCTGGCTTACGAAATCGTCATCAATTCCAATCCCTGCATCGCCTATTTAATGGAGGAGAACAGCCTGACCATGCAGGCGCTGGTCATTGCCCACGCCGCTTACGGCCATAACTCCTTCTTCAAGGGCAACTACCTGTTCAAGACCTGGACCGATGCCGACGCCATCATCGATTACATGCTGTTCGCCAAGAACTATATCACCGAGTGCGAACAGCGGCACGGCATTGACGCGGTCGAATTGCTGCTCGACTCCTGCCACGCGATCCAGAACTATGGCGTCGACCGCTACAAGCGGCCGGCCAAGTTGTCGCTGGCGCAGGAACAGGCCAAACAGAAAGAGCGCGAAGCCTACCTGCAATCGCAGATCAACGAGCTGTGGCGCACCGTGCCGCGCCGCGAGGAAGAGGCAGTCGACAAGCCTGCGCCGCGCTTCCCGCCCGAGCCGGAAGAAATCCGGCTGTACTTTATAGAGAAGTACGCCCCGCTGCTGGAACCCTGGCAGCGCGAGATCGTGCGCATCGTGCGCAAGATCAGCCAGTATTTCTACCCGCAGCGCCAGACCCAGGTGATGAATGAGGGCTGGGCCACGTTCTGGCACTACACCATCCTCAACCAGCTATATGATGAGGGGGTGGTCAGCGATGGCTTCATGATGGAATTCCTGAAGAGCCATACCAATGTGGTGTACCAGCCGCCGGTGCATAGCCCCTATTACAATGGAATCAACCCGTATGCGCTGGGCTTCGCGATGATGTCGGACATCCGCCGCATTTGCGAGAACCCGACGCCGGAAGACCGCGAATGGTTCCCCGATATCGCGGGCAGCGACTGGAAGAAGACGCTCGACTTCGCCATGCGCAACTTCAAAGATGAAAGCTTCATTGCGCAATATCTGTCGCCGCGCCTGATCCGCGAGTTCCACTTCTTTGCTGTATTAGATGACGACAAGAACGACAAGCTGGCAGTCTCGGCCATCCATGACGAACTGGGCTACCGCTATGTGCGGCAAATGCTGGCCGACCAGTACAACCTCGGCACGCGCGAACCTAATATACAGGTGTGGTCGGTGAACACCCGCGACGACCGCGCCCTGACACTGCGCCACACGCAGTACAATCGCCGTCCCCTCAACCAGCAGGCCAATGAAGTACTGAAGCACGTGGCCCGCCTGTGGGGATTTGACGTTCACCTGGATACGGTCTCCCCGGATGGCCAGGTGATCAGCACGATCGAGTGCAAGCGCGAGAAGCGCAACCGGGTGATCTGACCACCGCTTTTGACAGAGTTACGTCGAAGCAACACACTTCGCCAAATTTCCTCAGGCTCGCCAGCCCGCTTGGCGAGCATTCTTTCGTACTAAAGAAAAAGTGATGAAGATCAATCGCAGGAGCGAAAAAATGGTCAATTTTCTCTTGCTTTTTCTGCCAGACCGCTTTCGCGTAGTCTGGTAACAGCCTGCCAATATGGGGCTAAGGGCATGAAATTTAAACGGTTTTCGGGACAAAATTCTATGCAAAAATCCAAAATTCGTATGTATAATTCGCCGACGTCCCGGATGCGGCTGTAGCTTTGTGTCGCCATTTTGGGGGTTTAAAGTAGCAACACAAGAGTTGGTATTGGAGAAA
>DASWTB010000120.1:0-13389 GCA_036402315.1 Pseudoduganella sp. | reverse complement strand
CGAATTCGTCGACTACCTGCGCAAGAACCTGCTGGCGAAGAATCCGGCCATCATGGGCGAGGCGGAGCTGGATGAATGGCTGCACGGCAGCGGCATCCCGGCTACTGCGCGGTACGTGAATTCGGTGCGCCTGGCAGCCCTGGATGCCAAGCGCGAGGCATGGCTGAAAGGCGAACTGGCCACCAGCCTGCTGGAGACGCAGCAGTGGATCGCGCTGGAATGGATGCACTTCCTGAACGGCATCGACGGCAAGGCCAATGCCGCGCAGATGAAGGAGCTGGATGAAGCCTTCAAGCTGCGCGATACGAAGAACAATGAGATCGGCTTCCGTTTCCTGCTGGCGTCGGTGCATGCCGGCTACGGCGTGCGCGAGCCGCTCAATGCCTTCCTCATGAGTGTGGGCCGCCAGAAGTTCGTGGTCCCGCTGTACAAGGCCCTGCTGAACAATCCGAACGAAGCAGCGTGGGCAAAAGGCGTCTACGCCAAGGCGCGCCCGCGCTACCACCCTGAGACCCAGGGCTCTGTCGATAAACTGCTGAAGAAATAACCATGCTGCTGAAGAAACCACTCGCCACTTTGCTCATGCTGGCCTTTGCGGCCAGTGCCGCCCTCAGCGCGCCTGCTGTCGCCGCGCCGGAAGGCACGGTAGCCGTTGCCGCCGCCAGTGCCCCGGCTTTCGACCTCGACCGCGACGTCAACCTGGCGCTGAAGACCTTCGACGTGCCGGGCATCGCCATTGCCATCGTCAAGGACGGCAAGGTGGTAGCGACCAGGGGCTTCGGCGTGCGCAAGCTGGGCAACCCGGCGCCGGTAACCGGCAAGACCCTGTTCGAAATTGCCTCGAACTCGAAAGCATTTACCGCTGCCGGCCTGGCGCAGCTGGTCGACGAGGGCAAGCTTGGCTGGGATGATCCCGTCACCAGACACTTGCCAGGTTTCCAGATGGCGGATGCCTATGTGACCCAGACCATGACCGTGCGCGACCTGCTGGTGCATCGCAGCGGCCTGGGGTTGGGCGCCGGCGACCTGCTGTGGTGGCCGACCACCACCTTCAGCACCGATGAAATCATCGACCGCCTGCGCAACGTGAAGCTGGCGACCAGCTTCCGCAACAACTATGCCTATGACAACCTGCTGTACATCGTGGCCGGCAAGATCATCGCGCAGAAGTCGGGCAAGAGCTGGGAAGAAGCGATGCGCGAGCGCATCCTGGCGCCGCTGGGCATGGCCGGCACCACCACCAATGTCGACGAGATGCTGAAGGCGGCCGACTACTCTGCCCCTCACAGCAAGATCAATGGCAAGGCTGCCGTGGTCAAGCCGATGCCGGTGCAGAACGCGGTGGGGGCGATCGGCATCCAGACCAATGCGGAAGACATCGCCAAGTGGATGCAGGTGCTGCTCAATGAAGGCAAGATGGAGAACGGCAAGCAGCTGTTCAGCGCCAAGCAGGCGCGCGAGATGTGGACCCAGCAGACGCCGATGAAGATCAGCGAGCCGAAACCTGCGCTGGCCGCCACCAGGCCTAACTTCGCTGCCTACGGCCTTGGCTTCCAGTTGCGTGATTACCGTGGCCGCAAGATCGCCATGCATGGCGGTGCGCTGCAGGGCTTCTACTCGCGCATCGTGATGGTGCCTGAGGAGAAACTGGGAGTGGCCATCTTCACCAATGCGGAAAACGGTCCGGCAATGACGGCGTTGCAATGGCGCATTCTGGACAACTACATGGGCGCGGCGCCGACCGACTGGATCAAGGTCTATGCCGAGCAGGAAGCGGAAATGCACAAGGAGGAACTGGCGCGCCAGGGCAAGCTGACCGCGGCGCGCGCGGCGGCATCGAAACCTTCGCTGCCGCTGGCCTCCTACAACGGCGATTACAACGACCCCTGGTATGGCACGGTGAGCATCAGGCATGAGGGCGGCAAGCAGCTGCTGTCCTTCAGCCGTACGCCGGATTTGACCGGCACGCTCGAACACTTCCAGCACGACACCTTCATCGTGCGCTGGAAGGAGCGCAATTTCAACGCGGATGCCTACGTGACGTTCTCGCTGAATCCGGACGGCTCGATCGACCGCATGAAGATGGCGCCCGTGTCTACCGAGACCGATTTCAGCTATGACTTCGCCGATTTGTCCTTTACTCCGGTGAAAAAATGACAAAATTCAGACAATAATGAAACGAAGTGTGAGATTCTTTCATGTGCATTTGCAGCATAATATCGTCTGGCTTATGCACTTGGGAGAATGAATGACTAGCTTGATCGTTTCAATTGCCGTCGTTTTGGGCGGCCTTTTCGTTGCCGGCTATGGCTTTGTTACCTTGATGAGCCGTCTGCAATCCCGCTAGGAAGTTCCAGCTCAAATACTTTGCGCTTGCGCGCCGCAATCTCCGCCAGGGCGCGCTGGAAAGCCGGATAGCCATTCAGAAGTTTGTCGAAACTGCCATCGGCTTGTGCAAGTTTTAACCCTCTCTCCACTCGCGCTGCCATCGCCTTGTTGTCCTTGTTGACAAAGAAGTAAAACGGCACGCGATAATGCAGGAAGATGGTCGGTTCCACCATCAAGCCGTCCTTGCCGTATACCCGCTCCTCTGCCCAGGCTTCGTGCACGCCGCGCGGCATGTAATCGAAGCGCTTCGCTTTCAGCATCGGGAACAGGGAACTGTAATTCACCGTCGTTTCAACCGGCAGTCCGTTGTGGCGCAGCACGTCCACGGATGGCCAGTTGACGCCTGCGCCGGCGGTCAGCTTGCGCAGGTCGTCCAGGGAACGTATGTCGTGGAAGCGCGCTGCATCTTCCTTGCGGATCATGAAGACGCGGTAATCGTTCAAGTCCCGCACCAGCGAGATCCGGATCGGCAGCAGGTCGCGTTCGCGCTGGGCGTTGGTGCCGTCCCACATGATGTTGATCACGCCATTGCGTTTCAGCTCCAGTGTGCGGCGCGGGCTGGTCAATTCATGGGGATAGAATTCGATGGCGAAAGGACCTTCCGTTTTCTCCAGCGCCAGGCGCAGCAGACGGTGGAAGTAGGTGACCTGCACTTCGGAGCCCGGCGTGACGGAGGGCAGGACGAAGCGCATGAGCGGCGCGTTGGCCGCATCGCCAGCGTGTGCCAGGGCGGATGCTGCCGCCAGCAGCAGGCCGGCGGCAGCGCGTTGCAGCTTTTTCAGCACTTACTGTTGCGGTTTCACGAACTTCAGCGTCATGCGGTCGCTCTCGCCGATGGCGGCATATTTGGCGCGGTCCTTGTCCTTGTTGGTGAAGGTCGGCGGCAGGGCCCATACGCCGTTTTCGTGGTTGGCTTCATCCTTGGCATTGGCGTTCACCTCGGACTTGGCGACCAGCTTGAAGCCGGCCTGCTCGGCCATCTTGATCACATAGGCTTCGTGCATATAGCCGGTGCTGGCCTTGGCATCCTGGGTCATCGAGGCCGGCAGGCGGTGTTCTTCCACGCCGAAGACGCCACCCGGTTTCAGGGTGTCGTAAATGCTGGCCATCAGCTTCTTCATGTTCTCGTCGCCGGTGCCGATCCAGTTGTGGATGTTGCGGAAGGTGAGCACCATGTCGGCGCTGCCTTTCGGTGCGTAGGTGTACACGCCGTTGGCTGGCTCGAAAGCGCCCAGCACCACTTTGTCGCGGCCCGGCTGCTTGGCCAGGAATTCCTGGAAGCGTTCGGCCGACTTGCGCACCCGTTCATCGGCCGATTGCGGGCTGGCGCCGGCGGTAATCAGCTTGCCCTGCTCGCGCAGGTAGGGGGCCAGGATCTCCGTATACCAGCCGCCGCCCGGCGACAGTTCGACCACGGTCATGTTCGGCTTGATACCGAAGAAGGTCAGGGTTTCGTATGGGTGGCGGTACTGGTCGCGCTTGACGTTGTCCGCGTTGCGGGTCGGGCTGGCGATTGCAGCTTTCAGGGCTGGATCTGCCAAAGCAACGCCGGAAAAACTGGTAAAGCCGACGGCCAGCAGGCCGGCCAGGACATACTGTTTCATTCGGAAGTCTCCTTTTTTCGTTGGGCAGGCGACACAGCGGCTCCGGTCGCCCGGGACTTGATGATCGTGCAAGCTGGCCGCCCGGTCAAGTGTCCGCGCGGACGGTGTGCGGACACCGCCCGGACACTTTCTACGGATATGTTTCAGCTTTGTACAAGCTTTACACAATGGCATAAAAATTGCGTACGATCTGACTCCTGCAAGCTGTCTTAGGTAAAAACGATAACCCTGGAGAGACTATGGAACGACGTGCATTCCTCAACATGAGCGGCGGTGCAATGGCAGCCATGATGATGCCTTTTGGCCGTGCCATTGCGGCCGACGAGCTGATTAAGCCTGTCGAAGTGAAGTTCAAGAAGATGCTGGCAGATACAGCGCTGACCGCGGCCACCCAGGCCGGCGCCAGCTACTGCGACGTGCGCATTGGCCGCTACCTGAACCAGTTCATCACCACCCGTGACCTGAACATCGAAAACGTCACCAATACCGAGTCGGCCGGCGTCGGCGTGCGCGTGATCGCCAACGGCGCCTACGGCTTTGCCGCCACCAGCGACATGTCGCCGGACGGCGTGGCCGGCGCTGCGCGCCAGGCGGTCGCCATCGCCAAGGCCAATTCCAAGCTGCAGGCAGCCGGCGTGCAACTGGCGCCAACGCCGGGCGTGGGCGAAGTGTCCTGGGCTACCCCGATCAAGAAAGACTGGCGCACAGTGCCGATCAAGGAAAAGGCCGACCTGCTGATCACTGCCAACAAGGGTGCGCTGGAAGCCGGTGCTTCCTTCATCCAGTCCTTGCTGTTCCAGGTCAACCAGCAGAAGTACTTCGCTTCGACCGACGGTTCCTACATCGACCAGGACCTGCATCGCCTGTGGGTGCCGTTCTTCGCCACCGCCGTCGACAAGTCGACCGGCAAATTCCGCAGCCGCTCCGACCTGGGCACCCCGGTCGGCATGGGCTATGAATACCTGGATGGCCGCAAGGAAGACAAGATCAAGGCAGCTGGGGGCGTCGCCACGCTGTACAACCGCACTTACGACCTGGTCGAAGATGCGAAAGCGGCCGGCCGCCAGGCCAAGGAAAAGCTGACCGCCAAGTCGGTCGAGCCGGGCAAGTACGACCTGGTGCTCTCGCCTGAACATATGTGGCTGACCATCCACGAATCCGTGGGCCACCCGACCGAGCTGGATCGTGTGCTGGGCTACGAGGCCAACTTCGCCGGCACTTCCTTCGCCACGCTGGACAAGCAGCAGTCGAAGAAGTTCAAGTACGGCTCGGACCTGGTCAACATCGAGGCCGACAAGACCATCCAGGGCTCGCTGGGCGCGGTCGGATACGACGACGAAGGCGTCAAGTGCAAGAAGTGGGACATCATCAAGGACGGTGTCCTGGTCAACTACCAGGCCACGCGCGACCAGGTGGCAGTGATCGGCGAGAAGGAATCGCACGGCTGCTCCTATGCGGACTCCTGGAGCAATGTGCAGTTCCAGCGCATGCCTAACGTTTCGCTCAAGGCGGGCAAGAAGAAGCTGACCCCGGATGAACTGGTGAAAGACGTAAAGAAGGGCATCTACATCGTGGGCGCCGGTTCCTTCTCGATCGACCAGCAACGCTACAACTTCCAGTTCGGCGGCCAGATGTTCTACGAGATCAAGGACGGCAAGATCGGCCAGATGCTGGAAGACGTGGCTTACCAGTCGAATACCCAGGAATTCTGGAACGCCTGCACTGCCATGTGCGATGAGCGCGACTGGCGCATGGGCGGTTCCTTCTTCGACGGCAAAGGCCAGCCGATGCAGGTGAGCGCGGTGTCGCACGGTTCGTCGACTTCCCGCTTCAACGGCATCAATGTGATCAACACTGCCCGCAAGATCGGCTAAGGCGAAAGGACTACGAATGAAGATCCTGAATCAGGAAGAGACCAAGCGCATCGCCGACAAGGTCATGTCGCTGAGCAAAGCCGACGAATGCATCGTCACCATCAACGGCAGCCGTACCGGCAACATCCGCTATGCGCGCAATGCCGTGTCGACTGCTGGCCTGGTGGAAAATACCCAGCTGTCGGTCGCCGTCGCTTTCGGCAAGAAGCAGGGCACGGCCGTCATCAACGAATTCGACGACAAGTCGCTGGCGAAAGCCGTGCAGCGCGCAGAAGAACTGGCCAAGCTGGCGCCGGAAAATCCGGAGTTCATGCCGACGCCGGACAAGCAGGCGTTTAAAACGTCCGACACTTTCAGCAAGTCGACCGACGCAATCAATCCCGAGTACCGCGCACAGGTGGCGGCCTACAGCATCGAGGCCTGCAAGAAGAAAGGGCTGGTGGCTGCCGGATTCTTTACCGACCAGTCCTCGTTCGAAACCGTCGCCAATTCGCGCGGCGTGTTCGGCCACCAGTCGCAGACCGGCATCGACTTCACCTGCACCGTGCGCACCGAAGATGGCCGCGGTTCGGGCTGGGTCCGCCGCGATGCGCAGGACGTAACGCGCTTCGATCCACGCGCAGCGGCCGAAGTGGCGATGGAAAAGGCGATCCGTTCGGCGGAAGCCAAGGCGCTGGAGCCGGGGCGCTACACGGTGATCCTGGAGCCTGCCGCTACTTCGGACCTGCTGGCATTCATGTTCAACAGCTTCGATGCGCGCTCGGCCGATGAAGGCCGCAGCTTCCTGGCCAAGAAGGGCGGCGGCAATCGCATGGGCGAAAAGCTGTTCGACGAGCAGGTGAACGTCTGGGCCGACCCATGGGACAAGGAGATCCCTGTACTGCCATGGGATAACCAGACCTTGCTGGCGCGCGAGCGCATGGACATCATCAAGAACGGCAAGATCGCGTCGATGAACTACTCGCCTTTCTGGGGCAAGAAGCAGGGCCAGCGCGCTGTCGGCCAGCCGGGCAATATCATCATGTCCGGCGGTTCCAAATCGACCGAGGAGCTGATTGCTTCGACCAAGAAGGGCATCCTGGTAACCCGCACCTGGTATATCCGCATGGTTGATCCGCAAACGGTGCTGCTGACCGGCCTGACACGCGATGGCACCTTCTATATCGAGAACGGCAAAATCAAGCATCCGGTGAAGAACTTCCGCTTCAATGAAAGCCCGGTGACGATGCTGAACAACATCGAAGAACTGGGACGCCCTGAAGTACTGGCCGGCGACGAATCGCAATTCCAGTTGCTGATTCCGGCCATGAAGGTGCGGGACTTCAACTTCACCTCTTTGTCTGACGCTGTTTAAAACCGCGAATCGGTGTCTGACCCGCAGGGTCAGACACCAGGCCCGCGACCGCTGCGTCATAAGTGTCAGACCCTGCGGGTCTGACACTGCTTTACCGGTTTTAGTTTTTGGAGCAACACATTGGAACGTAGATCCTTCCTGAAAGTCGCCGCTGCTGCCGGCGGCACCATGCTGGTCCCAGTCTTCGGCAACGCCATCGCCGCCGAAGACCTGCTGAACCCAATGGCCCGCAAGTTCAAAAAAGAAATGGCCGACGCCGCCCTGAACGCCGCCACCAAAGCCGGCGCCAGCTACTGCGACGTGCGCATTGGCCGTTACCTGAACCAGTTCATCACCACCCGCGACACCCGCGTCGAAAACATCGTCAACATCGAATCGACCGGTGTCGGCGTGCGCGTCATCGCCAACGGCGCCTACGGCTTCGCTGCCACCAACGCCCTGACCGTGGATGCGGTGGCCGACGCAGCCCGCCAGGCCGTCGCCATTGCGCGCGCCAATGCGCGCCTGCAAACCTCGCCGGTGCAACTGGCGCCGGTCAAGGGCGTGGGCGAAGTGGCGTGGCAGACGCCTTTCAAGAAAGATTGGCGCGAAGTGCCAATCAAGGAAAAGGCCGACATGCTGCTGGCGGCAAACAAGGCAGGCCTGGAGACCGGTGCTTCCTTCATGACCGCCAACCTGTTCCAGGTCAACCAGCAGAAGTACTTTGCCTCGACCGACGGTTCTTATATCGACCAGGACGTGCACCGCCTGTGGGCGCCATTTACAGCCACCGCGGTGGATAAGGCAACCGGCAAGTTCCGCACCCGTGACGGCCTGTCCTCGCCGGCCGGCATGGGGTATGAATTCTTCGACGCCAGGCCGGAGCACAAGGTGCGCGCAGCCGGCGGCGTGACGCAGCTCTATAACGGCGGCTACGACATCATCGAAGACGCCAAGGCTGCCGGCAAGCAAGCGCGCGAAAAGTTGTCCGCAAAGTCGGTCGAGCCGGGCAAGTACGACCTGGTGCTGAGCCCTGAGCATCTGTTCCTGACCATCCACGAGAACGTCGGCCACGCGACGGAGCTGGATCGCGTGCTGGGCTATGAAGCCAACTACGCCGGCACTTCCTTCGCCACGCTGGACAAATGGAAGGGCAAGAACTTCAAGTACGGCTCCGACATCGTCAACATCGTCGCCGACAAGACCACTCCGGGTTCGCTGGGCAATGTGGGCTACGACGACGAAGGCGTGGCATCGAAGAAGTGGGACCTGATCCGCAACGGCGTCCTGGTGAACTACCAGGCCACGCGTGACCAGGCGCACATCATCGGCGAGAAGGAATCGCATGGCTGCTCGTATGCGGATTCCTGGAGCAGCGTGCAATTCCAGCGCATGCCTAATGTCTCGCTGGAAGCAGGTAAGAAGCCGATGTCGGTGGATGACATGGTCAAGGACGTGAAGAAGGGCATCTACATCCTGGGCCGCGGCTCGTACTCGATCGACCAGCAGCGCTACAACTTCCAGTTCGGCGGCCAGTTGTTCTACGAGATCAAGGACGGCAAAGTCGGCCAGATGCTGAACGACGTGGCCTACCAGTCGAACACCCAGGAATTCTGGAATTCCTGCTCGGCCATCTGCGACCAGCGCGACTGGCGCATGGGCGGTTCGTTCTTCGATGGTAAAGGCCAGCCAAGCCAGGTCAGCGCCGTGTCGCACGGTTCATCGACTACGCGCTTCAACGGCATCAATGTGATCAACACTGCCCGCAAGATTGACTAAGGACGCGACACATGAAACTCTTGAGCAAAGACGAAGCAAAAAGCATCTGCGACAAAGTAATTGCCATGTCCAAGGCCGACGAATGCCGCGTCAACCTGAGCGGCAGCCGCAAGGGCAATGTGCGTTACGCGAACAATAGCGTTTCCACCGCCGGCCAGATCGAGGACACGACCCTGGTGGTCAGCGTCGCCTTCGGCAAGAAGCAGGGCTCGGCCACCTGCAACCAGTTCGACGCCAAGTCGCTGGAAGCTGCCGTGCGCCGCGCCGAGGAAATCGCGCGCCTGGCGCCGGAAAACCCGGAATTCATGCCTGCAGTGGGCAAGCAGGACTTCAAGGCGACCAATACCTTCAACCGCAATGCCGAAGCGTTCAATCCCGAGTATCGCGCCGACGTTGCCTTCGCCAGCATTGCCGCCGCGAAGAAAGCGGGCCTGCAGGCAGCGGGCTTCTTCAACGACAGCATCGGCTTCGACTGCATCGCCAACTCGAATGGCGTGTTCGGCTTCCAGGAATTGGGCGGCCTGAATTTCACCGTGACCACCCGCACCGAAGATGGCCGCGGTTCGGGCTGGGTCAACCGCGCTGCCTACGATCCGAAAGCATTCGATCCGCGGGCCGCTTCCGAAATCGCCATTGAGAAGGCGCTGCGTTCGGTGGATGCCAAGGCGCTGGAGCCGGGCCGCTACACTGTGGTGATGGAGCCTGCTGCAACCAATGACCTGCTGAACTTCATGTTCAGCGCATTCGATGCGCGTTCCGCCGACGAAGGCCGCAGCTTCCTGTCCAAGAAGGGCGGCGCCAACCGCCTGGGCGACAAACTGTTCGACGAACAGGTGAATGTCTGGACCGATCCATGGGATGCCAATGCGCCGGTGCTGCCCTGGGACCAGGGCTCGATGCAGGCGCGTGCGCGCCGCGACCTGATCAAAGGCGGCGTGATCAATTCGCTCGATTACACCCGCTACTGGGCGCAGAAGCAGCGCAAGGAATCGACTCCGCCAGCCGGCAATATCATCATGGCCGGCGGATCGAGGTCGACGGAAGAACTGATTGCTTCGACCAAGAAGGGTATCCTGGTGACCCGCACCTGGTATATCCGCATGGTGGACCCGCAATCGGTGGCGCTGACCGGCCTGACCCGCGACGGCACTTTCTACATCGAGAACGGCAAGATCAAGCACCCGATCAAGAACTTCCGTTTCAACGACAGCCCGGTTTCGATGCTGAACAACATCGATGAACTGGGTCGTCCGGTACTGATCGGTGATACCGATGCGCGCAAGCTGATGATTCCCGCGATGAAGGTGCGCGACTTCAACTTCACGTCGCTGTCTGACGCGGTTTAAGGAATGCCCGCCTACGATTTCTATTTCACCCGCCTGACTTACGAGTCAGGCGACTGGGATGTCGATATCCGGATGCCGAGCAATGTGCTCAACTCCCTGGTCGAATACACGACCCTGAAAGTTGATCCCGTTGAGCGCATCGTCGCGCTGTCCGACCCGAAGATGCTGGAAGCACCGTTCTGCTACCTGGCTGGGCACAAGCTGGTGCAGTTCACGCCCGCCGAACGCAAGAACTTCGAACGCTATGTGCGGGGCGGCGGCTTCGTCTTCGTGGACGACTGCAACCACGATATCGACGGACTGTTTGCGAAATCGTTCGAGGCGGAAGTAGCGAAAATATTCGGCCCGAAAGCACTGCACAAGATCCCCAACAACCACCCGCTGTATTCGGCCTTCTTCAAGTTCGACGGGCCGCCGAATACCGGGATGGAGCTGAATGGCTGGGGCGACGACCTGGTGCACGACTACCTGAAGGCTGTGGAGTTCGGCGGCCGCATCAGGCTTTTGTATAGCAACAAGGACTATGGCTGCGAGTGGGACTATGACTTCCGCAACAAGCGCTGGCTGGCAATCGACAACACGCGCTTCGCAGTCAATATCATTCAATACGCGTTGGGAGCATGACCGTGGCTGAAAGCGGCTGGAGCGAGAACGAGATCGGCGTACTGCACGCCAAGGTAAAGGCACTGAAGACCAGCATGGGCCGCGTCATCATCGGCCAGGAAGAGGTGATCGATTCGCTGGTCATCTGCCTGCTGGCCGGCGGCCATGCGCTGGTGGAAGGCGTGCCTGGACTGGGCAAGACGCTGCTGGTCAAGTCGCTGGCGCAGGCCACCGACATGGAATTCCGTCGCGTCCAGTTTACGCCCGACCTGATGCCGTCCGATATTGTCGGCACCGAGATCCTGGAAGAGGACCATGCGACGCGCAAGCGCGAATTTCGCTTCCAGCAAGGGCCGGTATTCACGCAAGTGCTGCTGGCGGACGAAATCAACCGCGCACCGCCGAAGACGCAGTCGGCGCTGCTGGAAGCGATGCAGGAGCGCTCTGTAACCTTCGCCGGCCAGACTCACAAGCTGCCGCGACCATTCTTTGTGCTGGCGACGCAGAACCCGATCGAGCAAGCTGGCACCTATCCGCTGCCGGAGGCGCAGCTGGACCGCTTCCTGTTGCACATCGACGTTGGGTACCCGACTGAAGACGAAGAGATTGAGATGGTGTCGGCTACCACGCACGCCGGCCTGAAGGACGCCGAACCGGCGATGGACGTGGAGACCTTGCTGCGCCTGCAGGCGCTGGTGCGCGATATCGAGATCGGCGACCACCTGCTGCGGTATGCGACGCGCCTGGTGCGCGCTACCCGCCCGCGCGAAACGATCGTGGAAGCGGTGAAGAAGCATGTCGGCTGGGGCGCAGGTCCGCGCGCCGGCCAGGCCCTGGTGCTGGCCTCCAAGGCGCGCGCGCTGATGCAGGGACGGCTGGCGGTCACGCGTGAGGACATTGGCCACATGCTGTTGCCGGTGTTGGCGCATCGCGTGCTGCGCAACTTCGAGGCGGAAGCGGACGGCATCGCAATTGCCGACATCCTCGCCGCCCTGCGCGACGCAATCAAGCCTGAATAAGCAATGCTGGAAACTCCTGCGCTGCTGGCGCATTCCGCCGACCTTGAGCTGGTGATCCGCCATGTGCTGGCGGGTCTCGGCCACGGCATCCATGCTGGCCGCGAACGCGGTGCGGGCGTGGAGTTCTCCGAGTACCGCGCCTACGCGCCGGGCGACGAGTGGCGCCGCGTCGACTGGAAGCTGCTGGCGCGCGCCGACCGCTACTACGTGCGCGAAGCGGAGCGCGACAGTCACGTCGCGACCTGGCTGGTGCTGGATGCTACCGCTTCGATGGCGGAGCCAAGCCGGCGCGTGGACGGCCTGAGCAAGCATTGGTATGCACGCACGGCACTGGCATGCGTGGCGGCGATCGCGCAGCGCCAGGGCGATGCCTTCGGGCTGCTGGTGGTTTCCAACGGCAAGGTCGAATTCACCCAGGCCTCGCGCGGCCCGCGTCATTTGCAGCGCGTGCTGGCTGCCTTGCAGCGCGCCACGCCATCCGGCGAATCGCCGGATGCCGATACCCTGCGCGCCAGCCTGCATTTCGCGCGCTCGCAGAGCATGGTGTTCGCCGCGACCGACGCACTGGACTGGCCTTCGCCGCTGGGTGAGGCACTGGTGCGCCTGCGCCATATGCGGCACGATGTGCGCTTGCTGGCCTTGCGTACCGAGGCCGAGGTCGAAGCGAGCTTCGCCGCCGGTCATGCGTATCGTGACCCGGAACAGGGCTCTGGCCTGCACAGCTTTACCCGCGCCGGCCGTGACGCTTACCGTGCGGCGCTCGAATGCCACTTTGCGGCCGTCCGCACCGCGTGCCGCCAGCATGACGTGCCCTTGTGCGAGGCGCAGATCGAGCAGCCGCTCGGCGAAGTCCTGCGCGCCTGGTTGCGGAATCCGGAGGCGCGCCGTCCATGACCAGCATGCAGCCAATGTGGTGGTTTGCCTTGCCGGTGCTGTTATTGCCGGTGTGGTGGCATATGCGCAAGCGGGAACGCAGCCGCACCGACTTGCTTGCAACCGCGCGCTTCCTGCCGTCCGCCGCGCCGCAGCAGCAACGCGTGCCGCGCTGGTCGGACGTCTTGCTGCTCCTGGTGCGGCTGGCGTTGCTGGCTGCGCTGATCGCCTGGATGGCGGTGCTTGCCATGCCGTGGAAAGGCGACACGGTATTCATCGACCCGTCGCTCGAATCCTCGCCGTGGGCTACGCAGCAAGTGCAGTCGGCAGGCATGAGCGCAGCCGCCCGCGAACCGCTGCCCGCCGACCTTTGGAACTGGCTCGCGCGCAACGAGCACGAATGGCGTCCCGAGGCCCGCTTCCTCATCCTCGCGCCCCACGCAGCTATGCCCGCGCTCCCCCCGCGCCTGGCCCACGCCACCGACCTGCGCCTCTCCCCTGCGCCCACTGGCGCCGAGCCGACCGCCGCCGCCCGAACGCCCGCCGCCAGGCCCGCGTCCACCGACTCTT
>DASWTB010000119.1:0-3301 GCA_036402315.1 Pseudoduganella sp. | reverse complement strand
GATCATCACCTTCTTGCTGTCCAGGTCCTGCACCGGGTGGTTGGCGCCGTGGTGGCCGAACTTCATCTTCAGGGTCTTGGCGCCGGAAGCCAGTGCCATGATCTGGTGGCCCAGGCAGATGCCGAACACCGGGATCTTCTTCTCCATGAAGACGCGGGTCGCTTCGATCGCGTAGTCGCATGGCTCAGGATCGCCAGGACCGTTGGACAGGAACACGCCATCCGGGTTCAGCGACAGCACGTAGGCGGCGGAAGTCTGCGCCGGCACCACGGTTACTTTGCAGCCGCGCGAAGCCAGCATGCGCAGGATGTTGCGCTTGACGCCGAAGTCGTAGGCTACGACGTGGAACTTTGGATCGGCTACCTTGCCATAGCCTTTGCCCAGCTCCCACTCGGTTTCCGTCCACTCGTACACTTCCGGCACGGTGACGACTTTTGCCAAGTCCATGCCGGCCAAGCCAGGGAAGCTGCGCGCCAGTTCCAGTGCCTGCTGCACGGATGGTTCATTGCCCTGCACGCCGGTCACGATGGCGCCGGCCTGCGCGCCCTTCTCGCGCAGCACGCGGGTCAGCTTGCGGGTGTCGATACCGGCGATGGCGACGATGTTCTCGGCCTTCAGGTAGTCGGTCAGCGATTGGCTGGAGCGGAAATTCGAGTGGATCAGCGGCAGGTCGCGGATGATCAGGCCTGCGGCGTGGACTTTGGAAGCTTCGACATCTTCGGTGTTGATACCGTAGTTGCCGATATGCGGGTAAGTCAGGGTGACGATCTGGCGGGAATACGATGGATCGGTCAGGATTTCCTGATAACCCGTCATGGAGGTATTGAAAACGACTTCGCCCGTCGTATGACCGGCAGCGCCAATGGAAATACCTTTAAAGATTGTTCCGTCGGCTAGTGCCAGGATGGCTGGAACGGCTGGGCCAGAAAAAAATGGCGGCAAGGGCAACTCCTGATTAAGTTACCGTAGCGACGCCACTCAGACAACCCACGGGCGGACGGGCGCAATGCCGGGCTCGCGGGTCAGATGATGATGGATGTGTGAGGTAGGCGCTACGGTCGAATGGTAATTGGCTAAACCTTTGAATTATAACCCAAAGTTCCCTCGTCGGCAAGCCCGCCCTATTCACGTTTCACCTGTTTCAGCGCCGCCGCGAAGCGCGGCACCAGGGCCGCGTGCTGCTTGTGCAGGAACAGGTAAAGCGGCACCTCTTCCAGCGGCGGCGCCAATTTCAGCAAGTCGCGGTCGGTCGCCATGGCTGCCTGCATGGCCTTGTTGTGCACATCCATCACGGCAATTTCGCAGCCGCCGTTCCTCAGCATGCGCAACAGCGAGGCATCGTTTTCCAGGCGCTGCCGCTGCATGCCGCGCGTGCGCTTCTCGGTCAAGGTGTAGCCGCGCCGCATGCACAGGGTGCGGCCGCGCAGCGCCTGCCAGCCGCCTTTCACGTCAAACGGTTTGTAGGCATAGGCGCTGGGCGCGTACAGGTAGACCGGTTCCGGCACCGCCACCAGGTCCGGGTAATCGCCGGCGGCCAGCATGCTGCGGCCGATGGCGCCGTCCAGTTCTCCCCTATTGGTCATGATCATGCCGCGTTCACTCGGCAAGGGCTGCATGCTGACGGCGATGCCGGCGCGCTTTGCCGCCGCCTGGATGGTTTGCCAGGCCTCGACGTGGGCCGGCGTATCGGGGATCAGGAACAGCCGCAAGTCCTGGCCCTGCACAGGCGCCGCAAGCTGGGCGCATAGCAAGCCGGCCAGGACTTTCATGCTCAGTCCCCTTCGCCGAGCAGTTTATGCATGGTGCCGTCGGCCCTCATCTGTTTCAGGGCGGCGGCCACCTTCGGCACCAGGGCGGCATGGCTTTTGTGCAGGTATATATAGAGGGGCATGACTTCCATCGGCGGCAGCAGGCGCAGGAGCGGCGGATCGGCCGCCATGGCGGCACGCGCCAGGCCGTTATTGCGCTCCATGATGGCGACGTCGCAGCCCCCGGCGGCCAGCATGCGCAGCATGGTCGCCTCGTCCGCCAGGATCTGGCGCGCCAGATCCCTGGTGCGCTGTTCGGTCTGGCGCAGGCCGCGCCGGATGCAGACCGTGTGCGAGCGCAGCGACTCCCAGCCGCTCGAGACATCGAAGCGCTTATAGGAAAACGCCGTCGGGGCGTACTGATAGACCGGCTCAGGCACCTGGACCAGGTTGGGGAAGCTTTTTTCAAGGCCGGAGGAACGCCCCACATCGCCGTCGGTCGTGCCTTCGTTGGCCAGCACGGCCGAGCGCTCGGGCGACACCTCGCGAATCACTGCGTTCACGCCGGCGCGCTGGAAGGCGATTTCGGCAGCTTTCCAGAGATCGGCATGGGTGGTGCTGCGCGAGATGACCGACAATTGCAGCTCTTCCGCTTGGACAGGCATCAGCACGCAGAGCAGGATGGCAAGCAATGGCTTCATGAAGGGCGCCGCTCAATTGTTTGGCATACGTGGCAGTGTACCGTCGAGTCGCATCTGCCTCAATGCCTCCGCGATGCGCGGCACCAGGGCCGCATGACTCTTATGCAGGTAAATATACAGCGGCGTGCCCTCCAGCGGCGGCATCAGGCGGAACAGCGGCGGATCCGACAGCATGGCGGCAATCACCTCCGGGTTGTTGGGCTCCACCAGGGCCACGTCGCAGCCGCCGTTGCGCAACATGCGCAACAGGGATTTATCGTCTTCCAGCACTTGGCGCTGCATGCCCTCGGTGCGCATTTCAAATATCTTGATGCCGCGCCGAAGGCACACGGTGTGCGTGTGCAGGCTATCCCAGCCGGAACTGGTGTCGAAACGGGTGTAAGCGAAGGCGAAAGCCTCGTAAAAGAGGCTGGGTTCCGGAACTCGTACCAGGTCCGGATAGAGCCGTCCGACGGCCTCGACGCGCGCCACGTCGCCATCGGTGGCGCCGCTGTTGGCCATGGCCAGCGCGCGCTCGGCCGGCACTTCGCGCGGGCTGGCAGAGACGCCGGCCCGCCTCAGGGCCTGCTGCGCAATGCGCCAGGCATCCCAATGTGTTGCATTGTTTGCAATGACCGACAGCTGCAACTCTTCCGCGCGCACAGGGAGCGCCAGCAAAAGCAGCAGCAGTGGCAGGGAGGCTTTCATATTTGCATTCTATGAAGCCCCTGCCCGCCCAGCAAGGAATGGCTTAGCCCAGGGCTGCGATACCTGCCTTGGCGATTTGCGCGTCTTCGCTGGACTTCACGCCCGACACACCCACCGCGCCGATGGTATGGCCATCGACCACGATATTGACGCCGCCTTCGAGCG
>DASWTB010000118.1:0-2411 GCA_036402315.1 Pseudoduganella sp. | reverse complement strand
AACGCCTTGCCGTGCGACACCGAGAAGGTTTCAAGCACCATGCAGCCCTGCTGCGAGCGTGCCTTGAACTCGTGGAACAGGCGCGATTTGCCAACTCCCGCTTCCCCCACGACCCCCACGCTCTGCCCATGCCCGTCCTTGGCGCGTTCCAACGCCTCACTCAAGCGCTCCAGTTCGGCCTCGCGGCCGACAAAGCGAGCCAGCCCGCGATGCGCCCCCACCTGCAGCCGCGTGCGCAATGCGCCGAGGCCGAGCACCTCATACACCACAAACGGCTCCCGCAGGCCCTTGATGTGGGTGCTCCCCAGGGTCTTGAATTCGAAATAGCCCTCGGTCAGTTTGTGGGTCGCTTCGCTGACGAGGATGGATGACGGTGTAGCGACCCCTTCCATGCGGGCAGCGATATGGAAGGTATTGCCGACCGGGTCGTAGTCGGTGCGCAAGTCATCCTTGCGGATCGAACGGACCACCACTTCCCCGGTATGGACACCTACCCGGATCTGCAGGGGGATGCCCTGCTCCAGACGGCCCCTGTCACTATGGCTGCTCATAGCTTGCTGCATGCGAAGTGCCGCAAACAGCGCCCGCAGAGCATGGTCTTCGTGGGCGATCGGCGCGCCGAAAAGGGCCAGGATGCCATCGCCGAGGGCTTTGGCCACATACCCCTCATAGTGATGCACAGCTTCCATCATCAGCGCCACAACCGGGTCGATCAGGCTGCGGGCTTCTTCAGGGTCCAGGTCCTGGATCAACGCCGTCGAGCCGGCCATGTCCGCGAACAGCGCCGTAATCGTCTTGCGCTCACCGGCTGCGTCTGCTCCCTTCGCCTCCATGGCCTCCCGCTCTGCGCGGATCCGTTCGGCCAGATGGGGCGGCGTGTAAAGAACAGGTGCGGGGACGGCCGGCGCTGGAGGCGGGCGATTGAGTGGCGCTGCAACCGAATCCGTCAAGACCGCACCGCATGAACGGCAAAATTTCGCGGTGGGACTGGACTCATAGCCGCAGTGCGGGCAGATTTGCGCAAGCCTTTGCCCACACTCCTCGCAGAAATTGGCTCCCGCGGGATTCTCAAACCCGCAATTTGCGCAGCGCATGTTGCCCTCTGAATGCCGCCTGCCACGAACCCATTAGAGGCGCAATTTCGCAAGACAGATCGTGGAGTCGGAGTAGGAGCCGAGCTGGCCACTTCGAGTTTCGCAGGGCCACCTTCACGCAGCGTCTGGAAGACGAAGCCGAGTTCACCGCCGGGGTAGATGCCACCCTGGCCGATTGCCTGCTCGCGGGATGCCACGCCTTGCTCGTCGATGAGCATACCCAGGTCGCCGGGGTCCTGGAAGTCGAGCATGATGGTCAACAGGGTCAGGCTGGCCACTGAGGTATCTGCGCGCGCTCGCAGCACCGCGAGCGCGGAGGAGAGCATCGTCCCACCCACGCACCAGCCGAGCGCCTTGAGTTTGTCGGCGCCGCTGATGGCCAGCGCCACTTCGATCGCTTTCCTGACGCCCTGGCTCAGGTAATCGCCCCAGGTAACGTGGCCACACGTGGCATCGGGGTTGCGCCACGACATCAGAAAAAGCGTGTGGCCTTGTTCGACGGCGAACCGCACAAACGAGTTCTCTGGCTGCAAGTCCAGGATGTAGATTGTTGATGGACGGCGGCACGATCAGCAGCGGGCGCGTTGCCACCCGTTCGGTTAGCGGCGCGACTGGATCAGCTGAAAAAGCGCGTCCTCGAACACAACCGCGCCTTCGGACATTGCCACGTTCTTGCCGATCTCGAACGCCGGTCTCGTCGATGATCGACAGCCCGCCTTTGCGCATGTCCGCGAGCAGGTTCCTGAGGCCGGCCTGCAGGCTCTCGCCCCGCGTCTCGAACGCGAGTTGCAGCACCTCCGGATTGGTCGCGGCAAAGTTGGCAGGGCTCATCGCATCGATGAACTGGCGCGTGTAGAAGCGCAGCCGTTGCTTGGCGGGCTAGTCAAACGCCGCGGCCTCGACCATGTCTTCGGCTAATCTGGCGTTGAGCAGGTAGCTTTGCTTGAGCAAGCTGTAGAAGGGATTGTCGCGCCATTCGACGGCGCTGAAGGGGCGATCGCCCCGCTCGGGCGCGACCTCCGCTTCGGGCGGTCGATCGGCCATGCTGGCAAGCATCCGCGTCCAAAGCGCGAACTGCTGCTGGAAATAGTGCCATTGCAGACCCGCGAACGGTCCTGCGCCGGGCTGCACAGATGGTGCGTCGGAGGAACCGGGGACCTGTGCGGCTGGGTTAAGCATCATGGCCAGCCACAGGCTCTGTCCCGATTGGATGAAGCCCTGCAAATATTCGTCAGGAAGGTTGTAGGGCGATGCCATCGATTTCTCCATGATCCCGGGTGCCGTGGCGGCCGTCGGCCAGCGCGTCCATGCCCTACT
>DASWTB010000117.1:0-2228 GCA_036402315.1 Pseudoduganella sp. | reverse complement strand
TGCCAGTACTGGGAAACCCAGATCGACGTGCAGTTCGTGCTCGATCCGCGTACCCACGCACCGAAAAAGCCGGCCGCACCCGCCGTGGTCTCCGGCCCACTGAGCGACCTGCGCCCGGAAACCCCGGCCGCTGCCGCCGCGCCGACCGCCGCCGCCGAATACTCGAACCCGAAAGGCCGCGAGAACAGCCGCATCAACCCGGACCTGACCTTCGACTCCTTCGTGACCGGTAAGGCCAACCAGCTGGCGCGCGCCGCCGCCATCCAGGTAGCGAACAACCCCGGCGTGTCGTACAACCCGCTGTTCTTCTACGGCGGCGTGGGCCTGGGTAAAACCCACTTGATCCACGCGATCGGCAACCAGGTGATGGCCGACCAGCCAGGCGCCCGCATCCGCTACATCCACGCAGAACAGTACGTTCGCGACGTAGTGACCGCTTACCAACGCAAGGGTTTCGACGACTTCAAGCACTACTACCACTCGCTGGACATGCTGCTGATCGACGATATTCAATTCTTCGGCGGGAAGTCCCGCACGCAGGAAGAATTCTTCTATGCGTTCGAGGCTCTGATCCCGGCGAAGAAGCAGATCATCATCACTTCGGACACGTATCCGAAAGAGATTACCGGCATGGACGACCGCCTGATCTCGCGCTTCGACTCCGGCCTGACGGTGGCGATCGAGCCGCCGGAACTGGAAATGCGCGTCGCCATTCTGCTGAAGAAGGCGAAGTCGGAAGGCGTGACCCTGAATGACGACGTGGCCTTCTTCGTGGCCAAGCACCTGCGCTCCAACGTGCGTGAGCTGGAAGGCGCGCTGCGCAAGATCCTGGCCTACTCGCGCTTCCACGGCAAAGACATTTCAATCGATATCGTGAAGGAAGCGCTGAAGGACCTGCTGTCTGTGCAGAACCGCCAGATTTCTGTGGAAAACATCCAGAAAACGGTGGCGGACTTCTTCAACATCAAGGTGGCGGACATGTATTCCAAGCGCCGCCCAGCCAACATCGCCCGCCCGCGCCAGATCGCCATGTACCTGGCCAAGGAGCTGACCCAGAAATCGCTGCCGGAAATCGGCGAACTGTTTGGAGGACGCGACCACACCACCGTGCTGCACGCCGTGCGCAAGATTGCGATGGATCGGACCAAGAACCCGGAGTGCAATCACGAGTTGCACGTTCTCGAACAAACGCTGAAAGGCTAAAACCGGTAAACCGGCCGGGTCGCCGTCCGGTCAGACCCGCAGGGTCAGACACCCGGCCTGAGGCAGTCGCGTATTAGTGTCTGACCCTGCGGGTCAGACACTGGGTTACCGGTTTCAGACTGCTATACTGTCGAGTTAACAAAAGAACCAACGTACCAACCCATTAACTGAGGATATTTATGCAACTGGTCAAAACCACCCGAGACACGCTTCTCCGGCCACTGCAGATTGTGAGCGGTATTGTCGAGCGTCGGCACACTATGCCGATTCTGGCCAATATCCTCATCCGCAAGGAAGGTGAAAGCGTCTCTTTCCTCTCCACCGACACGGAAGTCCAGATCACGACCCACGCAGACATCGGCTCGGGTGCCGACGTCACCGGCACCACGGTCGCCGCGCGTAAGCTGCTGGACATCCTGCGCGCCCTGCCGGAAGCCGGCGACGTGACCATGACCCTGCTGAACAAGCGCCTGACCGTCCAAAGCGGCAAATCGCGCTTCGCCCTGCAGACCCTGGCCGCCGAAGAATTCCCGACCGTGCAGCAAGCCGAAAGCTTCACCGCATCGTTCCAGCTGCCGCAAAAAACCCTGAAGCACCTGTTCAACATGGTGCACTTCTCGATGGCGCAGCAAGACATCCGCTACTACCTGAACGGGCTGCTGCTGGTCCTGGACGGTAACAAAGTGATCGCCGTAGCGACCGACGGCCACCGCCTGGCCTTCTGCCAAGTAGAGACCGACCAGAACTTCGCGCGCGAAGAAGTGATCATCCCGCGCAAGACCATCATCGAACTGCAACGCCTGCTGGAAGAAAGCGACGACGCCGTATCGCTGGACATCGCCGCGAGCCAGGTCAAGCTGACCTTCGCCGACATCGAGCTGATCTCCAAGCTGGTGGAAGGCAAGTTCCCTGACTACACCCGCGTGATCCCGAAGGGCTACACCAACAACTTCACCATTGGCCGCGAAGAGCTGCTGCGCTCCCTGCAGCGCGCCGCGATCATGACCAGCGATAAGTTCAAGGGC
>DASWTB010000116.1:0-11758 GCA_036402315.1 Pseudoduganella sp. | reverse complement strand
TGGCGCACGCGTTGCCGGGCTGGCTGGAGCGGGTGCTGTGCCATGGCGGCAAGGTCAGCTTCTCGTTCTACCTGCTGCACATGGCGGTGATCCACTTCCTGGCCAAGACGGTCGGCCTGGTGCCCATTACCGGGCACGGCGCGCTCGACGCTGTGCTGCTGGGGCTGGTGGTCTATGGCGCCACCTGGGGGCTGGCGGCGCTGAGCTACGGCGCCATCGAGGAGCCTTTCCTGAAGCTGCGGCGCAAATACGGCGCGCCGCAGGCTTCCTGAGCGGGCTTAGGCGGCCTGCTTGCCGTGGCAGTGCGGGCAGGACACGCCATACACGTATTGTTCCGACAGCTGTTCGCGCGGAGTGACCACGGCGCGGCAGGCGAAGCACTGGGTGGTTTCCACCGCTTCCAGCTGCGGATTGAGCGCGGTGCGGTAGTCGAACACGAAGCAGTCGCCGGTGTAGTGCGCGCCGCCGACTTCCTCGAAGTACTTCAGGATGCCACCTTCGAGCTGGTACACATTGTCGTAGCCGATGTTCTGCATATGGATCGCAGCTTTTTCGCAGCGGATGCCGCCGGTGCAGAAAGTCACCACGGTCTTGCCTTCGAAATCAGCCTTGTGCTTCTCGATCACTTCCGGGAATTCGGTGAACTTGGTCAGGCGGTAATCGACGGTGTTGTTGAATGTGCCCACGTCCACTTCGTAGTCGTTGCGGGTTTCGACCATGACGACCGGCTTGCCGTTGTCGTCGTGGCCCTGGTCCAGCCAGCGCTTCAGGGTCTTGGCTTCCACATGCGGTGCGCGGCCTTCTTCAGGCTTGATCAGCGGCATGCGCATGGTGATGATTTCTTTCTTGATGCGCACCAGCATGCGGCGGTGCGACTGCTCGGCCGACAGGCTTTCCTTCACTTCCAGGTCCGCCAGGCGGGCATCGCTGCGCACCCAGGCCAGGTACTCGTCGATATTGGCGCGAGTACCGGACAGGAACATATTGATGCCTTCCGGGGTCAGCAGGATGGTGCCTTTCAGGCCCAGGCGGGCGCAGATCTCCTGGTACTGCGGGCGCAGTTCGTCCAGCTGGTCCAGGGTGATGAATTTGTAGGCCGCAATGTTGACGTAAACGGCTGGTGCCGCGCCGGGCATTGCAGGCGCGTTTTCAATGGTTGCTTGCATGGGATTGGTAATTGATTGAATCCGGAACAGCCGACATTATAGCCGCACTCGGCGGAATGCCCAAATAATAGGCAGGGATTGCCAAACGGTTAAATGGTCTGGAATAATTGCTATCAAATATTGTAAAACGGAAAGGTCAATTGAATGAACGATGGCGGAGCAAGCATTCTGGCGCACGATTTCGTGACGCGTGCAGTGGCGTACCTGAAAAGCGTGGACAACCCCGGAGCCGAGGCGGCGATTGCCCTGCCCGAGGCCGATAGCCCGGTACTGCGGCCGGTAGGTTGCGGCCTGGTGGCGGCCTACGTGGTCGATGAACCGGAGGGGCTGGTCTACGTGCAGCAGCGCCATCTCGCTCTGGCCGGGATCGATGCGGCGCAATTGCACCGCATGGCCATCGGTAACCTGGACAAGCTGTGCTCCCGGCACATGCGGGTCGAGAAGCACGGCCCGGTCTTTGGCGTTTTCGTCGACGGCAATTTCGAGGCCAGCATGTTCCTGTTGCAGTCGCTGTGGCAGCGCGAACTGGCGGACCTGGTGGACGAAGGGTTTATGGTGGCCGTGCCGGCCCGCGATATCATGGCGTTCTGCGACATGGCGTCGGAAGAGGGCGTCGCCACCTTGAAAGAAATGGTGGAGCGCGTCCATGAAAACGGCGATCACCTGATCAGCAAGAACACTTTCCGCATCCGCAAACCTGCATGACAA
The DNA here is from genome assembly GCA_036402315.1 of Pseudoduganella sp. GTDB lineage: Bacteria > Pseudomonadota > Gammaproteobacteria > Burkholderiales > Burkholderiaceae_D > Rugamonas. The sequence continues at coordinate 9,884 of DASWTB010000116.1, read as the reverse complement.
CGTCCTTGCCGCTTCCTGCTGTAGGCCCCGCGACGCTGCTGCGCGCATTGTTCAAGGGCGCGCGGGCAGCGGAGCCGCCGGCGGCGATCGCTTCACGTTACGTCCTGGACCGGCTCGACGCGGCCCAGCTGGCGCGTTACAACGCCTTGCTGGGGTTTGGCGCGGATGCGCTGCCAGTTTCGTTCTATTACCTGCCCACCCAGCGGGCGCACATGGCGACCATGCTGGGAGATGAGTTTCCTTTCCGGCTGGCGGGCATGATCCATGTGGAGAACGACATCCGCGAAGTGCGTGCGCCAGACCGTGCGCTGCCGATGGAGCTCGCAACGCAGGTGGTGATCGAGGCTGCTGCCGCGAACGGTGCGCGCTATTGCGACCTGCTGACCGTCGGCAGCCAGGCTGGGCTGCCAGTGTTCGAGTGCCGCAGCCGCTATCTCGCGGTGCGCGGCAAGCGGCGCGCCGAAAGCGGGCCGCAAGCTGGCGAATTGCCCGCCCAGGAGGCTGGACAGCCGGCAGGTGAGTGGTTACTTTCGAAGGATGCGGGGCGGCAGTATGCGTCCGTGTCGGGCGACTGGAACCCGATTCACTTGTGGCCGTGGTCGGCACGGCTATTGGGCATGAGGCAACCGATCATTCACGGCATGCATACCGTGGCCAAGGCCTGCGCCCTGATCGAGCAGCGGGAAGGGCGGCGCCTGACGGCAATCACTGCGCGCTTCAAGGCGCCGATTGCGCTTGGTTCGACGGCTGCATTGCGGCTGGTCGAGCCAGCCGGCGGCTACCAGGTGTGGGTGGGCGGCAAGCTGGCAGTGGAAGGCCGCCCCGGTTAGCGCTTACTTCTGCGCCAGGACCCAGCGCACCAGCTGGTGCGCTTCGGCGTCGGTGACCTGGTTAGGCGGCATCGGGACGGCGCCCCAGACGCCGGAGCCGCCTTGCAGTATCTTCAGGACCAGCTTGTCTTCAGCGCCCTTGTCGTTCTTGTATTTGGCCGCGACATCCTTGAACGAAGGCCCGACCAGCTTTTTCGCCATGGCGTGGCAGGCGAAGCAGCTCTTCGATTTGGCCAACTGCTCAGGTTCTTCCGCAGAGGCCGCCAGCGAGGCGGTCATCAGCAGGGCAGCAGCAACAATTTTCATCTTCATCTCCAAGGGTGGATTGGTAAGGGTGATTCTATCCGCGCCACGCGGGCGCAACGGGCTCATTTGTAAGCAATTATGGCGCGTCCTATACTGAACTAGCCAGTAATCTAGTTCACAAGGAGACGCCCATGTACAAAGAAATCGGCGCGTTTGACGCAAAGGCAAGATTTTCCGAATTGTTGCGCGCAGTCAGCGAAGGCCAGCGGTATACGATTTCCGTCCGGGGCAAGCCGGTGGCGGATCTTGTTCCCTCGCAAGCGAGTCCGCTGGCTGATGCGAAGCTTGCCATGGAAGCTTTGCGAAAACTCCCGAAGGTTAAGGGACTGGGCGACGACGATGTTGCTGCCATGATCCGCGAGGGACGGGAGTGAACGTCGTGCTCGACGCGTCCATGGCCTTGTCCTGGATTTTCGAACGGACAGCGGCGGACGAGCGGAAACTTGCCGACCGGCTGCTTGAACCGACACTCGGTTGGCAATTCCAGGTACCCCCGCTTTGGCATCTGGAAGTGGCAAATGGATTGCTTGTCGGGCTGCGGCGCGCACTCTTGCTCGAGGCCCAGGCCGCCAACTTCCTGCGCTACCTGTATTGTTTGCCGATCACGACCGACAAGACTGAGCCCGGTTTGCAGGGAAGGCAGGCCTTCATGCGTGGCCAGGGCACCGGGCTCACGGCATACGATGCGTGTTATCTTGACCTGGCGTTGCGCGAGGGAGCCGCATTGGCGACGTTCGACCGCCAGCTGGCGCAAGCTGCCCGGCAGGCAGGAGTGCAGCTTGTGGAATAGGAGCAGAGGCAGCTCAGGCGTTAAAATAGGGGGATATTCGACTTAAAATCCGCCCGCCCCCATGAGTATTGAAACAATCGACCAGCCAGTAGACGCCACGCCAGCCGCAGCGCCCGCCGGACCGCAATTCGTCCACCTGCGCGTGCATACGGAATACTCGATTGTCGACGGCTTGGTGCGCATCGATGACATGATCAAGGCGGCGGTCAAGGATAAACAGGGCGCGCTGGCCATCACCGACCTGGCGAACATGTTCGCCATGGTGCGCTTCTACAAGGCTGCGCGCGGCAAGGGCATCAAGCCGATCGTCGGCGTCGACGCCTGGATCACCAACGAGGAAAACCGCGAAAAACCGCACCGCATCATGCTGTTCGCGAAGAACCGCATGGGCTACCTGCAGTTGTGCGAGCTGCTGTCGGAAGCGTGGCTGAACAACCAGTACAAGGGCCGCGCCGAGATCCGCGAGGAATGGCTGCGCAACCTGCCCAGCAAGGAATATCCGCTGCTGCCCGGCGAAAGCGGCGCCAATGCCCTGATCGCGCTGTCCGGCGCCCACTTCGGCGACATCGGCCAGGCCATTGAAAACGGCAACCTGGACCTGGCCGAGGCCAACGCCCGCAAGTGGGCCGAGATCTTCCCGAACGGCCATTTCTACGTCGAGATCCAGCGCGCCGGCCAGGCCAACCAGGAAGTCCAGGTGCGCCAGTCCGTCGCGCTGGCGGCCAAGCTTGGACTGCCGGTGGTGGCGACGCACCCGGTGCAGTTCCTGTCGAAGGACGAATTCATCGCCCACGAGGCGCGCGTGTGTATCGCCGAAGGCGAGATGCTGGCCAACGCCAAGCGCGTCAAGCGCTTCAACGAGCAGATGCGCTTCCTCACGCAAGCGGAGATGGCGGAGCTGTTCCACGACCTGCCGGCGGCGCTGCAAAATTCGGTGGAGATCGCCAAGCGCTGCAACGTGACCCTCACCCTGGGCAAGCCGCAGCTGCCGAACTTCCCGACGCCGGGCATGTCGATCGACGAGTTCCTGGTGGCCGAAACGCAGAAAGGCCTGGAAGAGCGCCTGATCCAGCTGTTCCCCGATCCCGAGAAGCGCGAGAAGGAACGCCCGCGCTACGAAGCGCGCCTGAAGTTCGAGAACGACACCATCATCAAGATGAAGTTCCCGGGCTACTTCCTGATCGTTGCGGAGTTCATTCAGTGGGGCAAGAACAACGGCGTGCCGATCGGTCCGGGCCGTGGTTCCGGTGCGGGCTCGCTGGTGGCGTATGCGCTGAAGATTACCGACCTGGATCCGCTGAAGTACAACCTGCTGTTCGAGCGTTTCCTGAATCCTGAACGTATTTCGATGCCCGACTTCGACATCGACTTCTGCCAGGAAAAGCGCGAACTGGTGATCCAGCACGTGAAGGACCTGTACGGCCGCGAGGCGGTGTCGCAGATCGCCACCTTCGGTACCATGGCGGCCAAAGGCGCGATCCGCGACGTGGGCCGCGTGATGGACTTCGGCTACAACTTCTGCGACGGCGTGTCCAAGCTGATCCCGTTCAAGCCGGGCAAGCCGGTCTCGATTGCCGAGGCGATCGAAGAGGAACCGCTGCTGAAGGAACGCCAGGAAAACGAAGAAGAAGTGCGCCAGCTGCTGGACCTGGCGCAGCAGGTGGAAGGCATCACCCGTAACATCGGCATGCACGCCGGCGGCGTGCTGATCGCGCCGGGCAAGCTGACCGACTTCTGCCCGCTGTACACCCAGGGCGGCGACGCCGGTGTGGTGTCGCAATACGACAAAGACGACGTGGAAGCCGTCGGCCTGGTGAAGTTCGACTTTTTGGGACTGACCACGCTGACCATCCTGGACCGCGCCGTCAACTACATCAAGGACCTTGATCCGGAAGGCGCCAAGGACTTCGACCTGGCCAAGCTGCCGCTGAACGACCGTCCGACCTACGAACTGCTGACCAAGGCGAAAACCGTCGCCGTGTTCCAGCTTGAATCGCGCGGCATGCAGGGCATGCTGAAAGACGCGCGTCCCGACCGCTTCGAAGACATTATCGCGCTGGTGGCGCTGTACCGTCCGGGCCCGATGGACCTGATCCCGGACTTCTGCAAGCGCAAGCACGGCGAGAAATTCGACTACCCCGATCCCCGCACCGAGGGCATCCTGTCCGAAACCTACGGCATCATGGTTTACCAGGAACAGGTTATGCAGATGGCGCAGATCATCGGCGGCTACTCGCTGGGCGGCGCGGACATGCTGCGCCGTGCGATGGGTAAGAAGAAAGCCGAAGAGATGGCGGAGCACCGCGAGATCTTCCGCAAGGGCGCGCAAGAGGGCGGCCTGACCATCGAGAAAGCCGACGAAATCTTCGACTTGATGGAGAAGTTCGCGGGCTACGGCTTCAACAAGTCGCACGCGGCGGCGTATGCGCTGCTGTCCTACCACACCGCCTACCTCAAGCATCACCATACCGCCGCGTTCATGGCAGCCAACATGTCGCTGGCCATGGACGATACCGAGAAGGTCAAGATCCTGGTCGAGGATTCGATCGACGTGTGCGGCCTGACCATCCTGCCGCCGGACGTCAACCAGTCGTCCTACCGCTTCCGCCCGGACGGCGAGCCGGGCAAGAAAGCCACCAAGATCCGCTACGGCATGGGCGGCGTGAAGGGCGCGGGCCAGAACGCGATCGAGGCGATCATCGCCGCGCGCGAGGCGGGCGGCCCGTTCACCAGCCTGTTCGACTTCTGCAAGCGCGTCGACAAGAAGCAGATCAACCGCCGCACCATTGAAGCGCTGATCCGCTCCGGCGCCTTCGACTGCTTCGGCGTCGACCGCGCGGTGCTGTTCGCCTCGGTGGGCTTCGCCATGGAATACGCGGACCAGGAAGCCAAGTCGGCCAACCAGGTCAGCCTGTTCGGCGGCGACGATTCGGACCTGGTGGCGCCGCCGGACTACGTCCAGGCTACGCCGTGGACCGACCGCGAAAAACTGGCGGAAGAGAAGATCGCGCTGGGCTACTACCTGTCCGGCCACATGTTCGATTCCTACCAGCAGGAAGCGCGCCGCTTCGCACGCACCAAGCTGTCCGAGCTCGAACCGTCGCGCGAACCGCGCATGATGTGCGGCGTGATCTCCGGCATCCGCACCCAGATGACCCAGCGCGGCAAGCTGCTGATCGTCACACTGGACGACAAGACCGCCGTGGTCGAAGTCACCGTGTACAACGAAGTCTTCGAACCGAACAAGCATATGTTCAAGGAAGACGAATTCCTGTGCGTGACCGGCAAGGTATCGGAAGACCGCTTCTCGGGCGGCCTGCGCATTTCGGCGGAAAAGGTCTACAACATCACGGCCGCCCGCATCCAGTTCGGCCGCCAGATCGGGCTGGCGCTGCCGAAAGCCGTGCCGTCGGCCAAGCTGGCCGAGATTCTCGGCCCGCACCGCGACGAATACGGTTTGCCGGTATCGATGCGCGTCAAGCCGCAAGGCATCGACTGCGTGTTGCAACTTGGCGACGACTGGCGCGTTGCGCCGTCGGACGCGCTGAAAATCGCGCTGGAACAGGGGCTGGGAGCGCAGGAAGTCGCAATCGAGTATTGATGTGCTATTGCATGGGTGATAACATTTTCAACCATGCTATTTAACTCATTCAGCTTCCTGCTAGGCTTCCTGCCGATCACCCTGATCGGCTATTTCCTGCTCGCGCGGCGGCAACCGGCGTGGGGCGTGGCGTGGCTGGCGCTCGCATCGCTGTTCTTTTACGGCTGGTGGGACGTGCGCTATGTGCCGCTGCTGCTCGGCTCCATTGTTGCCAACTATGGCTGCGCGCAGGCGATCCGCCGCGCACAGGGCCGGGCGCGCAACTGGTGGCTGGGCGGCGCGGTGGCAGCCAACCTGCTGCTGCTTGGCTACTACAAGTACGCCAACTTCTTCTACACCAGCCTGACCGGCCAGCATGCGGACGTGCTGCAGGTGGTGCTGCCGATCGGGATATCGTTCTTCACCTTCACCCAGATCGCCTTCCTGGTCGACACCGCGCGCGGCTTCGTGCAGGAAGGGCGCTTCATCCACTACCTGCTGTTCGTCACCTATTTCCCGCACCTGGTGGCCGGGCCGGTGCTGCACCATAAGGAAATGATGCCGCAGTTCGCCGACCCGCGGAATGCCTTGCCGCGGGCCGAAAACTTCTCGGTCGGCGCCACCATCTTCATCATCGGGCTGGCCAAGAAAACCCTGCTGGCCGATACGCTGGCGCCATACGCCAACGCCCTGTTTGCAGCGCCGGGCGAACCGACGCTGCTGATGGCGTGGGGCGGCGTGCTGGCCTATTCCTTCCAGCTGTATTTCGATTTCTCGGGCTATTCGGACATGGCGATCGGCCTGTCGCGCATGTTCGGCGTGCACCTGCCGCTGAACTTCAACTCGCCCTACAAATCGCTGAACATCGTCGAGTTCTGGCGGCGCTGGCATATGACCTTGTCGCGCTTCCTGCGCGACTACCTGTACATTCCCCTGGGCGGCAACCGCCACGGCGCCGTGCGCGCCAAGGTCAACCTGATGGTGACCATGCTGCTGGGCGGCCTGTGGCACGGCGCCAGCTGGAATTTCGTGCTGTGGGGCGCTTTGCACGGCGCCTACCTGGTGATTGCCCACGCATGGCAGATGCTCAAGGCGCGCCTCGGCTGGCAAGGCGGCAGCAGGGCTGGCACTCTCGTGGCTTGGGCGCTGACCTTCACTGCTGTGGCTTATGCCTGGGTGTTCTTCCGCGCGGCGGACCTGCCGTCGGCCTTGCGCATTGTGGCCGGGATGTCCGGCCAGTATGGCGTGGCGCTGCCGGATGCCATTGGCGCGCGCCTGGGCGGGCTGCACGATGCCCTGGCCTCGATTGGGATCAAGTGGACGCTTGGCGGCGCCACCCAGTTCATCGAGACATGGTGCTGGGTGCTGGTGGCTGCGCTGGTAGCTTTCCTCGCGCCGAATACCCAGCAAATCATGCATCGCTTCGAGCCGGCCCTGGATCATGACGGCACCGCAGCGCCGGCGCGCCTGGCCTGGCTGCCGGCGCCACGTCCTGCAATGGCGGCCGGCATGCTGGCCGTGCTTTGCCTGCTGGCCCTGTCGCGGCCAAGTGAATTCCTTTACTTCCAGTTCTGACCATGTCCAACGCTTCGCACCATCATTACTTGCGCAAATTGGCCCTGGCCATGCTGGCGGGCATCCTGCTGGTGGCCAGCGTGGTCGTGCTGGCCGACCCCTACAGCCTGTATGGCGTCATGCGCAAGCCCGGCCTCAATGCGGAAAAACCGGTGCCGCAGCATTTCCGCAACGAGATCAAGCTGTCCGGCGCCCAGCGCCTGGGCGCCACCCAGTTCCTGCTCGGGAATTCGCGGGTTGAAGTCGGCTTTGATCCGGACAGCCCGCTGCTTGGCGGCGGCGCCTACAACCTCGGGTTGGCGGGGACCGGCACCATGGTGGCGGTCGGGCAGCTGCAGTATCTGCGCAGCCTTGGCATCAAGCCTGCGCGCGTGATTGCCGGTATTGATTTCCACGATGCCTTGCTGGCGCCGGGCCAGCGCGGCGGCGCACGCCAGCCGCCGGTGCCCGGGACCGCCAAACTGGGCTGGCGTGTGGAAAGCCTGTTCTCGCTGGCTGCCTTGCGCGATGCGGCGACTACCTTTGCCATGCAGGGCGACCGCGAGGCCGAAACCATGACCGAGCGCGGGCTGAATCCGCTGAACCAGTACATAAAATTCGCGCGCTATGACGGCTACTACAAGATCTTCCGCCAGCGCGCCGAAGAGAACGCGGCCTCGCTGGTGAAGAAGGCCGCGGGCGGCCTCGATCGCGAAGGGCTGCGCTCGGAACTGCGTGCCCTGGTTGATGCCACGGCCAGCGATAATCCCGGCGTCGACCTGCGCCTGATGGTGTACGCTTACCATGCGCAGTTGCTGGCGCTGTACGAAGCGAGCGGCATGTGGCCGCGCTTCGAGGAATGGAAGCGCATCGTGCTGGAAGAGGCGGAGGCCGCGCGCGCCCGCTATCCGCAGGCGCACATTGTGGTGCATGACTTCAGCGGTTTCGGTGAATTCAATTGCGAAGCGATTCCCGGGCCGAACGAGAAAGGCAGCACGCACTGGTACTGGGAGGCCGGGCACCAGAAGCCGGCGCTGGGCGAAGAGATGATGCGGCGCATGCTGGCCGGTGCGCCGGAGAATGGCTTCGGCATGGCACTGACCTTGCAGAACCTGGAGCAGGACCGCCAGCGCATTGCCGCCGAGCGCGCGGCGTGCGCGGCGGCGCATCCCGCCCTGTTTGCCGAAGCGGATGAGCTGGTGGCGCGTGCCGTGCGCCGCCTGAGAAAGGAACAATGACATGGAAATGAAACGCATCAACGCAGGCAAGCTGCGCGCCATCGGCTATGACGAGCGCGCACGCATGCTGCGCGTCGAATTCGACGACGGCAGCGCCATCGACTACGAAGGCGTTGGGCGCGACATCTGGCAGCGCCTGTCCACCTCGGGCAGCGCGTGGAGCTATTACCGCGACAACATCGAGGAAGAGTTCACCGGCCGCAAAGGGCGCGCCAAGCCGCAGGCGGGAACGCGTCCCGCCGGCCTTGACGATCTTTTCAATTGAAAGTCGAGGAGCAGCTCCGGCTGCTCGAGGAACTTTGCGCTTCGCGCAGAGCGAATGTCCGATTGCCGGAGCTGACCCCGACTTGCAATCACATATCTTTCAGGGCGGTGATGGCGTAGCCTTTGCTGCCCATCTGCTGGGTCAGCCGGTCGATGTGGTAGTCAGGCAGGACTTGCACATCATCATCGACTTCCAGCGATTGCTCGGCTGGCAGCCAGTCGGTATTGATGGCTTCCTGTGGGATGGGTTTGCCCTCTGGCACGGCGAGGTAGGAAAAAATGCCGTCATGTTCGGCACGACGATAGATATCCAGGCGCATCTTCATCTCCCTTCAACTAGTCCTACGCACAGGCTGGCGTAACGCTTTGATTCTACTCCGCTCGCGTGGCTGTGGCCATGCAAGATTGCCGGCCCGGTGGACTCAACGCAGTAAAATTAACCTGGATCAACAAACTCCCGTGAAGCCCGCCTTTATGCGTTTCCCGTTCCTGCTGCCAGCCGCCGGATTCATCGGCGCCTACCTGCTGTTTGACTGGCTGACTTATGTCGAGCCACTGCTCGGCCTGAATATTACTCCCTGGAATCCCGACACCGCGCTGGGCCTGGTGTTCTGGCTGGTGTATGGGCGGCGCGCAGCATTGCCCTGGTTGGCGGCCCTGGTGGCGGGCGATGTCCTGGTGCGCGGCATGCCCGGTGGCCTGACCGGCACCCTGCTCACCGCAGCCTGGCTGATGTGCGGCTACGGCTTGCTGGGCGAAATCCTGCGCCGCACACTGGGCGGCGTCACCATCTTCAGTTCGCGCCAGAGCTTCTACCACTGGCTGCTGATTGTTGCTGCCGGCACCATGCTGAATGCAGTGGGCCATATCAGCCTGCTGGCCTGGCTGGGACTGGTGCCGTGGGATGACTGGGTGCGCGCCGTGTGGCGCTTTGGCTTCGGCGACATGGTGGGGGTGGTGGTCAGCATGCCGCTGCTGTGCAAGCTGGCCAATCCGCAAGACCGGGCACGCCTGCGCGAAGCCACCTGGAAAGCGGAAACCCTGGGCTACCTGACGCTGGCGATTCTCGTACTGTGGGCGGTGTTCGGCTACATCATGACGGCCGAATTCAAGCACTTCTATTTCCTGTTCCTGCCGCTGATCTGGGCCGCTTCGCGCCAAGGCGTGCATGGCGCGGCGCTGGTGGTGTTCGTGCTGCAGCTGGCAATCGTTGCCCTGGTCAGGGCCAATAGCGCCAACAACATCACCGTCTCCGAACTGCAGATGCTTGACGCGGTGCTGGCGCTGGTGGGCTTCTTCATCGGCATCGTGGTCGACGAACG
>DASWTB010000115.1:0-6208 GCA_036402315.1 Pseudoduganella sp. | reverse complement strand
TTTCCTTGATGAATTGACATGCTCTGATATGCAAGCCGCACCCGCGGCGAGTACAAAAACAGAGAGTCAAAGAGGAAACGATGATGAAAGAAACCATCCTGTCGCGCTCAGTGCGACTGATGTTCATGGCCGGCCTGGGCGTTGCAGCCATGCCGGTGATAGCTGAGGAGAACATCCAGCGGGTCGAAATCACCGGCTCGGCAGTCAAGCGCGTCGCGGTTGAAGGCGCGCTGCCGGTGCAAACCCTGTCCAAGGCGCAGATCGAACAGACCGGCGCTACCACCGTGGCCGACCTGGTTGCCACGCTGCCCTCGATGCAGGGCTTTGTCACGTCGGCCGCGTCGATCAACGGCGGCGGCGGCGGCGTGCAAACCGCCTCGGTGCATGCCATCGGTACCGGCTACACGCTGGTGCTGCTGAATGGCCGCCGCTTAGCGCCTTACAGCTCCGGCTCCGCGGTCAACCTGGCTTCGATCCCGCTGTCGGCGGTGGAGCGGGTCGAGATCCTGACCGACGGCGCTTCCGCGCTGTACGGTTCGGACGCGATTGCCGGGGTGGTCAACTTCATCCTGAAAAAGAACCAGACCGATGCCAATATCGAGCTGACCTACAACCGTCCCACCAAGGGCAGCCAAGGCTCCACCTCGAATGTCGCCATCTCCAAAGGCTTTGGCGAACTGGAAACCGACGGCTTCAACGTGCTGCTGGCCTTCAGCCACGATACGCAGAAAGAGCTGAACGCCAGCGACCGCCGCTTCTCGGCCCCTGGCGGCGTGCATGAGTTCAGCGAAGGCGGCAAGCGTTACTCGCTGTACCAGGTATCGGCCAACTCGATCCCGGGCAACGTCAATGCGCGCACCAGCAACGGCAATGTGCTGTTCAACCCAAGCCTGATCAACACCGGCGCATGCGGCGCGCCGAATACCTTCAAGGTCGGCGATCGCTGCATGTACAACTATGGTTCCGTTGTTGAACTGTTGCCGGAACTGAAGCGCGATGGCTTGTTCGCTTCCACCAATATCAAGCTCAATGCCGACTGGACATTCTTCGCCGAAGGCCTGTATTCGAAGTTCACCAGTACCGCGCGCTATGCGCCGCCGGCCCAGCCGCTGTCGCTGGACATCAACTCTGCGCTTTATAAGGCCCATGTGGTGCCGGCGCTGGTGAAGCTGGGCGTGGATCCGGCAACCGTCAATTCCGCCACCATGAGCCTGCGCCTGGTCGATGCCGGCGGCCGCACCGACGACTGGAAGACCGAAGCGCGGCACCTTGCCTTCGGCGTCGAAGGGCGTCTGGGCGGCTGGGACCTGAATGCTTCTTACACCCATTCCGAAACGACGGCGGAAGACCACGCGGTATCGGGCTACACCAGCAGTGACAAGCTGGACGCCCTGATGGCTTCCGGCGCCTACAACCCGTTCATCGTTCCTACTGCAGAAACCCGCGCGGCACTGGCTTCGGCGGTGCTGCACCAGCAGCTCGATGAAACCAAGTCGAAGATCGATGTGGTCAACCTGCGCGGCTCGCGTCCCGTATTCGAAGCGCCTGGCGGCGCTGCCATGCTGGCGCTGGGCGGCGACTTCCTGCGCCAGAAGTATGTCTACGATCCGAGCGCCATCACCATGGGCGCCAACAGCTTGCAGCCGAACTTTACCGACAGCCCGATCGGCGGCATTTCCGGTGCGCTGCCGACCGATGCTTCGCGCAAGAACTGGGGCGCGTTCGCCGAGCTGGTGGTGCCGGTGGTGAAGGGCCTGGAGCTGACCGGCGACCTGCGCTACGACAGTTACGATGCGGTGAAGGACAGGATGAACTTCGACAGCACCGGCAAGCTGATTGGGCCGGGGACCAAGGGCAATGAGGCCAGCAAGACCACCTACAAGCTGGCTGCCGCATGGCGTCCGGCCGAATCGGTGCTGGTGCGCGGTTCCTACGGCACGGGTTTCAAGGCGCCTGTGCTGACGGATATCACCGACCCGCTGCAGACCGGCGGCTCGTCGAACGCCCACCCGTGCCCGATCTCCTCCGGGCCATTGCTGCCACTGTGTAACGGCAATTCGGAATACAACCTGCTCAATGGCGGCAATCCGTACAGCGGCAGTGCCGGCCTGAAGCCGGAGACCTCCAAGCAGGCTTCCATCGGCTTGCGCGTGGAGCCGAGCAGGCAGCTGTCGATCGGCTTCGATTTCTGGGACGTGAAGATCAAGGACCAGATCTCCACACTGCCGGAGAACGAGGTGTTCAACAACCCGGCCAAGTATATGGGCCTGTTCGTGTCCTACTACGATCCGATCCAGAAGCAGGACACCCTGGCCGCCTCGCTCACGCCGTTCAACCTGGCGCAGTCGCACTACCAGGGCATCGATTGGGACCACACCTACAAGCTGGGCAAGCTGTCGTTCAACTGGACTGGTACTTATATGAAGAAGGCTGACTTCCAGACGCTGGCGACCGATCCGGTGGAGAACAGCGTGGGCCGCTTCGATTCGTATAACTCGGTGACCTTCCGCTGGATCAGCAAAGTGGTGGCCACCTGGAAGCAGTCGGATGTGCTGACGCATTCCCTGACCGGGGTGTACAAGTCCGGCTACCACGACATGCCGATCAGCGCGGGCAGCCTGGCGGTGCGCGATGAGGCGGGCAACTTCGTGTCCCTCAACCGCAAGGTGGACGATTACCTGGTGTGGGATTGGCAGACGCGCTATCGCTTCAATGCGAACCTGGTGCTGACTGGCGGGATCAAGAACCTGTTTGACCGTGAACCGCCGTTCTCGCAGAGGATTGCGGGTGGCGGCAACCAGATGGGGTTTGATGCGCGGTATACCGATCCGCTGGGGCGGCAGGTTTATCTGGTGGGTAATTACAAGTTCTAAACCGGTAAGGCGGGGTCAGACCCGCTGGGTCTGACCCCCAACGGTCTCAACGCCTGGGGTTGGGTTCGAGGCTTTTGACTTTCTCAAAAAGTCAAAGGCCCAGAACCCACCCCGCGGCAGGTGAGCAGACAGGGTCTGACCCTGCGGGTCAGACCCTGGTTTACCGGTTTTAGATGCCGCCCCAGGCAGCAGAAAGAATCGACACGGCCGCCAGCGCCGCCGTTTCAGTACGCAATACGCGCGGCCCGATCGACAAGGGCAGGGCGCCATGCCGCAAAGCCTCAGCCTCCTCCTCATCGGAAAAGCCGCCCTCCGGCCCGACCATGATGCTGAGCGCCTGCGCCGGCTGGTGCCTTGCCCAATCCGCCAGCGATTCGGTGGCGCGCGGCGTCAGGATCACGCGCTTATGCAAATCCTGCTGCGCAATCCAATCGCGAAACTCCAGCGGCGCCGCTACCGACGCCAACCGGTTGCGCCCGCACTGCTCCGACGCCGACACCACAATCCCATTCCAGTGCTCCAGCTTCTTCTCCGCCCGCTCCGCCGACAGCCGCACCACGCAGCGCCGCGCCGCCAGCGGCTGGATGCCGGCCACGCCCAGCTCCACCGCCTTCTCGATAATCCAGTCCATCTTCGAGCCTTCCGGCAGGGCCTGGGCCAGGGTGACCGCGAACGGCAGCTCGGCCTCGCGCGGATCGAAGACTTTAATCTCTGCCCAGGCCTTTTTCTTTTGCACTTCTGTCAACACTGCCGTATACTCGCCGCCATCGCCGTTGAACAGGGTCAGCGTGTCGCCCGGCTCCATGCGCACCACATTGATATGGTGGGCAACATCGGCGGGCAGCTCCAGTTGCTGGCCTGCGGCAAGGGGCTGTGGCACGTGGAAACGGGGCATATCGTCAATTCGGAAAGGTTGAAATGCACCAATTTTAAGGCTTTGGTGTCACGCTCTGGTAAAATATTGGGTTCCTAAGGCGGCGCATGCCGCAGTGCACCAAATACTCAACCTTCCTCGATATACGATGAAAACTTCGCTCCCTTTCACCAAAATGGCCAATGCAATCCGTGCGCTGGCAATGGACGCTGTGCAGAAGGCCAATTCCGGCCACCCGGGCATGCCGATGGGCATGGCTGAGATCGCCGTAGCACTGTGGAGCGGACATCACCGCCACAACCCGACCAACCCAGCCTGGGTCAACCGCGACCGCTTCCTGCTGTCCAACGGCCACGGCTCGATGCTGCACTACGCGCTGCTGCACCTGTCGGGTTACGACCTGCCGATGGAAGAGATCAAGAATTTCCGCCAGCTGCACTCCAAGACCCCGGGCCACCCTGAAGTCGGCTACACCCCGGGCGTGGAAACCACCACCGGCCCGCTGGGCCAGGGTATCGCCAACGCAGTCGGCATGGCGCTGGCCGAGTGGCTGCTGGCTTCCGAATTCAACAAGCCTGGCTTTGACGTGGTCGACCACTACACCTACGCCTTCATCGGCGACGGCTGCTTGATGGAAGGCATCTCGCACGAAGTGTGCTCGCTGGCCGGCACCCTGGGCCTGAAGAAGCTGATCGCCCTGTACGACGACAACGGCATCTCGATCGACGGCAAGGTCGAAGGCTGGTTCACCGACGACACCCCTAAGCGTTTCGAATCCTACGGCTGGAATGTGATCAAGAGCGTGGATGGCCACGACGTTGCCGCGCTGTCCGCCGCCATCGAACAAGCCAAGAAGTCCGACAAGCCAACCCTGGTCTGCTGCAAGACCATCATCGGCAAGGGCTCGCCAAACCTGCAGGGCGGCGACAAGGTGCACGGTGCACCGCTGGGCGAGAAGGAAATTGCTGCAGTGCGCGAGTACATCTCCTGGGGCGCCGAGCCGTTCGACATCCCGCACGATGTCAAAGAAGCCTGGGACTTCAAGGAAGAGGGCGCGAAATTCGAAGCCAGCTGGAACGAAATGTTCGCCAAGTACTCGGCCCAGTACCCGAGCGAAGCTGCTGAACTGACCCGCCGCATGAAGGGTGAACTGCCGGGCAACTTCCAGGCAACCCTGGACGCCGCCATCGCCGCCTGCGTCGAGAAGAAAGAAACCATTGCCACCCGCAAGGCATCGCAAAACGCGATCCAGGCGCTGGCACCGATCCTGCCTGAATTCCTGGGCGGCTCGGCTGACCTGACCGGCTCCAACCTGACCAACTGGAAGGAATGCGTCGCCGTTCGTTCCGGCGTGCCGGGCAACCACATCAACTACGGCGTGCGCGAGTTCGGCATGTCCGCCATCATGAACGGCGTCGCCCTGCACGGCGGCTACATCCCGTTCGGCGCGACCTTCCTGACCTTCGCCGACTACAGCCGCAACGCACTGCGCATGGCCGCGCTGATGAAGCAGCGCTCGCTGTTCGTGTTCACCCACGACTCGATCGGCCTGGGCGAAGACGGCCCGACCCACCAGTCGGTGGAGCACGTTTCCTCGCTGCGTCTGATCCCTAACCTGGACAACTGGCGTCCGGCCGACACCGTCGAATCGATGGTGGCATGGGGTGAATCGATCAAGCGCAAGGACGGCCCGTCGACCCTGATCTTCTCGCGCCAGAACCTGCCGTTCATCGAGCGTTCGGCCGACAAGATCGCCAATATCGCCAAGGGCGGCTACGTGCTGTCCGACGAGGCCGATGCCAAGGCCATCCTGATTGCCACCGGTTCCGAAGTGGAACTGGCCATGAAAGCCGCCGCCGAACTGAAGGCATCCGGCACCCCGGTACGCGTGGTGTCCATGCCGTCGACCGACGTGTTCGACCGCCAGGACGCAGCCTACAAGGCATCCGTGCTGACCAAGGGCCTGCCGCGCGTGGCGATCGAAGCGGGTGTCACCGCATTCTGGTACAAGTATGTTGGCCTGGAAGGCGCCGTGGTCGGTATCGACACCTTCGGCGAATCGGCGCCGGCAGGCGTGCTGTTCAAGCACTTCGGCTTCACCGTCGACAATGTCGTGGCAAAAGTCAAAGCAGTCATCTAATTTCTATCATCAGGAGTAAACAGCATGACGATCAAAGTAGCAATCAACGGTTATGGCCGTATCGGCCGCAATGTACTGCGCGCTTTCTATGAAGGCGGCAAAAAGCAGGACATCCAGATTGTGGCGATCAACGACCTGGGCAACGCCGAGTCGAACGCCCACCTGACCCGCTACGACACTGCCCACGGCAAGTTCCCTGGCACCGTGACGGTGGAAGGCGACAACATGATCGTGAACGGCGACAAGATCCGCGTGTTCGCACAGCGCAACCCGGCTGAAATCCCATGGGGCGAGCTGGGCGTGGACGTGGTGCTGGAGTGC
>DASWTB010000114.1:0-18141 GCA_036402315.1 Pseudoduganella sp. | reverse complement strand
TCTTGCCGGAACGCTCGCCGGTTGCCACTTCCAGGCGCACCTGGCCTTGGGTATCGCGGCGTGCGGCGCGCTGTTCGCGCAGGCGCTCGAGGCGCCGCACGCGGCCCTCGTTGCGGGTACGGCGTGCTTCCACGCCCTTGCGGATCCACACCTCTTCCTGCGCCAGCACTTTGTCGAACTTGGCGTTCTCGACTTCTTCGATGGCAAGCTGTTCCTGCTTGCGGGTCTGGTAAGCGCTGAAGTTGCCCGGGTAGGACAGCAGGATGCCGCGATCCAGTTCGATGATGCGGGTCGCCACGTTGTCCAGGAAGGAGCGGTCGTGGGTGATGAACAGGATGCTGCCCTTGAAGTCGCGCAGCAAGCCTTCCAGCCATTGGATCGAGCTGAAGTCCAGGTGGTTGGTGGGTTCGTCCAGCAGCAGCACGTCTGGCGCGCCAACCAGGGCGCGCGCCAGTGCCACGCGCTTCTTGGTGCCGCCGGACAGGGTTTCGATGCCCAGGTCGGCGTTCAGGTTCAGGCGGCCCAGCACGGTTTCCACTTTGTTCTTCAGGTTCCAGGCGTCGCCGGCGTCGAGCTTGAGCTGGATGTCGTGCATGCGCTCCATCAGCTTGTCGTCGTCGCCCTGGCCGAACTGGCTGGTGAGCTCGTCGTATTCCTTCAGCAGGGCCGGCAAATCGCCCAGGCCGGATGCCACCGCGTCGTACACGCTCTGGCCGGCTTCGAACTGCGGCTCCTGCTCCACATACACCACTTTCAGGCCCTGCTGCATGACCAGCAGGCCGTCATCCAGCTTCTGGAAGCCGGCAATAATCTTCAGCAGCGAGGATTTACCGGTGCCGTTACGCCCGATCAGGCCGACCCGCTCCCCGGTTTCCAGGGAGAATTCGGCGTGGTCCAGCAGGGCGTGGTGGCCAAAAGCCAGTTTTGCAGATGTTAAGGAGATGACAGCCATTGGAATGCAAATCGTGACGGAAAAACGAGCATTTTACCTGTTGCCAGCCTGTCAGCTATAATTGCGCTCGCTTTGCGTCCTCCCCGTAGCACAATGGATAGTGCACATGCCTCCTAAGCGTGGGATACTGGTTCGATTCCAGTCGGGGGGACCAACAGCACCTTCCCCGGAACTTTTCCCCTTCCCGCCTGTCCTACCTCAATATCGCGTTTGCCACTCTGCGCCAAAGTTAGCAAAAAAGCGCACAGGAGGTATCATGGATATTGAAGTTCGCGTTTCCAAGCTCGAGGCCGAAGTGGAGTCGATCAAAGAGTTAACTCGTCAAAACACGCTGGCTATTGCACGCGTTGAAGTTCGGATGGACCAAGGATTCGCCGAACTCCGCAAGGAAATGGCTACTAATTTCCGTTGGCTATTAGGCATCATGCTAGGCGGCTTTGCGACGATTCTTGGACTTATGGGCCGGATTGCCGGACTATATTAGTCGGCAATCCGGCAAGTGCATCAAGCCCCGAAGCTGCTGGCCAGCGCCTTCCAGCCAGCTTCGTAGATGCTGCGGAACAGGCTCGACGCTTCTTCGTTACTTACGCCAACCGGCGTGAACTCCCCATTCCACACGGGCTTTGCCTTCGGCTGTATCCACCACGCGCAGGGTCGAACTATAGCCCTTCACCGGGAACAGCGCCGACAGGATCGCGTAGGTATAACTGCGGCTCGCTTCGTGGATGTCGAAAGATTGCATATTTCGCAATCCCGTTGCGCCGGCAAATCCCCCAACTGGAGGAAAAACTCGTACTGACGCTGTTCGAGCGCTCTCCGCAGCGCATCCGCCTGACCCGCGACGGCCATACAGTCCTGGCCGAGACCAAAGCCTTCCTGACCCACGCGTAGTTCACCTACCACACGCCGCTGTGGGCGGCCTGGCACCGCATCAACCTGCCGCCGCTGGTGGAGATTTTCCGCAAGACCTTGCTGGAGACCAGCGCCGCATGAAACCAATTACGCACAGGCCGGACAGCAGCATCATCCACGTCCCCGCTTCCGGCACGGCAAAAACCCGCCACACCTCCATGTCACCGTAAGTGACATTAGGCGAAACGTAGTCACGCCCATCGAGCAGGCTGGAGTCGAAGTTGCTGCGCACTGGATCGATGTAGGAATACATGATCGAATAGCCGCCATTGGTCAAGTCCCAAGGGACGTACAAGTCATGGCCGGCGCCAAACACCGGACCGGTCCTGGCATCGTTCCAGGTCTGGAAAGAACCGACCGTATCCAGCGCGTAGGTGCGCAGCGTCTGGCGATGAATCTGGCGCGAAGTCAGGTTGAACAGGAAGCCGGTGCGCTTTTCATCTTCGGTCGTGATGTGGAACTTGCCTGACGAATCCCAGCTTTGCGGGTTGTAGCCGCCCACCTTGAACAATTGCCCAAGCTCGTTGGTGGCTTCCATCACGGTAAAGGTGCGGCCCTTGCCGTCAACTGCCGCGTGAAAATCCGCTGCGGTTTGTCCATCCCGCTTCTTGTACAAGCGCTCGAGCCTGATCGGACCATTGCCCAGCCAGGTGGACAGTTGGGCGATGTCCGCCTCCGTCAACAGGGGCGTTGCGCCTTGTGCTGTCGACAGGACTAGCAAAAAGATAGCGCCAATCAGGCGCGCGAGAAGTTTAGCCATGGCATTGCACCTCCACGGCCGGACTATATCACTTCATCAAAACTACGCGGGCACGACTGCCGTGACTTCAATCTCCACCCTGGCGCGCGGCTCCAGCAAGCCGGCAACTTCGACTGCGGTCATGGCCGGATAGTGCTTGCCGATCAACTCCCGGTAGATGGCGCCGATCTCTTTGTAAGCGCCCATGTATTCGTGCTTGTCCACCACGTACCAGGTCATGCGCGCAATATGCTCTGGCCCGCCGCCCGCTTCCTTCAACACAGCCAGGATGTTTTCAATGGCCTGGCGCACTTGTTCCGCGAAATCATCTGTCTGGAATTCGCAATGCGCGTCCCAGCCAATCATGCCGCTGACAAAGACCATGCGGCCGGTGGCCGCGATGCCGTTCGAGTAGCCGCGTGGACGCGTCCAGCCTGGCGGTTGTAATACTTGCATAGAAACTCCTTAGCCTTCGCGCAGCAGTTCGCGCGCGATGATCAGTTGTTGTACTTCCGTGGCGCCTTCATAAATCCGCAGCGCGCGGATCTCTCGGTACAGGCGCTCGACCGGATGCTCGCTGACCACTCCCATGCCGCCGAACATTTGCACGGCGGCGTCAATCACCTGCTGTGCGGTTTCGGTGGCGGTCATCTTGGCCATGGCGGCTTCTTTCGTCACCTTTTGCCCTTGGTCGCGCTGCCAGGCGGCGCGGTAGGTCAGCAAGGCTGAAGAGTCCACGCCGGTTGCCATTTGCGCCAGCTTGGCTTGCGTGAGCTGGAAGTCGGCCAGGGTCTGGCCGAACATCTTGCGATTTTGTGCGTGGGCCAGAGCTTCGTCCAACGCACGGCGGGCAAAGCCCAGCGATGCGGCAGCGACCGAGGTGCGGAATACGTCCAGCGTTGCCATTGCGACCTTGAAGCCCTGCCCCGCTTCGCCAAGACGCAGGCCGACGGGAATGCGGCAGTCGCTGAACTTCAGGCGCGCCAGGGGATGTGGGGCGATGACGTTGATGCGTTCTGCGATCTCGAAGCCTGGCGTGTCTTGATCGACGATAAAGGCGCTGATGCCGCGCGCACCGGGCTGTTCGCCGGTGCGTGCGAAGACCACGTAGAAGTCAGCAATGCCGCCGTTGGAGATCCAGGTCTTTTCGCCATTGAGCACGTAATGGTCGCCATCCTGCACAGCGGCGCACTGCATGGCGGCGACGTCCGAGCCGGCTGTCGGCTCAGAGAGCGCAAAGGCGGCGATTGCTTCGCCTTTCGCGACACGCGGTAGGTAGGCTTGCTTGTTTTCTGCGCTGCCGAACAGGCTGATGGCGCCGGAACCCAGACCTTGCATGGCGAAGGCGAAATCGGCCAGGCCGTTATGGCGGGCCAGGGTTTCGCGGATCAGGCAGATGGCGCGGGTATCGATGGCGTCGAGCGCGCCGCCATAGGCAGTGCCGCCGATGGCGTGACGCAGCCAGCCGGCCCCGCCCAGTGCGCGCACCAGCTCGCGGCATTGCGCATCGGTGTCGCTGCCGTGGGCATCGCGCACGTACTCTGCTGCCCATGCGTCCAGCTCGCGCTCCAGCGCGGCGTGGCGCTGCTCGAAGAAGGGCCAGCCAAGGTAGGATTTATCAGCCATCTCAATCGCCTTCGAAGACTGGTTTTTGCTTCGCCACAAAGGCGTGATAGGCGCGGTGGAAGTCGTTGGTCGCCATGCAGATGGCTTGCGCCTGCGCTTCAGCCTCGATGGCTTCGTCAACGCCCATATTCCATTCCTGCTGCAGCATTTTCTTGGTCATGCCGTGCGCGAACGTCGGTCCGCTTGCCAGGCCTTGCGCCAAGCTTTGCGCTGCGGCCAGCAGGCTTTCCGGTGCGTGCAGGCTGTTGAAGAAGCCCCAGCGCTCGCCCTCAGTGCCGGACATCGAGCGGCCGGTGTACAGCAATTCGGCGGCGCGGCCCTGGCCGATCACGCGCGGCAGCAAGGCGCAGGCGCCCATGTCGCAGCCGGCCAGGCCGACGCGGGTGAACAGGAAGGCGGTCTTGCTGCGTTCCGTGCCGAGGCGTATGTCGGAGGCCAGGGCCAGCATCGAGCCGGCTCCCGCGCACACGCCGTCGATGGCGGCAATGACCGGCTGCGGGCAGGCGCGCATGGCTTTCACCACGTCGCCGGTCATGCGCGTGAATGCCAGCAGGCCAGGCATATCGAGCTTGGTCAGCGGACCGATGATTTCATGCACGTCGCCGCCGGAGCAGAAATTCTCGCCGGCGCCAGTAATGACGATGACTTTGACGTCGTCGGCATAAGCCAGCGCGCGGAATAGTTCACGCAACTCGGCGTAGGAGTCAAAGGTGAGCGGATTCTTGCGCTCGGGACGGTCCAGGGTCAGAGTGGCGACGCCTTCCTCCACCATGAACTGGAAATGTTTGGCCTGGTAACCGGCGAGTTGCGCACGGTTGCCTGGCAGGTGTTGCGGTTCCCCTTGCAGGTATTTCATGGTTTGTCCTTTTGTTCGCGGGCGTACAGGTGGCCCTTCATTTGCGACAGCAGTTCGATCAGCTGTCCTTTGTCTTCTTGCGAAATCTCCTGCAGCAGTTCGGCAATCCAGCTTTCGTGGACTTCGGCCATCTGCGCGAAGGCTTTGCGCCCAGCTGGCGTGAGCTTGACGCTGAAAGCACGACCGTCTTTCGGGTCCGGCACACGGACCACCAGGTTTTCCTGCTCGAGCTGGTCGGTGATGCCGGTGACATTGCCGCCGGTGACCATCATGCGCTTGGAGAGCTCGCCCATGCGCAGGCCTTCGGGGTGGCGCTCCAGCTGCGCCATGAGGTCGAAGCGCGGCAAGGTAATGCCGAATTCCGTGCGCAGGCGGCTGCGGATCACGGCTTCGATCTTGGTGGTGCAGGAGAGCATGCGCAGCCACAGCTTCAGCGACTGGTGGTGGTCGTTGGTCAGGCGGCTTTCCAGGTCTAATTGCATCGTACTGGTTCCCTTACATGACTTCACCGCCGGCGACGGCGATGGATTGGCCGGTCATTGCGCTCGATGCCGGCTGGCAGAGCCAGGCCACGGCATTTGCCACTTCCTCGACCTGCACCAGCTTCTGCTGCGGGTTGCCGGCGGCCAGCTCGGCGCGCGCTTGCTCCTCGCTGCGGCCGGTTTTCTGCATGATGTTGGCGATGGCGTCCTGCACGATGTCGGTTTCCGTGTAGCCGGGGCAGACGGCGTTGACCGTGATGTTCCTGGTCGCCAGTTCCAGCGCGAGCGCTTTCGTCAAGCCGACCAGGCCGTGCTTGGCAGCGACATAGGCGCTGACGTATTTGTAGCCTTTCAGGCCGGCGGTGGAGGCGATGTTGATGATCCTGCCCCAGCCTTTTTCCAGCATCTGCGGCAGGGCCGCTTGCGTGCAATGGAAGGCGCCTGTCAGGTTCACGTCGAGCATTTGCTGCCAGTGCTGGCTGGTGGTTTTCGCAAATGGCGCGGGCTGGGCCTGGCCCGCGTTGTTCAGCAGGATGGTGATCGGGCCGAGTTGCTGTGCGGCGGCGGCGATAGCCGCATGGACGGCTGCTTCGTCGGTCACATCCAGCACGCAAGTCCCCACCTGCGGCCCCGGCACGCCAGGTGTCTGACCCTGCGGGTCAGACATCGGTTTACCGGTTTTCGCGCGCAGCGCGTCAGCAGCACGCTCGAGCGAAGCCGCATCGCGGCCGGCAATGGTTACACTGGCGCCCTGCGCAAGTAGCGCATGCGCGCAAGCAAGGCCGATGCCACGGCTGCCGCCGGTGATGAATGCGTGTTGCCCGGTCAACTGCATCGTTCACCCCTCCAGCAACTTGGCCGCCACCTGCTGCGGCGTCAGGCCGGCGCTGGCAGCCGCCAGCAGGCGTTCGCGTTCGAGATTGCGCTCCAGCTGCTGTTTTCCCGCCAGGTATTGCTTTGGCCAGCTTACAGCGGTGTAGCCAAGCTTGGCCGCCTCGCCCAGCGTCCACGAAGGGTTTGCCAGGTGCGGCCGCCCCACGGCGCAAAGGTCGGCACGGCCGGCAGCAATGATGCCGTTAGCATGATCGGCCTCGAATATCGAGCCAACCGCGATTGTCGGAATGCCCGCCTCATTGCGCACGCGGTCCGCGAAAGGCGTCTGGAACATGCGTCCGAAAATCGGCTTCTCGAGCTTGCTGACCTGGCCCGACGAGCAGTCGATCATGTCGGCCCCTGCCTGCTTGAACAGGCGCGCAATCCGCACCGCATCATCCGGCGTGATGCCGCCTTCCACCCAGTCATGCGCGGAAATACGCACGCTCATTGGCTTATGCGCCGGCCACGCCGCGCGCATGGCCGCGAACACGCGCAGCGGGAAGCGGCAGCGATTCTCCAGCGAACCGCCATATGCGTCGCCACGCTCATTGGTCAGCGGCGAAATGAAGGACGACAGCAGGTAGCCGTGCGCGCAGTGCAGCTCCAGCCAGTCGAAGCCGGCTTCTTCAGCCGCCTGCGTGGCGCGCACGAAGTCGGCCTCGATGCGGCGCATGTCGTCAACGCTGGCGGTGCGCGCCACCTGCGACACCCCGGCCAGGTACTGCTGCTGCGATGCCGCCACCAGCGGCCAATTGCCTTTGTCGAGCGGCAGGTCAATGCCATCCCACATGGCGCGGGTCGAGCCCTTGGCGCCGGCGTGGCCAAGCTGCAGTCCGATCTTGGCGTCAGTGTTCTGGTGGATGAAATCGACGATACGCTTCCAGGCCATCGTGTGCGCGGGAGCGTACATGCCGGGGCAGAACGGGGTGATGCGGGCATCTGCCGAGACACAGGTCATTTCCGCCATCACCAGCGCCGCCCCGCCCATGGCGCGCGAGCCAAGGTGGGCCATGTGCCAGTCGCTTACGCAGCCGTCAACGGCGCTGTATTGGGCCATTGGCGAGACGATAATGCGATTCTTCAGCACCAGGTCGCGCACTTTGTAAGGTGTGAACATCGGTGGCACAGGACGGGCTGTGGCTGGCTGCGGCAGCCCGGCTTGCGTGAAGGCCCGTTCGGCCAGCCAGCGCTCGAAGCCAGCCACGTAGTCCTTGTCGCGCAAGCGCAGGTTTTCGTGCGAAAGTCGCTGGCTGCGGGTCAGCATCGAATATGCAAACTGCGGCGCTTCCATTGCAGTGTAGCGCTGCACGTTCTCGAACCATTCCATCGAATTGCGGGCGGCACTCTGGATCTTCAGCACTTCGACCGCGCGCAGTTCCTGGTAGGCGGCCAGCGCATCGCGCGCGCTGCCATGCGCGGCGAAGCAACGCGCCAGCTCGATCGCGTCTTCCAGCGCCAGCTTGGTGCCGGAGCCGATCGAGAAGTGCGCGCTATGGGCAGCATCGCCCATCAGGACCACCGGCACGTGACCATTCCAGTGCACCCACTTCTGGCACACGATGCGGGGGAATTTGATCCACACGTTCGAGCCGCGCAGGTGGGCGGCATTGGACATCAGCTTGTGCCCTTCCAGCCGTTCGGCGAACAGATTCTCGCACCAGGCCAGCGCTTCCTCCTGCGACATATCCTCCAGCCCGGCTGTGCGCCACACCGATTCCGGCGTTTCGATGATGAAGGTCGAAGTCTCGCCGTCGTACTGGTAGATGTGCGCCTGGAACCAGCCGTGCTGCGTCTGCTGGAAGTCGAAGGTGAAGGCATCGAACTTCTTTGTCGTACCCAGCCAGACGAAGCGGCACTGGCGCGCTTCGATCATCGGCTGGAACGTCGCTTCGTAGCGGCTCCGTACACGCGAATTCAAGCCGTCCGAAGCGATCACCAGGCCGGCCTCGTAGCGCGCCGCAAGCTCCTGGTCGTCCTGCACATCGGTCTCGAACACCAGTTCCACGCCCAGCACTTCGCAGCGCTGCTGCAGGATGTTCAGCAAGCGCTTGCGGCCAATGCCGCAGAAACCATGGCCGCCCGAAGTGACCTTCTGCCCCTTGAAGAAAACGTCGATATCGTCCCAATGGTTGAAGGACTGCAGGATTTCACGCGCGGTCTTCTCATCGGCCGCCACCAGGTTGCCCAGGGTCTGGTCGGAGAACACCACGCCCCAGCCGAAGGTATCGTAAGGCCGGTTGCGCTCCACCACAACGATGCGGTGCGACGGGTCCTGCTTTTTCATCAGCAATGCGAAATACAGGCCGGCCGGTCCGCCGCCAATACAAACAATATTCATGCCAATCCTCAGGTGCTACGGAGTTTGAAGCGTTGCAGTTTGCCGGTTTCAGTGCGCGGCAGCGATGACAGGAAGCGGATCGAGCGCGGGTATTTGTACGGTGCGATCTGCTCCTTGACGAAGTCCTGCAACTGCGCCGCCATCTCGGGCGACGGCTCGAAGCCGGGCTTCAGCACGACATGCGCTTCCACGATCTGCCCGCGCTCCTCGTCCGGCTTGCCGACCACGCCGCATTCGGCCACTGCAGGGTGGCGCAACAGGACATCTTCCACCTCAGGCCCGGCAATGTTGTAGCCGGCGGAGATGATCATGTCGTCGGTGCGCGAACGGTAGAAGAAGTAGCCGTCGGCATCCATTTCATAGGCGTCGCCGGTCAGGTTCCAGCCATTCAGCACGTAATCGCGCTGGCGTGGGTCGTCCAGGTAGCGGCAGCCGGTCGGCCCTTTCACCGCCAGGCGGCCGACGACTCCCGGGCCTACCGGCTGGCCCTTGCTATCGAGCACGCAGGCGCGGTAGCCCGGGATCGGCTTGCCGGTGGCGCCGGGCCGGATCTCGTCGCCGGCGGCGGAAATGAAGATATGCAGCATTTCAGTCGCGCCGATGCCGTCGATCATGCGCAGGCCGGTGGCTTGCTGCCAGGCCTCGCGCGTCGCAACCGGCAATGCCTCGCCGGCCGAGACGGATTTCTCAAGGCTGGACAAGTCGTACTTGCCGGTCAGCGCCGCCATCTGGCGGTAGAAGGTCGGTGCGGTGAAGCAGATCGTCGCGCGGTATTTTTCAATGGCCTGCAGCAGCGCTTCCGGCGTAAGTTTTTCCAGCAGCACGGCCGCGGCCCCGACGCGCAGCGGGAACAGCAGCAGGCCGCCGAGCCCGAAGGTAAAGGCCAGCGGCGGCGTGCCGATGAACAGGTCGTCAGCGCTGGACTTGAGGATATGGCGCGGGAAGCAGTCGCAGATGGCCAGCACGTCGCGGTGGAAGTGGATCGTGCCTTTCGGGACACCGGTAGTGCCGGAAGTGAAGCTGATCAGGCAAATATCGTCGGCCGCCGTGTCGCATGCCGCGGCGCTCGCGGGTTGCGCAGCCGTCAGCGCATCGAGCGAGCGTTCCAGCGCCAAGCTGGCCTGCGCGTCGGCCGGCACGTTGAACCATAGAGTGCGCTCGGGGCGGTTTGGCGCCGCTTCAATCTCCTCGCGCAGGGCGTGGGCGCACAACACCGCCTGCACCTGCGCCTTCTGCATGATGACGCCCAGTTCGCGTGCGCGCAGCAGCGGCATGGTGGGCACGGCGATCAGGCCGGCCTTGAGCACGGCCAGCACGGCGGCGGCCATCACCGGATGATTGGCGCCGCGCAGCAGCACCCGGTTGCCGGGCACCAGGCCCATTGGACCGCGCAGGACGTTGACGATACGGTCGACCTGCTGCTGCAGCTCGGCGTAAGTCCAGCTGATGCCGTCGCCGCGCAGGGCCAGGCGCTCGCCGCGCCCCCCTGCCACTGCCTTGTCCAGGATCTCGGCAACGCAGTTCAGGCGTGCCGGATACTGCAATTCGGCCAGGTCGAATACCAGGTCCGGCCATTGGTCAACCGGAGGAAGGTGCTGGCGCGCAAACTGGTCGAGATGCGCGCTCGGTTCTGCTGCAGTGGGTCTGTTCATGGTCGCCTGGGTAAGGTTCGGTTGAAAGTACAGCCTGCGGTGCAGACTACTTTAAACCTAAACTATATTTACCGCAAGACTGGGGTTTCAGCCCTGGCGCACCAGCGAGCACTGGTGCAGCACCGCCCGGATCACGTCCGTCAGCGCCGCCTGCACCGCTTCGTTGCTGACCTGGGCGCCGATCAACGGCTTGAGGGATGCCGCAGCGCCATGCAGGCCCAGCGTGGTGCAGCCGGTATGCAGCCGTTCCAGCCGGACTCGAACCTCCGCCTGCTCGTCATGCGCCAGCAGCGCATCGATCTCGTTGCTGGCCGCCGTCAGCTGGTTCTGGAAGCCGGTCAGGTAGACCAGCAGGCGGTCGGCGGCAATCCCCAGCCGCACCATGGTGGCCGCCGGCGCTTCCGCCCGGTGCTCGTAGCCGTTGGCCGCCTGGTCGAGGAAAGCGCCCAGGTGGGCGCGCACCTGCTCCGACTGGAACGGCTTGACGATATAGCCGGTGGCGCCGGCCAGGGTGGCCTGCTGCACCGTTTCCTTGTCGGTGGCGGAAGACACCAGTACAAACGGCACTTCCGCCAGCTCGCCATGCTCGCGCACACGATGCAGCAGTTCGATGCCGGACAGGCGCGGCATGCGCAAGTCGCAGAAGACGATGCCCGGCCGCAGTCCATCCTCAAGCTGCTGCCAGGCGTCGGCGCCATCTTCCGCCTCGACGATTTCGAACTTGCCGCAACCGTCGATCAGGTGCATCAGCACCATGCGCGAGACTACGTCGTCGTCGACTACCAATACTTTCATGCTCTCTCCGCTCTTATTTTAATGACGCGTTGGGGATACCACATGTTCCAAGAGCAGCCGCAGGCGCGGCAGCTTTTCGCGGATCGCCGGCCACATGGCGCGATCCGCCGCACGTTCCAGTTCGCCGCACAATGCGTGCAGTTCGGCTTCGTCCAGGTAGGCGGCACTGCCCTTCATGCCATGGAACAGGCGGCCGGCCGCATCGGCATCGGCGGCGGCCAGCGCCTGGTCCATCTCGCGCAGGCGCGCCGGCAGGTCGGCAATGAAGGCATCGCGCAGGCGCAGCTTGAGCGCTTGCCCTGCCTGGCCCGGCATCGGCTGCGGCGGCGGCAGGTCGCACACGCCGAACATGGCGTCCAGCTCGGCCACCGAAGGGCGCTCTTCGGCGCGCGCCCGCATCGGCGGCAGCTTGATGCCGCGCGCCAGCTGGCGTTCGCTGGCGCGTTCCAGCTGCATATGCAACGCGCCCTCGTCGATCGGTTTGGTCAGGAAATCGTCCATGCCGGCAGCGAGATAGCGGCTGCGGTCCTCTTCGCTGGCGTTCGCCGTCAGTGCCACGATCATCAGGTGCGGATCCAGCACCGGCGCCTCGCGCGGGCCGCCTGAGCGGATCAGGCGTGTTGCGGTGGAACCGTCCATTTCCGGCATGCGGCCGTCCATCAGTATCAGGTCATAGCGCTGCTGGGCGCAGGCGGCCAGCGCCAGCACGCCGTTGCCGGCGATATCGACCTTGTGCCCCAGGTCTTCCAGCATCATGCGCACGATAATCTGGTTGGTCGGGAAGTCCTCCGCGCACAGCACGCGCAGCTGGTGGGTATGCGGCTCGCGCGCCACGTGCGGCGCCAGCGGCGGCGCCACGCCGTCGCGCAGCGGTACCGTAAATGCGAAGCTGGAACCGGCGCCCGGCGCGCTCACCACGTCGATTGCGCCGCCCATCAGCTCCACCAGCTGGCTGCTGATCGCCAGGCCAAGGCCGGTGCCGCCGTAGCGGCGCGTGGTAGTGGTGTCGCCCTGTTCGAACTTCTGGAACAGGCGAGGCAAAGCTTCCGGCGGAATGCCGATGCCGGTATCTTCCACCGTGAAGCGGATACGGTGCCCTTCCGGACCGCTGCTTTCGCGCTCCACCCGCAGCGATACCTTGCCGCGCTCGGTGAACTTGAAGGCATTGCCGACCAGGTTGACCAGCACCTGCCGCAGGCGCGTCGGGTCGCCCACCACGAACTCCGGCAAGTCCGGCGCAAAATCGACCTCGAAGCCGACCATATTGGACATCGTCTGTTCGGCGAACAGGCTGACCACGTTTTCCACCATGCTGGCCAGCGCGAAGTCGATCGATTCGATGTGCAGCTTGCCCGCCTCGATCTTGGAAAAGTCCAGCAGGTCATTGATGATGGCCAGCAGCGACTGCGCATTGCCCTGGCCGCGCTCGATCTGCTCGCGCGTGCGCTCGGCCAGTGCGTTGTCGCGCAGCGCAAAGCCCAGCATGCCGATCACGCCGGCCAGCGGGGTGCGCATTTCATGGCTCATATTGGCCAGGAATTCGGACTTCTGGCGCGTTGCTTCTTCCGCCTTCTGCTTGGCCAGCGAGAGATGCTTGTCGCGCTGTTCCAGCTCGCGCTTCTGTTCCTGCAACAGCTGGTTTTTCAGTTCCACTTCGGCCGTGCGCAGGCAGACCTGCTTTTCCAGCTGCAACTGCTGGCTGCGCAGCACGCGCACGCGCATGTGGTAAGCACCCCATGCGCCGCCCATCGCAGCCGCCAGCATGCACAGGCGGAACCACCAGGTTTTCCAGTACGGCGGCGCGATATTGATTTCCAGCGTGGCGGCGTTATCGTTCCAGATGCCGTCCTTGTTGGCGGCCTTGACGCGGAACTGGTAGGTGCCGGGATCGAGGTTGGTGTAGGTCGCGAAGCGCTTGCCCGCATCGGTCACCACCCAGTCCTTGTCGAAACCGACCAGCTGGTAGGCAAAGCGGTTGCGCTGCGGTGCGGCGTAGTGCAGCGCGGCGAATTCCAGCGAGAACACGGAGTCCCCTTCGCGCAGCGACAGGGAGCTGGTGTATTCGATGGCCTGCTGCAGCACGCCCTTGTTGGCGCCACCCTGCCCCGGCCGAACCGGCTTGTTGAAGATCTGGAAGTCGGTGATGACGGCAGTCGGCGCCGAACTGTTCTCCCGCACCTCCTGCGGATCGAAAGCGGTGATGCCGTTGAAGCCGCCGAAGTACAGGGTGCCGTCGGCCGCGCGCAAGGCGGAGCCGTCGAAGTAGGCGCCCTCGATGGTGCCGTCGACGCCGGAATAGTTGCGCACCTGGCCATTGCCCATGTCGAGGCGGGAAATGCCGGTATTGGTGGACAGCCACAGGTACTTGCCGCGGTCGGGCAGGATGCCGGCAATCGCATCGTCGGCCAGGCCATCCTTGCGCAGGAAGCGGCGGAAATGCAGGCTGCCGTCGGGACGGCGCTCCATGCGGTTCAGGCCCGCAGCGGTGCCGATCCACAGCATGCCGTCGTCGTCCTCGAACAGGTAGTGCACTTCGTTATGGCTCAAGCTGCCCTGGTCGTTCGGGTCGTTGCGGTAGTGCGTGAAACGGCCGGTCTTGCGGTCCAGCAGGTCCAGGCCATTGAAGGTGCCGATCCACAGGTTGCCACGGCGGTCTTCCAGCACCGGACGCACCACGCTGTCGGCCAGGCTGTGGGTGTCGGACGGGTCGTGGCGGAATGTCAGCACGCCATTGCTGGACGGGTCGATGCGGTGCAGGCCGTTGCGGGCGGAAGCCCAGACCATGCCTTCGCGGTCGCCGTACAGGAAACGGATCACGTCATTTTCAGGATCGCCGTGCGACAGCATCAGCGGACCAAAGCGGCGCGCCCTGATGTCGAAGCGGCGCACACCGTTGCGGCTGCCCACCCACAGCACGTTGCGGTCGCGCGGATCGTGCATCAGGGCCGTCACCTGGAACTCCAGGCTGTCGCCGCCGCTGCCGGTGCGATACAGCACGGTCTTGCCGGTCACCGGATCGTAGTAGTTCAGGCCATCGCTATTGCCCACCCAGATCTTGCCGTCGCCGGCGTCGAGCAGGGCACGCACCTTGTTGTCGGTCAGGGTGAAGGGCTGGCCCGGGTCCTTGACCAGGCGCGCGAAGCCGCCGCTGCCCAGGTCGACCCGGCTCACGCCGCGGTACCAGGTGCCGACCCACAGGGTGCCGACGTTGTCGCGGAACAGCGAGAACACATAGTTGTCGGCGATGCTGTGCGGGTCGCCCTGCTGGTGGCGGTATTGCACGAAGTGGTCGTCCGGCTCGCGCCAGCGGAACAGGCCGCCGGTCTGGCTGCCGACCCACATGGTTCCGTCCTGGTCCTGGTAAATGCGCTTGACGGGGCTTTGCGGCAGGCCCTGCGCCGCACCCATCACGCGGCGCTGCGGATATTTGCCCTCCAGCGTCCAGCGCTCAACGCCGTTCTGGGTGCCGACCCACAGCACCTGGTCGCGGTCCACCAGCAGGGACTGGGCGCCGCGCGCGCCTGCTGCCTTCAGCGGAAAGTGGACAAAACTGCCCGAACCGGTTTCCAGCATGTCAACGCCGGCCGAGGTCGCAATCCACAGCCTGCCCTGCTTGTCGCGCGCCAGTGCGTTGACCTGGTCATGGCCAAGGCTGGCCGGGTCATTGCGGTCATGGTGGTAGATGGTGAACTTGCCGGTTGCCGGGTCGAAGTGCTGCAGGCCGTCGGCGGTGCCGATCCACAGGCCGTCGACACCATCGTCGATGACGGCCTTGATATGGCGGTTGCCGCTGCCGCGCTTTTCCGGCTCGTGCGGCAGGTAGTGGCTGAACGATTGCGTCTTGGGATCGAACAGGTCAAGGCCGCCGTCCGTGCCCACCCACATGCGGCCGCGCGGATCAAGATGCAGCACGCCGACCCAGTTCTCGGCCAGGCTGCGCGGGTCGCCAACGATATTGCGATAGACCGTCACCTTGTAGCCGTCGAAGCGGCTCAAGCCTGCCTGGCTGCCGAACCACATGAAACCCTGGCGGTCCTGCGTGATCGCCAGCACCGACTCCTGGGCCAGGCCGTCGTCCACGTCCAGCTGCTCGAAACGCAGGGTGCGCGGCGGCGCCGCCAGCGCCGGGAGGGCGAGCGTGCATGCCAGTGCCAAGGCGGCCAGGCGGGGGATCAGTCGACGTACTTTTCCAGCCACAGCGGTCAAAGGTGGGAAAAAGCTGGCATTTTACTATTGGTGGCCATCAAGACCCGAAAAATGCCAGAACGTCCGCACGCCGCGCCTGGGTATCGCGCTGGCCGAGGCGGATCAGCTCCTGGGTGTAGCTGGCTTCGAACAGCAGGTAGGACGCCAGCGCCGAGCCGCGCGCTTCGGTGGCGCCGATCCCGGACAGCATGGTGCGGATGGGCGCCGGCAGGCTGCCAATATGGCGCGCCGCCAGGTCGTCCAGCCGCTCGGACGGTGCAATCACCAGCAGTTCCACTGGCCGCAGCGGGGTCTTGGCCAGCAAGTCTTCCGGCAGCACGGACAAGGTCTGGTTGACCCGGTTCAGGCGTTCGATATCGACTGCCAGGCCATCCAGGAAGATGGAGGACATGGCGTGGCCGGCAATCTGCGCCAGGCTCGGGTAGCGCGGCGACTCCGTCATCTGGCGCGGCGGCTCGGTCAGGCGCCCGGCGCCAACCACCAGCACCTTCTGCGCACCGAGGTGGATGGCCGGCGAGATCGGCGCCAGCTGGCGCATCGAGCCGTCGCCGCAGTATTCCAGGTGGCCGCCCATGTACAGCGGCGTGGCCGGGAAGATGAAGGGAATCGCCGAAGACGCCAGCAGGTGTTCGACGCCGATCTGGTCCTGCATCGCCACGCGCTGCATGCGCACCCACGGTGCGATTTCGGCGGCGGTCTGGTAGAAGGTGATGTGCTGGCCGCCGGTGTAGGACGAGGCAGTGACTGCCACAGCGTGCAGCAAGCCTTCCTGCAGGCAGTTGTCCAGGCGCGGCAAGTCCAGCATACGGTGCAGCAGGTTGACCAGCGGGGTGTTATCCAGCAGCGACTGCGGCGGCGCGGCGCGCCACTTGCGCAGCAGCCAGCCGAAGGACAGCAGCGACAGCCAGCGCGCGCCGGAACGGATCACGCCGAGCGAGTCGGCACGATAGACCTGGTTCGCTTCAAAATTGCTCCATACATCGAGCAGCTTCTGTACCCCTTCGCCGAAGTTATCGGCGCGGCAGGCCAGGGCCGTGGCGTTGATGGCGCCAGCCGAAGTGCCGCAGATGATCTGGAAAGGATTACGTGCCGGCGGCCATCCCTCTTCCCACAGGATCTCGGAGATCGCCTGCAAAACGCCAATCTGGTAAGCCGCACGGGCGCCACCGCCCGTCAGGATCAAGCCCGTTTTCTTTTTCATGCCCATTTATCAAGGGTAACATGCGGGCCGCAGGGCGGGAATGCCTGGCGCCCTGCCCGCCCCAAGCCTGTCGCGCGCCCGTCACTCGCCGCGCACGATGCCTTCCCGGCGCGGATCGGCGCCGCCGAACCAGCCGGCCGGCGTGCGCTGCAAGCCTTGCAGGCCGGAGTTCAGTTCGACCTGGCGCACCTCGTGGCCGCGCGCCTTCAACTGGTCTACCACCCCGGCCGGCACCTTGCCCGCTTCGACTTCGGTCGGGCCATTGCGACTGCCGAAATTGGGCAGGCTGATGGCCTGCTGCACGTCCAGCTTCCAGTCCAGCGTGCCGACCAGCACCTTGGCCACGTAGTTGATGATGGTCGAGCCGCCCGGCGAGCCGGCGGCCAGCACCAGTTTTTTGCTCTGCCTGTCGAACACCAGGGTCGGCGCCATCGAGCTGCGCGGGCGCTTGCCCGGCTGCACGCGGTTGGCGACCGGGCCGTTTTCGTCGACCGAATCCCAGGAGAAGTCGGTCAGCTGGTTATTCAGCAAGAAGCCGCCGACCATCTGGCGCGAGCCGAAGGCGTCTTCCACCGAAGTGGTCATCGAGATGCCGTTGCCGAACCCGTCCACCACCACCAGGTGCGAAGTGGATGGTTTGTCCAGCGCGTTGTCGTCGCCCCATGCGACCTTGACTTCGGCCGGCACGCCGGCGCGGGCGCGGCCCATCGACTTGTCGCCGATCAGGGAGGCGCGCTGGCGCAGGTAGGATTTGTCGAGCAGACCGCTGGCGCCCTTGCCTGGCAGCGGCACGAAGTCGGTGTCGGCCACGTAGCGGTTGCGGTCGGCGTAGGCCAGGCGTTCGGCTTCCGACATCAGGTGGATGGCGTCGGCCGTGATCACGCCATTCGCCGGCGCGTAGTCGCCGATCTTGCTGTTTTCCAGGATGCCCAGGATCTGCGCGATCGCTATGCCGCCGGACGATGGCGGCGGCATGCCGCACACCGTGTAGGCACGGTAGTCGGAGCACAGCGGCTCGCGCTCCCTGGCCTTGTAGCCTGCGATGTCGGCTGCCGTCAGGCCGCCGGGATTGGTCGGGTGGCCCTGAACTTTTGCCGCGATGTCGCGCGCGATGTGGCCGCGGTAGAAGGCATCGGCGCCCTCGGCGGCGATTTCGCGCAGGGTCCTGGCCAGGGCCGGATTTTTCAGGACGTGGCCGACTGGCCAGGGTTTCTTGTCCTTGTCGAAGAAATAGGCAGCGGCGACCGGGTCGCGCTGCAGGTAACG
Source organism: Pseudoduganella sp. (assembly GCA_036402315.1). Classification (GTDB taxonomy): domain Bacteria; phylum Pseudomonadota; class Gammaproteobacteria; order Burkholderiales; family Burkholderiaceae_D; genus Rugamonas. The sequence continues at coordinate 240 of DASWTB010000114.1, read as the reverse complement.
TTCGTTGGTCAGCAAGGCGTTCAGTCGCGGGCTGACGGCAAAGCCTTCCTCGGCCAGCTTGATGGCTGGTGCGAACAGCTTTGGCCAGGCCAGCTTGCCGTACTCCTTATGCGCCATTTCCAGCATGCGCAGCACGCCGGGGGCGCCCACCGAACGGCCGCCGACCACGCCGTCCGCACGCGGCAAGGGCTTGCCGTTGGCGTCCTGGAACAGGGTTTCGGTGGCAACTGCCGGCGCGGT
>DASWTB010000113.1:0-6836 GCA_036402315.1 Pseudoduganella sp. | reverse complement strand
TGGATCCGATAATAGCACAATGGTTTCCATCGACACCTCACCTGGAGAACTGAACATGGAAACCCGCAAACTTGGCAGCACCGGCCCGCAAACCTCCCAGCTTGGCCTGGGCCTGATGGGCATGTCCGACCTGTACGGCCCCGCCGACCGCGCCGAAAGCATCGCCACCATCCACGCGGCGCTCGACGCCGGCGTCACCCTGCTCGATACCGGCGACTTCTACGGCATGGGCCACAATGAAATGCTGCTCAGCGAAGCGCTGCTGGGCCGCGACCGCGAGAAGGTGCAGATCAGCGTGAAGTTCGGCGCCCTGCGCGATCCGGATGGTGGCTTTATCGGCTACGATTCGCGTCCGCAATCGGTCGCCAACTTTGCCGCCTATTCGCTGCGCCGCCTGGACACCGACTATATCGACATCTACCGCCCATCGCGCCTGGATCCCGCGACGCCGATCGAGGACACCGTGGGCGCCATCGCGGACCTGGTGCGCAAAGGCCACGTGCGGCATATCGGCCTGTCGGAAGTGAACACGGAAACCCTGCGCCGCGCCCACGCCGTGCATCCGATCGTGGACGTGCAGATCGAGTATTCGATGATCTCGCGCAGCATCGAGAATGGCTTGCTGCAGACGGCGCGCGAGCTGGGCGTCGGCATCACCGCGTACGGCGTGCTGTCACGTGGCCTGATCAGCGGCCACTGGACCGCGCAGCGCGAGGGCGAGAAGGATTACCGCGGCCAGCACAGCCCGCGATTCCAGGGCGAGAACCTGAAGCACAACCTGGAATTGGTGGAGCGCATCCGCGCGGTGGCGCAGGCCAAGGGCATCAGCGTGGCGCAGCTGGCAATTGCGTGGGTGCAGGCCCAGGGCACAGACATCGTGCCGCTGGTCGGGGCGCGTACCCGCACGCGCCTGCAGGAAGCTCTGGGCGCAAACGATGTGATGCTGCTGCAATCGGACCTGGAAGCCTTGGAACTGATCGTGCCGCAAGGCGCCGCAGCGGGCGGCCGCTATAACGACTACCAGCTCTCGCACCTGGATAGCGAGAAGGCCGCCTAAGCGAAGACTTCCGCGAGGAAGTCGACGAACGCCTGCACCTTGGCTGCCCGCTGATGCCGCTGCTGGTACAGGGCGGTCAGCGTGGGGCCGGGCGCCTGGTACGCGGCAAGCAAGGGTACCAGCTCGCCATTGCGCAATTCCGCCTGTACCGACAGCGACAGGAACTGGCCGATGCCTGCGCCGGCCTTGCATGCTTCCACCAGCGAATCCACATGGTCGAAGGAGGCGCGTGATGGCGGCGTGAAGGAAACGCCATCCGCAAACTGCCAAGCGCGCGGTCGGCCGGCGCGCGGGAGGATGAAGTGCAGGCAATCGAACTCCGCCAGTTCATCCGGCATCTTGGGCGAGCCATGCCGTCGGACGAAATCCGGCGACGCGCAGCAAACAAAGCGCGTCTGCATCAGTGGCCGCGCCACCAGGCGTGCATCGCCGATATCACCGAGCCGCAGCTGGATATCGTAACCTTCCTCGACCATATCGACCAGGCGGTCGTTGGCGCTAACCTGCAGCGAGATGCCGGGGTAGCGTGCGAGAAAGCGCGGTAAAGCCGGCGCCACGTAGAGCCGTGACACCAGTCCCGGCATATTGATGCGCAAGGTGCCGTGCGGCGCTTCGGCTGCATCGTGCAGGGCTGATTCCAGCTCCTGCATGCCGGCCAGCAGGCGTTGGGCATGCTCGTAGCATTCGCGCCCCTCGCCAGTCAGCGACATGCTGCGCGTGGTGCGGTTCATCAGCTTGACGCGGAAATGCGCTTCCAGTGCGTTGACTTGTGCCGTCACCGAGGACGTCGAGATCCCCAGCTTTTCCGCCGCGCGCGAAAAACCGCCCGTTTCCACAACTGCGCAAAAGACGCGCAGGGCATCGAGTTTATCCATACCGCATTATCCACAATTCGTGGATTCAGTTTGCAGCCGCGGCCTGTTTTTCCCGACTGCCTGGCGGCCTACACTGGCTTCATCGTCAATATAAGGAGTTCACATGAAAGCCATGATCCTTCAAACCGCAGGCCAGCCGATGACGCTGGGCGAAATGCCAAAGCCTGTGCCCAGCGCCGGCCAAGTGCTGGTGCGCATCCACGCCAGTGGCATCAACCCGCTCGACCTCAAGATCGCGGCCGGCGGTGCTGCCCATGCCCGAATGCCGCTGCCGGCTGTCCTGGGCATCGACATGGCGGGGGTGGTGGAAGCGGTCGGCGCGGGAGTCCAGGGTTTCGCGCCCGGCGACAGCGTATTCGGCATGACAGGCGGCGTGGGAGGCGTCCAGGGCTCCCTGGCCGAATATGCGGCGGTCGACGCGGAACTGTTGGCGCATGCGCCGCGTTCCATCACGCTGCGCGAGGCGGCTGCGCTGCCGCTGGTTTTCATCACCGCCTGGGAGGGGCTGGTGGACCGGGCGCGCATCCAGGCCGGGCAGACGGTGCTGGTACAAGGCGGCGCCGGCGGGGTAGGGCGGATGGCTGTGCAATTGGCGCTGGCAAAAGGCGCAAGCGTGTCCGCCACCGGCCGTCCCGCACAGCGCGAAGCGATTGAAGCCATGGGCGCACGCTTCATCGAGCAGGCAGGCGATGAGACTTTCGATATCGTGTACGACACCGTTGGCGGCGATGTGCTCGATGCTTCGTTCCGCGCAGCCAGGGAGTATGGCGGGCATGTGGTGAGCAGCCTTGGCTGGGGCACCCATGCGCTGGCGCCGTTGTCATTCCGGGCGGCGACCTATTCGGGCGTCTTCACACTTCTGCCGTTGTTGTCAGGAAGAGGGCGCGCGGCCCATGGCGCCATCCTGCGCGAAGCGGCGAGGCTGGTCGATGCGGGACTGCTGGCCGTACGCTTGCACCCGGAACGTTTCTCGCTGGCGGAGGCCAACCAGGCCCACGCCGCACTGGCAGCGGGAAAAGTGGTGGTGGACATTGCCTGAGCCCTGGCGCAGGCGGGCGGACAGCTATTGCTGTACGGGAGCGCTGGCGCCGGTGGCCGGCGCTGGCTCGCCAGCTGCAGGGGAAGCGGGAGCGGTTTCGGCATTAAAGCGCATCTTCACCTTTTTCCCCTCCACGACGAAGGTCCCCAGCTTGGTGCCGGTGGCGGTGGTGTTGCCGCCCTCGGCGACCAGGGTGCAGCCATTGGTCTCCACCTGCCAGACATATTTCCCCGCCCGCAGGCTCCAGAGATTGTCCCCACTGGCGAACAGTTCGAACTCCAGGTCCTCCAGGGGCATCTCGCCCAACGCAATCGCGCGCTGGCATTCCGGCAGTCGCGCTGCCATCAGCGTGTATTGCGCATCTTCTTTCCAGAAATACTCCTGCTGCCGCCGCACGGTCAGCGTGTGTTCGCGCGTTCCATCCGCGTAGAAGCTGGCGGAATCATTCACGCAGCCAGCCAACAGGAACAAAGGCAGCACAGTCAGGATCTTGCGCATTGGGCGATGAGGGCAGTTGGTTTGCCAGCAATTATAGCCCCCGCGCACGATTGCCGCGCAAGCGGCGCCGCTGGGATACACTGGGACATTCCCGATGACTGTTCGACAAGTTGCCATGCTGCGTAGTTCGACCATCGATGACCAGGGTTTCCGCCGTATCCTGAACCGCAACGTAAAGATCCCGCTGCTTGGCGGGGTCGTCGCGGCTGGCATTTTCGTGGCGCTGTTCGCTTACCTGATGAACACCTGGCGCGCGGCCGAATCCACTGAGCGGGCGATCGGCAATGCGCAGGAATTGCGCAAACTGGCGGCCGACATGGAAACCGGCATGCGTGGCTTCCTGTTGACGGGCGATGACAGCTTCCTGACGCCCTACCTTGCGGCGCGCTCGCGCTTCGATACCGCCGTCGACGTCCTGGCCGACCTCGTTGCCGACGACATGACCCAGGTTGAACGCCTGCGCCATATCCGCTCCCAGCAAAAGATCTGGCAGCGCGCCGCGGAACAAATCATTGCGGCGCGGCGCCAGCAAGACGATTACCTGGGCATGGTGCGGGCGGGCATTGGCAAGATTCCCTTCGACGAGTTGCGCGAGCATTTCCGTGCCTTTGTCGCGCATGAGGAGCGCCTGCGGGCGACGCGCGGGGAAGCGGTACGGGTGGTGGGATTCTGGACGGTGGCGATCTTCCTCGTCGTCAGCCTGTCGGTCAGCGGCTTGCTGGCTTGGCTGGGGCGGCGCGACCTGGTACGGCTGTCGGACGTCTACCGCGACGCGCTGCAAGAGCATCACACCCATGCCTACCAGCTGCAGCACCAGGCCTGGCTGCGCGACGGCCAGCGGCAGTTGGCGGAACAGGGCATCGGCGAGATGGCGCTGCCCCAGCTGTCGGCCACGCTACTGGATTTCCTGGCGCGCTACCTGGACGTGGCGGTGGCTGCCTTCTATGTGACGCAGCCGGATGGTGGGCTGGAGCGCACGGCAGCCTATGGCTTCAGCCAGGAGGGCGAGGGGAAAGGGCGGCGGCTGCTGCCCGGCGAAGGCTTGGTAGGCCAGGCGGCGCGTGCCCGGCGCGCGCTGCATCTGGCCGAGCTGCCGGAAGGTTATATCAAGGTGTCCTCTGCACTGGGCGACGGCATGCCGCGGCAACTGGTTTTGCTGCCGGTGCATAGCGACGGCAGGGTGAACGGGGTGGTGGAGCTGGGCTTCCTGCGCGAAGTGGGCCGGCGTGAACTGGACCTCCTCGAGCTGGTGGCGGGCAATATCGGCATGGCGATCGAAGCGACGGTGTCGCGCCAGCGGCTGGCGGAGACGCTGGCGGAGATGCAGTCGCTGAACGAGGAATTGCAAGTGCAGCAGGAAGAGCTGCGCACCGCCAATGAGGAACTGGAGGAGCAGTCGCGCGTGCTGGAGCGGTCGCAGGCTGCGCTGGAAACGCAAAAGCTGGAACTGGAGCAAAGCAACGAAAAGCTGGCTGCGCAGGCTGACACCCTGGACCAGCGCAATGCCGCGCTGGCGGCGGCGCGGCTGGAGGTGGAGGCGCGGGCGCGCGACCTGGAGTCGGCCAGTGCCTACAAATCGCAATTCCTGGCGAATATGTCGCACGAATTGCGCACACCTTTGAACAGTTCACTGATCCTGGCCAAGTTATTGGCCGACAACGCGTCAGGCAACCTGGATGAAGAGCAGGTACGGTTTGCGCATACGATCTACAACGCGGGCAATGACCTGCTGACGTTGATCAACGACATCCTCGACATCTCCAAGGTTGAGGCAGGAAAACTGGAACTGACGCCGGACGACGTGGTCTTGCGGGACGTGGTCGACAACCTCGCTGCGATCTTCGCGCCGCTGGCACAGGAGAAGCAGCTCGAATTCGTGGTTGACCTGTTGCCTGGCTTGCCCGAAAAACTGTATACCGACCGGCAGCGCCTTGAACAGATTCTCAAGAACCTGTTGTCGAATGCGGTCAAGTTCACCGAGCATGGCAAGGTGATCCTGCGGGTGACGACAGGCGAAGCGGGGCAGCTGCGCTTTGCGGTGATCGATACCGGCGTTGGCATCGCGCCAGGGCAGCAAGGCGCGATCTTCGATGCCTTCCAACAGGGCGACGGCACGACCAGCCGACGGTATGGCGGTACCGGACTGGGGCTCTCGATTTCACGCGACCTGGCGCGCCTGCTGGGCGGGGAGGTCGAGCTGTCCAGCGTGGCGGGGCAAGGCAGTACCTTTACATTGCTGCTGCCGACGCAGTGGGCGGCTGCTGCGCCTTCCGATGGGAGCAGGGCCGCTGAAGGCCGCGCAACTGGCACGCCGCGTGCCGCTGGCGCGGCCGCCGCCGCCCCAATGACGGACCCTGGAGCGCGCCCGTCCAGCCCCGGCACGCCCGCCGACGCTGCCGCAGCGCCTGCTGCCGGACCGGCTGCGGCGCCGTCCGGCAGCGCGTCCATCCGCCCCTTCGACGACGACCGTGCCGCTCCGCCGCCGCCCGAGCGCGCGGTGCTGATCATCGAAGACGACCCCGCCTTCGCGCGCATCCTGTACGACCTGGCGCGCGAATCGGGCTACCGTGCCCTGGTCGCCCTCACCGCCGACGAAGGATTGCAGCTCGCCGCCGAGCACCAGCCGCAAGCCGTGCTGCTCGACATCCGTTTGCCGGACCGTTCGGGCTTATCCGTGCTGCAAATGTTGAAGGACAACCCGCAAACCCGGCATATTCCCGTGCACGTCATCAGTGCCAGCGACAACGGCGAAGCGGCCTTGCACATGGGCGCCATCGGCTTTGCCAGGAAACCGATCGCGCGCGAAGAACTGCTGGCCATATTCGAACGCCTGGAACGGCGCTTCACGCAAAAGGTCAAACATATCCTGCTGGTGGAAGACGACGAACGCCAGCGCGAAAGCATGGTCAAGCTGATCGAGGACGAAGACATCGCCATCACGCCAGCCGCCAGCGGCGGCGAAGCCCTGCAGCAGCTGCGCTCCACGGTGTTCGACTGCATGATCATGGACCTCAAGCTGCCCGACATGCAGGGCGGCGAACTGTTGCAGAAGATGTCGCAGCAGGAGATTGCCAGCTTCCCCCCGGTGATCGTCTATACTGGACGCAGCATGACCCGCGCCGAGGAAGCCGAGCTGTCGAAATACTCGCGCTCCATCATCATCAAGGGCGCCCGCTCGCCGGAGCGGCTGCTGGATGAAGTCACCCTGTTCCTGCACAAGGTCGAATCCCAGCTCTCCAGCGAACGGCAGACCATGCTGAAGGCAGTACGCAGCCGCGACCGCGTATTCGAAGGCCGCCGCATCCTGCTGGTGGACGACGATGTCCGCAATATCTTCGCCCTGACCAGCGCGATCGAACAGAAAGGC
>DASWTB010000112.1:0-8750 GCA_036402315.1 Pseudoduganella sp. | reverse complement strand
CGGGCGGAATGGCCCGACGCAGCCAACCCGGAAATCCAGCCTCATTCATTTTTGTCACGGTCGCGTTTCCGCCGAAAGCAACCTTCGCGATGGCCGTTGCCGTCCAGCCGGGGTACACGACGCTGGCCGTTGCGCCGGTATATGCGAACTCTGCCCCTAAGCAGCGCGCGAGCATTTCTACCCCTGCCTTCGACGCGGCGTAAGGTGCATTCGCCATGCCATTGAGAAAAGCGTATGCGGAAGACGTGACAAGGACTTGGCCCTTGTTGCGAATAATCTCCGGCAGCGCCGCGCGAATCGTGCGCCAGACGCCAAGCAAATCCACTTCTACGATTTTCTCGAACTCGGCCTCATCGCACTTGGCAATTGTGGAGGCGCCACTACGCCATGAAATGCCTGCGTTGGCAAAAACCACATCCAGGCGTCCGAAGCGTTGGACCGTCTTCTGGATGACAGCTTTCGTTAATGCGGCGTCAGTGACGTCGAGCGCCACAGGTAGCACCCGAGATGGGGAAAACTCTTTCGCCAGTTCGTCGACAGCGGATTGCTGCATATCGGTCAGCACCAAACTCGCACCGAGGGCATAGAGTTCGCGTGCAGTCGCGGCACCTATGCCGCCCGCCGCGCCGGTGATCAGCACCACCTTGTCGTTCAAGTCGTAAGTCATTATGTACTTTCTTTTGCAAAAGGAATGACCGGCGCTGTGGCATGGCCCCCATGAGCGATTGCAGTCACGTTCCATCCGGTGGACGATGCCAGACTGATGGCCTGCTGGATGTCTTCGCCCCGGAACCCGGCGCGCTCGATAAAGCGTCGGAAGAGTCCGGGCGCTTTTGCGATGATGGTATTCCGCTTCGGCACGACCACCATGTCTGCGCGCCGCTCGATGCCGGCCACGATGTCGCGCACGACTGCTTCGCGCGACACCATTTTCCAAAGGCCCTTGTCATTTCCACCCCACAAGACACGGCCTGCGGGATCGGTTACCACGTGGTCCATCATCGGTGTGGGGAAAAACGTAGGATGGACGCTGCCGACGCCGACTCCCAGATGCTGCAATTCCAGGCGGATGCTGTCGCACAGGGCCCAAACTCCTGCCTTGCTGGAAGTGTAGGACGCCTGGAGCGGTGAATGGACGAAGGCAGCCATCGAGGAGATGGCCATGAGGTAGCCCTGCCGTTTCTGCACGTAGGGAAGGCCGGCGCGGAAGGTGCGCCAGACACCGTTGAGGTTGATATCGATGACGCGCTCGAATACCTCCGGGTTGAGCGTGGCCATGGGCGCCATCGTGTCAATGCCTGCGTTGGCGATCACCACGTCTATGTCGCCGAAATGCGCGGCGGCTTGCGCCATGGCCGTCTCCAGGCTCTCCATGCGGCGCACGTTGGTGGCCCAACCGCGGGCCCGGGAGGTGTCGCCCAAGGTCTCTGCCTGTGCCTCAACCTTGGCCAAGTCGAGGTCGAACAAGGCCAGGCGGGCGCCTTTGGCGCGCAGCGCTGCGGCAAGCGCAGATCCCAAGCCGCCGGTTGAGCCGGTGATGGCCACGACGCGATCGGTCAAATCATACTTCGACATGGTTCATCCTTTCAGTGGGATATGCCGCTTGAGAAAGTCGAGCTGATCGGCCGCCACCCGTTCAAAGGCTGCGCCGACATAGATGTCGAAATGGCCGTCGCGATACAGGCGGACTTCGCCGCGCGGCGCCTTCTTCGCATGGCGCCGCGTCGGCCCTGCCGGCGCGACAGAATCGGTCTCGCAGATGCAGAAAAGAATTGGGCAGGATACCGTTGCCGCTCGGCGGCCAGGACGATAGCGCAAGATGTTCACCGCGAAGCGCGCTGCGACCTGGTTGCGGAAGGAAAATCCGCTCGGCACCAGGGCCAGATAGCCGCCATGGGCGTCGGGCGCGGTCATGAGGGCGGCGGAATGTGGCGGGCCGGAAGTGGCCACCAACAAAGGCGGCATGCCGACCAGGCCGCGCAACATGTCCACCATGGCCATCGCTGTCACTTTGAAGCTGCTGCGGAAATCCATCGCAAGGGCGGAGGCGATGCCGTCGGTGAAGGGGCATTGGGCAATGGCGGCAGCCACTTCCGGGTCGCGGGCAGCAGAGGCAATGACATGGCCGCCGCCGAAGGAGGTGCCCCACAGGACGACCTTGTCGCGCATTAGGTGGGGCTGTTGCCGTGCAAATGCGATAGCGCTGGACCAGTCCTCCAATTGTTTAGTGATATCCAGCAACTGCCGTGGAGTCCCCTCGCTAGCGCCGAAATTTCGGTAATCGAAGACCAGGCATGCGTAGCCGGCGTCGGAAAAGCGTTCGGCAAACGCATCCAGACGCATCTCCTTGACGCCGCCTAAGCCGTGCGCCATGACAATGACGGGGAAGGGCCCGTTTCCCTCCGGCTCATAAAGCCAGCCCCGGCAACGCTCTCCTCGCTGGCCAGAGGAGAACTCTACGTTCGCTCGTTGCCTCATGCTTCCCCCGATATATCGATATATGAGAATATTGGAGCCATCAACAAACTTGTAATGACTTAAAATATTGTAAGAGGTTCCAAGAATGGAAGTCAATCAAATAATTGGGGTGGTGGGTCGTGAAAAAGAGACTCGAACACAACGCAAAGCCAATGCGACGCGGTTGGCGATCCTGGAAGCGGCGGAGACTCTGCTGGTGGAAGGGGGGCGCGACGCGGTCACCTTGGAGGCGGTCGCAAAACGTGCCGACGTGGCGGTGCAGACTTTATACAACCGGGTCGGCGGTCTCTCGGCGCTGCTGATGGCGGTGGCCGAGCGTGCGTTGGAAGAGAATCGGCAATACATGGACGCCGCATATGCCACGCCTGGCGGGGTGGAGGACCGCTTGCACGCAGTGGCGGCGGCCTATACAAACTTCGCCAAGGAACGCCCGCACCAGTTTCGTATCCTGGTCGAGCCGCCGAACGAGCCCGAGGCGCTGACGCGGATCGCGAACTTGATCCGGGAGCAGAACGCCAAATTGGGCGCTTTGATCCGCCGGGGCATTGACGAGGCGGTCATTGACGGCGGGTACGACCCTGAACTCGCTTCCGCAGCCCTGTGGTCCATGATGAACGGCGTATTGAGCCTGATGTGGCGCACCGACAGCCTGCGGGCTGACGCAGCGCAAATTGACGCCATGTTCGAGACGGTGATGAAGATTCTCACCAACGGCCTCAATAAGCGCGCGGTGTGAATCCCGTCGCCTAGTCCAGTGATACGCGAGCAACCCGACAATATTGGTGAGCTTTCCATCGCTCTTAAACGATTAAAACGGCGGTAGCAGGTTTGAGTGTCATGACGATCAGCCTGCGAGCCGAACCTTCAGTATTCGTTTTCGAATGCCGGCCGTAATCAGATAGAAAGGTGGATAGAGCGCTGTAGAGAGGATTTTTCACTCTTAGTGCTACAGACACCCTCGCCGCCAGAACACTGAAAAGGCCCCGATGAAAAATCGGGTTTTTCTTTTTGTTCGTCCAAATTCCAGCGCCTATCCATCGTCCTGCTTGGCGCAATTCGCATCCAACTTTCTCCGGTATCCGACGCATTGTGCGCGAGACGCCATGCAACGTCGCTTACAGCATTTTCTTCCTTCACCAAAATTCATATTGACTCTATCGTCAAACTGACGATAATGTCATTATACGAGCCGAAACGGTTCCAAAGAAAATGCAACGGAGACCATATGCCATCACCTGACGGCGTCCTTCGGCAGAGCCAGTCCTGTCCAGAAAGCGCTCTTCCTGCCGGGATCCAGAAACTTGTACGACCCGCGGCGATCGCTAAAGCGCAAGCGCTGGCCTTCCTGATGTTCGAGAAGCCAGACCTTGCGGAGACTGAGCGCTTCCTGAACGACTTCGGCATGTGCATGGTGTCGAGGACCCCGGAGCGTCTCATCATGCGTGGCGCCGATAGTTCGCCATGCATTTACGTTGCCAATCGTGGTCGCCGTTCGCGATATGTCGGCGCAGCGTTTACCGTTGCTGATCCGGGTGAGTTGGCCCGGCTGGAAACCGAGGCGGGTGCTCAAAGGTTGGCCAATTGTGTGATTCCGGGAGGAGGTGAGGGCGTTGCGCTTACTGATCCGGCCGGCAATCTTGTTTGGATGATCGCTGGGCAGGATGAAGTTGCACCTTTGCCGATGCGGCAGCCGACCCATATCACGAGCAATGGTCCCGGCCTGACCCCAAGGCTGAACGCCATCGTGAGGCCGCCCATTGAACCTTCGCTGATTGCGCGCATTGGCCACGTGGTCCTGCAGACCGTGGATTTTGCCGCAATGGCGAAATGGTACATGCGTCACCTGGGGGTAATTCCCACCGATGTCCAATACCTGGCGGACGGTTCGCCAAACCTGACTTTCTTTCGTCTTGATCGCGGTGCCCAGCCCGCCGACCACCACACTTTAGTGCTGGCAGGCGGCATCGAAGAGAAATATGAGCATAGCGCTTATGAGGTGCTCGACGTGGATGCGTTGGGCCATGGCCAGAATGTCTTGCGCGCCAATGGGCATCGGCATATGTGGGGCATTGGCCGGCACATGCTGGGAAGCCAGTTATTTGATTACTGGTACGACCCGGACGGCATGGAGTTCGAGCATTACACCGACGGCGACGTCTTCACTTCCGATTACGAAACGCACTACCTGCCGCTCGACCTTGCCGGCATCTGGGCCTGGGGCGCGGACGTTCCTGCTTCGATGGTGCCGAGGCCAAGTCTCAAGACCATTTACCAGTTGGCGCGCCTGATTCACTCCGGCCGCATTTCAGTGGACCGCGTGCGCCTGTTGATGCAGGCCACCGCCGCAAAGAGCCGTCCGTGGCTCTGATCAATTCAAAGGAAAATCAACATGGCAGTGAAGGTAGTGCGTTACCAGTATGGTGGGCAGGTGGTCTGGGGTGTGGTCCACGACCGCGGTATTGCGCCGCTGGCAGCCCGTTTCAACAGCACCAGCGATTTCATTCGCGACGGAATGGACGAGGCACGGGCAAGCCAGCCCGCCCAGGCAACGATTGCGCTGGACAGTGTCCATCTCATGTCGCCAATCACGGAAGATCGCCAGTTCCTGTGCCAGGGCATTAATTATGCGAGCCACGTGCGCGAGTCTGGCATGGATCCCGACAAGATCGGCTTCAATACGATCTTTACGAAGGCTTCCTCCTGCTTGGCGTCCGCGTTTGATGATGTGGTGCGACCCGCCCACGTGCATCTGCTGGACTATGAAATCGAACTGGGCCTGGTCCTGAAAAAGCCGATCACGCAGCCGGTTGAGGTTTCGCCAGGCAATCTGCATGAATGGCTGGCCGGCGTGACCATCGTCAATGATGTGTCGGCGCGCGATGTACAGCTGCCGCAGGCCCAATTCTATAAAGGGAAGAGTTACCGCACCTTTGGTCCGGCCGGACCTTATCTGGTTCTTCTGAATGCATCTGATTGGCTGCGCTGGCCAGAACTGCATATGCGTCTTGTTGTGAACGGACAGCCGCGCCAGGATGCGTATTGCGGCGACATGATCTTCAAGCCGCACCAGACGCTTACCGAGCTGTCCGGGCTCCATAACCTGTACCCCGGCGACCTGATTGCCACGGGAACGCCGGCGGGATGTGCTGCGCGTGCACCGGGCAAGTTGCAGGTGTGGCTTGTACGCCATCTCCTGTCGGACCAGGCGAAATGGCACCTGTTTATCAAGAAGGGCTTGCGCAATCCGGCCTATTTGCAGCCCGGCGACGTAATGCGGAGCTCCATACGTACCGACGATGGCGCCATTGACCTGGGCGAACAACAGAACAGGATCGTATTGCCATGAGTGCGAGCTATCTTGCGGCAGTGATCGAGAAGTTCGATGCCGCAGTTCGGCCTGTGTTACGCGAGTTTCCTCGGCGAGCTCCTGGTGCGGGAGAAGTCGAAGTTGCAGTGGAAGCGGCATCGGTCAACCCAATCGACGTGCGGCGGAGTTCGGGTTATGGCCGGGCGCTGTTTGCCTTGATGGGGGCGGCCAGGTTGCCGCTGACCTTGGGTAACGATTTCGCAGGCCGCGTAATGCGTGTCGGGCGGGGCGTTTCCCACTTGCGGGAAGGCGATGCCGTTTTCGGAGCCGCTCCGCCGTCAAGCCGGGGTACACATGCCAACTGTGTAGTCGTGCGCGCCTCGCATGCTGTGTTGCAGCCAACGGGTATGTCGAGTGCCGATTTGGCAGCCGTCCCGTATAACTTCCTGACCGTCGCGAAGGCACTGCAGGCTGCAGGCCTCGGCGGTGCAAACCTGGAAGGCATCGATGTATTGGTCCATGGCGGTACGGGGGGCTTGGGGATGATCGCGGTGAAACTGCTGAAGCGTCGCGGTGCGCATGTTGCCGCAACCGGAAGCAGCGATCGCCTTCCCATGTGCCGCAAGGCCGGAGCTTCTTTATTGATCGATCGCGAGCGCGACCAGTTACGTGCCGTGCCTTACCGGTTTGCGGCAACCCTGAATTTTGCCAACTGGGACGATGAAGGCGCGTTGCTGCGCTTGCTTGCCTCCAAAGCGATCGGCCATGCCACGACGGTCCATCCCTTGCTCGGTAATTTTGACCGGTTTGGCTTGTTAAGGGGAGGTCTGGAGTCGCTCAGCCAAAAGCGCCGAATGCGTGCGCTGGCGCCGCGGGAGGCACGTTACGCCTGGAGCGTATTCAGCGCGAACCGCGCTGTGCTCGAAGAGCTGGCTGCGACTGTTGGATCGATAACGCTGCCGAAAGTCCGCAACTACACGCTGGCCGATGCCGCTGGCGCATACATGCATAACGAAAAAAGCCTGCCAGGACGCCCGGTGTTGATGCCGAATGCAACTGAGCGTGCTTACATCATTTAGGAGACAGTAATGATCGACCCAAACCAGCCATTCGAGATTCGCACCGCCGCCGACGTGCAGGCATTTGAAAGTATCAGCTGGCCGCAGCGTAAGCCGGCACAGAGTACTTATGAGCTCGTATGCCAGGCGAGCGAACGGCATCCGGACAGGGCTGCGTTGCGCTTCATTATGACGGGGAACCCTGGCGATAAAGTGTTCACGTTTGATTACCGGACGCTGAAGGAGCGCGTGACCCAGGCTGCCAATGCTTTCCACCAGGCTGGCATCGTACCGGGAAAGGCAATCACGCTGCTGGTTCCAAATTTTCCGCAAACGCATTTCGCGCTGCTTGGTGCACAAGCAGCGGGGATTGTGAGCCCAGTCAATCCGATGCTGGATGTTGAGCACATTGCGAGCATCGTCAATGAGACTGGTGCGGAAGCCATGGTCACGCTTGGTCCGCTGCCAGGCGTCGACATTTGGGAAAAGGCTGTTGAAGTAGTAGACCGTTGCCCGTCAATTCGTACGCTCTATGTCGTCAATGCCGCGCAATATCTTGGCACCTTGAAGGCTGGCGTAGTACGGGCAATGGCGATGATGGCAAAGCGGCCACAACGCAACACAGTGACTGTTCTGGATTTTGACGGCACGTTGCAGCGACAACCTGCAGGCCATCTTCTTTCGAAAAGGCATTTTGCGGAGAGTGACATTTGTGCCTATTTCCATACAGGCGGAACCACTGGCTTGCCGAAGATCGCCGTGCACCGCCACGCCAATGAGGTCTACGTCGCGTCCATGTTGTGCGCCATGGAGCCGAGGCCGGGAGTCGTGATGTGCGGACTGCCGCTGTTCCATGTCAACGGTGCGATGGTGACAGGACTGGCGGCCTTCCACGGCGGGTCGGAGGTCGTGATGTTGACGCCATCTGGCTACCGGGGCGAAAACGTCATGGCCAATTTCTGGCAACTGATTGAAAGATTCCGCGCAACCAGTTTCAGTGGCGTGCCGACGATTTACGCCAATCTCTCGGCATTGCCATTGAATGGAGCCGACATTTCGTCTGTTCGTTACGCCGCTTGTGGCGCAGCACCGTTGCCTGGCGAGGTCGCCCGCCGTTTTGAGTCGGCAACCGGCATTCGCCTCACCGAAGGGTACGGTCTTACAGAGGGCGCCTGCGTGACGACGTTGAATCCGCCGCTCGGAGAGAGCCGGGCGGGAACTGTCGGCATCCGCTTGCCTTACCAGCAGGTGAAGGCGTGGAAGGTGGATTCGGCAGGCAATGCAGTCGCTGAATGCGCCCCCGGGGAAGCAGGCGTGATCGGTATTTGTGGGCCTAATGTCTTCCCGGGCTATCTCCGCAATGACGACAACAAGGGTATTTGGCTGGCGCCTGGTTGGCTCAACACGGGGGACCTGGGCTTTTTGGACGGATCGGGATACCTGCACCTCACCGGCCGTGCGAAGGAACTGATCATCAGGGGCGGCCACAACATCGACCCTGCAATGATCGAGGACGCACTATTGCGCCATCCTGCGGTTGCAATGGTGGCTGCAGTTGGGCAGCCGGACGCGCATGCCGGCGAATTGCCGATGGCATTTGTAACCTTGAAGCCCGGCGCCACCGCGACGGCGGAGGAAATCGCCGCTGCTGCCAGGGACTTGGTGCCAGAACGCGCAGCAATGCCGGTGCGCGTCGAAATCCTGCAGCAGATGGCGCTGACGACCATCGGGAAGGTGGCCAAAGCGGTGCTGCGCATGCGGGCTGCGGAGCATGTGCTGCGCGAACAGCTGGCGAGCAACGCCATTCCTGCGCAACTGCATGTGCGCTCAGACCTGCAACGCGGTTCGGTGGCCGTCGTCACCTGCGCACCTGCGCACGCAGAAAAAGCCCTTCAACTTCTCGGCTG
>DASWTB010000111.1:0-7481 GCA_036402315.1 Pseudoduganella sp. | reverse complement strand
CCTTCTGCGCCGCGCCCGGTTCGCCCAGGCCAACGGCCGCCTGGACGTAGCGGGCAAGGGCGTCGTCCAGGGTGGGCATCAGGATCCCGCGTTCGCTGCCCAGGGCCGAGAAGCGCGGCTGCGCGGCGTGGCCGTCGAAGGCAGTGGCAGGACAGGCTTCCAGTCCAGCCGCGTCGATGCCGGCCAACAGACAGGCGCGCTGCGCCAGCTGGTGCCAGCTGAGCGCTTCACCGTTTGACAGGTGCCAGATGCCGCTTTCCCGGTCGATCAGGAGATCGAGGCAGGTCTGCACCAGGTCCGGCACATAGGTGGGCGAAACGAACAGGTCTGCGGCTGCGGCGAAGCGCTCGCCTGCGGCCAGCGCCTGCAGCGCGAGCGTGACAAAGTTATGGCTGTCCCAAGGACCGAAGAAGGCGCTGGTGCGCACCACCAGGGTGTCCGGGTGGACGGACAGCATGCGCTGCTCGGCCTGCGCCTTGCTGCGGCCATAGACGTTCAGCGGCGCCGTGCGGTCGCTTTCCACGTAGGGCGCGCCCTTGCTGCCATCAAACACCAGGTCGCTGGAGAAGCTGAGCAGGCGCAGTGCGTGGCGCGCGCAGGCGATGGCCAGTACGGCCGCACCATGTGTGTTTTCGCGCAGGCAGCGGGCCTCGTCTTGTTCTGCTTGGTGCACGCGCACATAGCCGCCGGCATTGATGATGGCCCAGGGCTGGTGCCGCTGGATGGCCGCTTCCACGGAAGCGGGATCGGCAATGTCCATCTCCTGACGGGTCAGCACGCGGCAGGCCAGGTTGCGCTGCTCGCAGATGCGCGCAAAGGCCGAACCCAGCGTGCCGGTAGCCCCGATGACCAGGATAGGCTGCACCGGACGCGGCGGGAACTGGCGCTCAGGCGGCAGCGCTGCCAGGCTGGTGCTGCTGGCAGCCGGCGGGCACAGGAAACGTCCGGGGCGGCGCCACCAGCCGGCGCCCTGCAACACGGGGCTCGATAGCGGGCGGCCGGTGGCAAGCTCGCGCATCATCGCAGCCAGCGCGGTCGGCCGTGGAACAGGTGCGCGCAGGTCGAAGGCGCCCGTTTCGTAGTACCCCTTGCACTCGGTAACCAGGCAGTTCCAGTCGAAGGAGCCCAGCAGCGACCATACGGTCACGGCGCGCACGTCCACCCCGCGCAGGCGCGTCTCCTGGGTGGCGTTCCAGACTTCCAGCAGCCAGCGCAGCTGGTCCTCCCGGTTGGCATCGATATGGGCCTCGGTGACGGCCATCGGCAGGTTGTAGCGTTCCCAGACTTCATCGAGCAGCGGGCCGATGCCGGGCGTGGGGACGGCCAGGGCGCGCGCCGTTTCAATGTCGGCAAAACCGTCCACGCCCACGTAGCGTGGCGGATAGCGCTCGGCGCGGTGGTCGAGCCAGCGCTCGCTGGTGATGTAGTAATTCAATCCGATAATGTCCGGCGGGCAGGGTTTCTCGCTGAACCACAGCAGCTCTTCTTCGGTGAGCCCGCCGCGTTCGGTGAGGTAGGGCCACAAGGCATGCTCGCGGTTCACGCGCCCGCACAGCAGGTCCCAAGCCAGCCAGCGGCGGTCGTTGTAGAAGTCCGCCCAGTCGGCCAGCTCCGGCGTGCTATAGGTTTTGCCCAGGTCATCGGTCTGCACCAGTTTCGCCTGTGGATTGACGGCGCGGATGGCGCGCATGGCCAGCACGGTGCCTTTGCATTGATGGAGCAGGGCGCGCAGAAAGGTCCGGTCGTCGCGGCCATGCGGGTACCACAGGCCGTACAAGCCGCAGAAGCGTGCCGTCGTCAGGGGTTCGTTGACTGGCGTGTAGTACTCAAGCCAGGGGTAGCGTTGCGCGACCGCGCCGGCGTATTCGGCCAGTTGCTGAGGGAAGGCCGGATCGATCAGGCTGGTATACAGCGGGCCGCTGCCGTGATGCACCAGTCCCACGATCGGGGTGACGCCCAGTGCCTGCAAGGCCGGCAGCCGCTTGTCCGGCTGGCTCCAGTCGGCATCGGCCAGCCTGGCCGGCGCTACCCGTTCCCATAGCACCGGGTAGCGCAGCGCGCGGATGCCCAGGGCCGCGAAGCGGTCCAGGTCATCCTCGCGCCGGTCGTGGCCATTCTGCTCTATCTGGCTGAAGTATTGATCGGATACGCGGTTGACGGTACCTTCCAGCCCGCCCCACAGTTCCAAGGTGGTTGGCTTGTTTGTTGACATTGTTCTGGGCTTGCGAGTCGAGGTGGCAAAAGTATCCCGAAGTTTTCGACGGGGTGGCGCAACCTTGCCTGTAGTCATACGTGCGCACCCGCGCTTCCCCCTTCGCTACACTGCGCGGATGCGTTATTCCTTTCTCGGAAACTCGGTCGAAGAATGGGGCGCGGCGGCGGTCGTGATGACAGCGGCTGTCGTGGCCCTCTACCTGGTGAAATGCCTGGCCGTGCGGCGGCTGGCGGTGATCGCCGAACGTACCCATACGGCTATTGACGACTGGCTGGTGCGGGCGCTGCGCAAGACCTGGCTGCTGACCATCGTGGTAGGCAGTGCATGGCTGGGTTGCCAGATGCTGGACCTGCCCCCGAAACAGCAGACGTGGATGTGGCGCGTTACGGCCACCACGCTGCTGCTGCAGGGCGGGGTCTGGGGCGACAGCCTGGTACGCTCGTGGCGCGGGTACTATCGCGCCCGCAATGAAAATGGCGCCTCTGCTACTTCAGCCGCGATCATCGACTTCGTACTGCGCATGATAGTCTGGATCGTATTTACCCTGATGGTGCTGGACAACCTGGGCTTCAATATCACCACGCTCGTGGCCAGCCTGGGCATCAGTGGCATTGCAGTGGCGCTGGCGGTGCAGAATATCCTGGGCGACTTGTTCGCATCGCTGTCCATCGTGCTGGACAAGCCGTTCGTGGTGGGCGACTTCATCATCGTGGACGATAAGCTCGGCTCTGTCGAATACATCGGCCTGAAGACCACGCGCCTGCGCGGGCTGGGCGGCGACCAGATCATCTTCTCCAATGGCGACATCCTGAAAGCCCGCATCCTGAACCAGACGCGCATGCAGACGCGCCGCGCCGCCTTCATCCTGCGGGTGCGCCACGGTACCAGCGAAGAACGGTTGCGCGAGATCCCGCAAATATTGAAGGAGGCCGTGCTGACGCAGGAGGAAACCGCAACCTTTGAGCGTTCGCATTTCTCTGGCCTGGGCGAATGGTCGTTCGACTTTGAAACCGTGTACTGGATCAAGTCGCCGGACTACTTTGTGTTCATGGACACCCAGCAAGCGATCTATTTGCGGCTTGTCGGGACGCTGGCCGAACGCGGCATCGAACTGGCGATCCCCATGCGGCTGATGATGCCGCCGCCGGCGTCCGAGGCACAGCCCAAGGCAAGGCCGGAACCGCGTCTCGCCAATCCGGTTCACTGAACAGGCTTTCAATTTCGCAGGGAGGCAAGCTTGCGCCCCTGACTGTTCAGGACCAAAGGAAATTGCTGGGATACCGATGGTATCCTGCGTGCAACGACCCTCGCGATGCCTCGCTTCGAACCATGCACTTGTTGTAATCGGGATGTCATCTTGGGTCGCTACTGTTTGTGGTTTCCCGCATCTTGCCCATACAACGACCATGATTCATAAAAAATCGGCTGCACCCGGGAACAAATACCCGTGGCACGGCGTGGCATCTACCGCATTCGCGGCCATGGCGATCTCGGCATCGCTGTTATATCTGGGCGTGGTGGCGGATACCTCGGCGCAGGAGGGCATTCGCCCCGCCTACACGGCCGATTTTGTCGCGCAGATGCTCGACTATGTTTCGCGCGACTACGCGCTTGCTGTAGCGAACGGGAAGATCATCGATGAAGATGAATACGCCGAACAACTCGTCGTCAGCGGTTCCGCGCTGGAAGTCAGTGAGCAGGTCAAAGCAATACGCTTACAGCCCGCCATTCGCGCGGAAATTGCCGGCCTCATCGAGCTGATCAAAGCGAAGGCGCAGCCTGAATCGATCAAGAAGCAGGCATTGAAAGCGCGCGATGCCATCTACCTGGCGGCCGGAACGGCAACGGCACCGCGCAGCTGGCCGAGCCTGGCCCAGGGAAAACAACTGTTCGTTGCGCACTGCGTGTCCTGCCATGGCGCAATGGGCGATGGCCGGGGCGCCGCAGCGCAGTCACTGGGGGCCAAGCCGATGAATTTCCTCGATCCGGCCCGCATGGCGTCCATGTCGCCGTTATCCGTATTCACTTCCGTGAAGCTGGGCGTCCAGAATACTGCAATGCCGAGCTTTCCTTCCCTGGCGGAAGACGAGATGTGGGCCGTCTCGTTCTATGCGCTTTCGCTGAGGTCCCGTATGGAACTGCCCGCTGCTACCAGGCTTGACCCGACGGCCGCAGATCTTTGGCTGAAGGCCGCTGCCACGCTTCCTGATGAAGAATTGATGCAAACGCTGCCTGGGACTCCCAGTGAACGCCTGAAGTCGCTGGCGTTGATCCGGACCCATTCCGAAGACCGCAGGTGACCGGAGCTGGTCGGCGGGAGTGCCGAAGCTGCGCAATCTGCTTATCAAAACTGTTCCACCACTCAAGGATAGAGAGGGAATAAATGCTACATAAGAATATGCATAGGGTTCTGACGTCTTCCGTCATGCTCCTCGTTCTGCTTTGGTCATCGTTTGCCTTCGCCGCGGTGGTCGTGCGTGGACCCTACCTTCAAAGTGCAAGCAGCGATAGCATCACGGTGCGTTGGCGGACCGATGTTGCTACCGATAGCCGCGTCCAGTTTGGCCTCAGTTCCGGCAGCCTGACGTCAATCGCATCCAATGCCGCATCCACCACTGAACACATCGTCAAACTGACCGGCCTCAATCCGAACACCAAATATTTCTACAACGTGGGCTCCAGCAGCGCCGTGCAGGCCGGCGACTCCACGTACTTTTTCGAAACCTCGCCGACGGCCGGCACCTCGGTACCCACCCGGATCTGGGTGATCGGCGATGCAGGCACCGGTACGGCCGGTCAGGCAGCCGTGTATAACGCCTACCGCAACTTCACCGGAAGCACCTATACGGACTTCTGGTTAATGCTTGGCGATAATGCCTACAACAGCGGTACCGATGCCGAATACCAGACCAAAATGTTCAACATGTATCCGGAGATGATGCGGCAGTCGCCACTGTGGGCGACGATCGGCAACCACGACGGTGTCAGTGCGGATTCCGCGACGCAGACCGGGCCCTACTACGATATTCACACCTTCCCTAAAAACGGCGAGTCGGGAGGCATAGCCTCCGGTACCGAGGCCTATTACTCGTTCAATTACGGGAATATCCACGTCATCGTGCTCGATTCGAACGAAACCAGCCGCTCTACCACCGGCGCCATGATGAATTGGCTGAAAGCCGATCTGGCGAATGTCACCGCGACCTGGCTGGTGGCCATCTGGCACCACCCGCCGTACACCAAGGGTTCGCACAATTCGGATACCGAGACGAACCTGATTGAGATGCGCCAGAATTTCCTGCCTGTCCTGGAAAACTATGGCGTCGACCTGGTTCTCACTGGGCACAGCCATTCATATGAACGCTCGAAATTCATCGACGGTCACTACGGTCTATCGAGTACTTACAACAGCTCGTTTGAGATCAACGGTGGCAGCGGCCGAGTCGATGGTACGGGCGCCTATACAAAGAGCGGCAGCCTGCCGCATTCCGGCGCAGTCTATTCTGTCGTCGGCGCGTCCGGCCAGGTCAGTGGCGGCACCTTGAATCATCCCGCCATGTTCCTGTCGCTGAATGAATTGGGCTCCATGGTGATTGACGTTTCAGGTACCACCATGGATATCAAGTATCTCAACAACAACGGCACCGTGCGTGACTATTTCACGATCAGCAAAGGCGCCACGCCGCCAGTCATTCCAGCAGCACCCTCCGGCTTGACCGCGACGGCCGCCTCATCATCCGCCATCAACCTGGCGTGGACCGACAATTCCAACAATGAAACCGGCTTTGACATCGAGCGTTCCACCGATAACGTCAACTGGACAGCGCTGGCGACAGTCGGCAGCAACGTCCAGTCTTATGCCAGCACCGGACTGACTGCCAGCACAAGCTACTACTTCCGGGTACGCGCAAAGAACAGTGCTGGCAGCTCAAGCTATTCGAATGTGGCCAACGCGACGACGCTGGCTGCCGGCAGCACCAAGGTGACGGTGGATCTGCGTGAGGGATTGAACGGTTACGCCGGCACTCAGGATACCTATGTCGCCAGTGGCGTGCCCGGCTCTAACTTTGGCGCCTCCGCCACGGTACTGGCAGATGGCGCGGACGGAACGAATGGCGAATTGGTCTCCCTGCTGAAATGGAGCCTGAGCGGCATCCCGAGCACCGCTACTGTCCAATCCGTTCGTGTGAAGCTGCAAGCTTTTAACCCAAGCGCCGGCACATACCGTCTCTATGCCCGCAATGTAGCCTGGAGCGAAAGCACGGCGACCTGGGCTAACGCCAATGTGTCCGGCAACCAGGGTGTCGAGATCGGCAGCTTTGTCCCCAACGCCAACGGGCTTCACACGATCACGCTCAATTCAGCAGGCATCGGCCTGGTGCAGGGCTGGTTGAACGGTACGGCAGACAACAACGGCTTGAGCATCCGCTCCACCAGCAGCGATGGTGTCGACTTCCGCTCCAGCGAATATGGCACCGTCTCCCAGCGCCCGACACTCAGCATCACGTATCAAAACTGATTGGCACGGACCTGGCGGGGAACAGCCCCGCCATTCCTATTGGTTGAGGATCCCAACATGCGGTTGAATCATGTGTTACTCGCTCTATTTTTTTTCGCTGGGCAGGCGCTGGCCCATGGCTCTTTGCACCATCAGATACAGGACCTGACTGCGACGATGCAGCGGGAAGGGAAAAGTGCAAAGTTGCTCGTCATGCGTGGCAGGCTCCATATGGAACACGGCAATCACAAGTCCGCGACCCAGGACTTATTATTGGCCCTGAACCTGAATCCTGGGGAGCGGTCCGCCTACTATTACCTGGCAGAGCAGGCATTGAATCAGAAGAAATTCCCTGCTGCACAGCGCTACGCGGAGAAATTCCTGGAGATGTTGAAAGGAGAGCCAGGCGCAATCGTGCGAGGCCAGGGGCTGTATGGTCAGATTTTGCTCGCGCAGGGACGGTATCGTGCTGCCGAGACGTCGTTCCGGATCGCAGTCGACCAGGCAACCGAACCCTCGCCCGAGCATTACCTGCACCTGGCCGATGCGCAGAGCAAAGCGGGTGCCATCGCAGCAGCGCTCTCCAGCCTGGACGAAGGCATGCAAAGACTCGGGATGTTGTACGTGCTGCAAAACAAATCCATCAGCCTGGCCATCGAATCAAAAGCATGGGACGACGCCCTGCAACGCCTCGATACCTTGATATTGCTTGGCCAAGGTCTGCCTGAGCTTTACCTGCGCAAGGCAAAGATACTGCTCGCCGCCGAC
>DASWTB010000110.1:0-8330 GCA_036402315.1 Pseudoduganella sp. | reverse complement strand
CTGTGGCTGAACGGCCGCCTGGCCAAATGGACCGGAGCCAATGCCGAGGGCAGCTTCAAACTCTATTACGCAACTGCCGCTGGCATCAGCGCCCCACAGGGCGCCACCGTCAGCGGTGCCGACGGCGCCTTGCCACTGGCTGTCACCACCGACGCCCTGCCCGCCCCACTGGCCCAGCGCTTCAAATACACCGGCGACGGAGTGCTGCTCGCGCTCTCCGCCGCCGACCGCGCGCGCCTCCCCGCGCTGCTGGCCAAACAACTGGTACTGGTCCAGGAAAACCCCGACGGCACGGTGCGCGACGCCACCGCACTGCAGGTACCCGGCGCCCTGGACGACATCTACGCCGCGGCCGAACAGTCAAACGACCTTGGCGCCAGCATCGGCAAAGGCAGCACCGCATTCAAACTGTGGGCGCCAACCGCGCAACGCGTATCCGTCTGCGTATTCGATACCGGCAGCAGCAAGCCGAAATCCATCACCACCATGCAGGCCGATGCGAAAACCGGCATCTGGTCCGCCAGCGCCCGCGGCAACCTCTCCGGCCGCTACTACAAGTATGTGATGGATGTGGTAGCGCCGAAGACTGGCCTGGTGCGCAATGTAGTCACCGATCCTTATTCAGTCAGCCTGACCACCGATTCCGCCCGCAGCTACATCGCCGACCTGGCCGATCCGCGCCTGGCGCCAAACAGCTGGAACAAGGACCAGCCGCCGGCCAAAGTGAAGGCGCAGCCGGACATGTCGATTTACGAGCTGCACGTGCGCGACTTTTCGATCAACGACCTGTCGGTCAGCGCCATGAATCGAGGCAAATACACCGCATTCCGCGAGACTGGCTCCAACGGCATGAAGCACCTTGCCATGCTCGCCAAAGCTGGCCTGACGGACGTGCACCTGCTGCCGGTGTATGACCTGGGCAGCGTGCCGGAAAAAGGCTGTGTCGCGCCCGTCGTGCACGGCGCGCCGGACAGCGACCAGCAGCAGAAGATCGTCAGCGACAACGCGCTGAAAGACTGCTACAACTGGGGCTACGACCCGTGGCATTACAACGCGCCCGAGGGCAGCTACAGCACCGACGCCTCCGACGGCGCGCGCCGCATCATCGAACTGCGAGAAATGGTGATGGCGCTGCACAAGACCGGCCTGCGCGTCGGCACTGACGTGGTGTACAACCATACCTACCGCGGCGGCCAGCACGAGCGCTCGGTGCTGGACCGCATCGTGCCCGGCTACTACCAGCGCCTGAACCTGAAAGGCGAAATCGAAAACTCCACCTGCTGCTTCAACACGGCCACCGAAAACCGCATGATGGCCAAGCTGATGATCGACTCGGCCGAACTGTGGACCAAGCACTACCACATCGACTCCTTCCGCTTCGACCTGATGGGCCACCAGCCGCGCGCCGCAATGGAGGCACTGCAAGCACGCGTCAACAAAGCCGCCGGCCGGCATGTGAATCTGATCGGCGAAGGCTGGAACTTCGGCGAAGTGGCGGATGGTGCGCGCTTCGTGCAGGCTTCGCAGCTGTCGCTGAACGGCAGCGGCATCGGCACCTTCAGCGACCGCGCGCGCGATGCCGTACGCGGCGGCGGAGCAGGTGATTCGGGGCAGCAGATGGTTGCGCAGCAGGGCTATATCAATGGGCTGGTGTATGACCCGAATGCCAGCGCAGGCCTGCGCCCAGTAACGGACTTGATGAAGGCCGCCGACCTGGTGAGGGTCGGCCTGGCTGGTTCGATCCGCAGCTATCGCATGCAGACCTTCACCGGCGAGACCAAGGAACTGCAAGCCATCGTCTATGGCGGCAACCAGCCGGCCGGTTATGCGAGCCAGCCGGGCGAAGTGGTCAACTACGTGGAGAACCACGATAACCAGACCCTGTATGACATCAATGCGCTCAAGCTCCCGCTGGCGGCCACCAGCGCGGACCGTGCGCGCGTGCAGATGCTGGCGGCGGCAATCAATGCCTTCTCGCAGGGCGTCGCGTACTACCATGCCGGCTTCGAGATCCTGCGTTCCAAATCGATGGACCGCAACAGCTTCGAATCAGGCGACTGGTTCAACCGCCTGGACTGGACCTACCAGACCAACTACTTCGGCACCGGCCTGCCGCCTGCTGCGGACAATGGCAAGGATTACGCGTTGCTGCAGCCTTTGCTGGCTAATCGTGCGCTGCAACCAACGCCGGTTGATATTGCCTTTGCGCGCGACACCTTCCGCGATTTGCTGCGCATCCGCGCCAGCAGCTCACTGTTCCGGATGCGTACTGCCGACGATATCAAGAAGCGCCTGCATTTCCTGAACACTGGGCCCGACCAGGTCGCCACGGTCGTTGCTGCACGCCTCGATGGCGCCGGCTACGAAGGCGCGGGCTTCAAGACGGTGACGTACTTCATCAACGTGGACAAGGTGGAACAGACGATTGTTGCGGCGAGCGAAGCCGGCAAGGCTTACCGCCTGCATCCCGTGCAGGCTGGGGCGGCGGCTCGTTACGATGCCGCGACAGGCAGCTTCACCATTCCAGCGCGGACGGCTATAGTATTCGTTGAATAAACTTTAAGGCCGATGGCCGCACAGCCATGTCAACCATACTCCGCGCGCTTCACGGCGATATCACCAAGCTTCCGGTGGACGCCATCGTCAACGCTGCCAACTCTTCGCTCCTGGGCGGTGGTGGCGTCGACGGCGCAATTCATCGCGCCGCAGGGCCGGAACTGGTTCACGAGTGCCGTCTCCTTGGCGGATGCAAGACCGGCCAGGCGAAGGTCACGAAGGGGTATCGGCTGCCGGCCAAGCACATCATCCATACCGTAGGACCGGTCTGGCGCGGCGGCACCAATGGAGAGCCAGAGCTTCTGGCGAGCTGTTATCGCGCCAGCATTGATCTGGCGGCAAAGAATGGTGCCACCACGCTGGCGTTTCCCAGCATTAGTACAGGTATCTTCGGCTACCCAATTGAGTTGGCAGCCGGGCTGGCTGTGTCGACAGTCCGTGAAATGGTCGAGCAGCTCCAAGGAATCGAAGAGGTTATCTTCTGCTGCTTTTCCCAAGCCGACTTGGCTGTCTACGAAGGTGTCATAAACCGGTGACCCTTCCCAAACGAAAAAGTCGTTCTATCGAAGTCGAACAAGTCCGGCATCGCTACATCATTTCGAAACCAGCAACGGAGAACAAGGCCTGCTTCAAGTTGAACTTGACTATTCAGGTCGAGAGCGGCCATGGCTCCATACTTAAAGTAGAAGGGCTAAGCACCCGCGACCTCTGGCTTGATTTTCCTAAGCTTGAATCGACGGCTAAGTACCCGGTTCTAAAACCTCAGCATGTGGCCGCGCTGATCCGGCATGCGCTTACCCAAGGATGGGCTGCCGAACGAGTTGGAACACCATTTCTTCTGAACGCAAGCGGGCATGCGTGAACGGATTACACATTACTTATCCTGTGGAAGGTACATCGAACCAATGACTGTGCGCGATTTTAGAGCTTCAGACTTCCCAGCAATCTGCAGCATTTACCTGGAAGCTAAACGAGAAGAACTCAAGTTCGAGCCCAGTCCTTTCGAAGTCACGCCCCTGGAGCGAGACAAGGCCATTCTAGAGGCTTTTACCGAATCCGATGTCATCGTATTCGACGATGGAACAGTACTTGGATTCGCAGCTACCTTTACCGATCAACTAAGGGCGCTGTTCGTAGATGGCGAGTCTCGAGGAAAAGGTATCGGGCAGGCGCTGCTGAATTCCGTGGTAGCGAGAGGAACAGAGGGCGTTTCATTGAATGTCGCAAAATCCAACGTGGATGCCCAGAGGTTTTACACGCGGAACGGCTTTTCGATTACCGGTGAAACGGTAAGGCAATATTCCGGGGCTGAAATCACCTACCTCAGAATGCAGCTTGTAGCTAAGCCATAGGTGAGCGTCTGCGGTCAATCTCCTGAAATTCCATGTCGAGCACCTTCCCATTCTCAACCGGCGCATCCTTGACGGATAGATGGACCAATTGCGGATCGGCGGCGATGGCAACTAGAGGACCCGTGAGAAAGATCACTATTGGGGCAACAAACAATTTCAACGGCATCTCTCTATTTATTCGGTATCAAATTTGCGCATGCCGCCTCACCTGCCGGCAAGCTGGCGTTAGAATCGACGCTGCAGCGCCGCTAATGGCACCGAGTTTCATTCGCTACGACCCACTCCAGATCTTTTCAAAGTCGCCCTGCGACATCTCGGCGTAATCCGCATCCGAAGTGTCGATGGATACTTCAGCGAGCGCCCCGAACTCGTCTTCGGGATGGGCGGCACTATATCGCAGCAACCTGCCGTTTTCGTAGAGTTCGGCTTGCCGGGTAACCTCGCCGTTTGCATCGACTTCGAGGAACCACCAGCACGCGCCCCAGGAGTTGTACTCATCGCCACGTCCTTCGTTCCAGTGTCGTTTCAGGTATTTAGGCATCCTTTTGAAGTCCTGAGTAAGGTATTTTCGATCCATGGAAAGACCTGGCCGCTCATCATCCCAGATCATGCTCACAACCTTCCAGTTTGCTCCGTCGAAGAAGAACTGAATACTGTTGATTCCCCGCTTAAGGAAAACAGTTTTGTCGGCATCGCCCCAAGCCTCGTACGTGCTGAACGCGTGAGCGATATTTCCGAATACCTCAATGATGTTGTGAACTTCGACTTCGTAGAAGGCGCGCCCCGCGATCAGCTTCTCGAAATTCTCGGGATATTCCGCAGCAGTCATGATGGTCGCCTGCGGGTGGCCTTCGGAGTCAATGGTTGTGCGCAGCATGGTCGCGCTTGGAAGGTATAACTCCGCCTCGCGCTTCCAGTTTGGCTGATGGCCAGCGGGGCCAGAAATGATTGCGTAGAGCTCAGTAATGACGCTCTGGATTTCGTCTTTTGCGTTCATGGATGTTCGCAGCACCTGAATTGGCATTTTTGCAATTCAGGTAGTTTGCCGCAAACTGCGCGCTTCTGACAAGTAAAACGGGCGGCATGAAAGCCACCCCGAGCGGGCTTACTGTGCCAGCAGGATGGTCGAGCCCTTGCCGCTGGTGCGCACGACGCCGTCTTTCACTGTGTAGGAGGCGCCGGAGTATGCATCCTTCAGCTTCACCCCATCGGCGAACACGCCGCCTACAGTAATGTCGACCGGCTGGCCGGTCTTCACGTCCAGCGCCACCACGACCTTGTCTTCGCCCCGTACGCGGCTGAAGGTGTACGGTACATCCGCCAGCTTCTTATGCTCGCCTGCGCCAATGGCTGGATGCGCCTGGCGGAATTTGCCCAGCTTCGCCCAGTGCGTCCGCACCTTGGCGTTCTCTTTGAGGTCGCCCCAGTTCATGAAAGAGCGCAGCTTCGCGTCGCCCTTCGCCTCCGCCACGTCGAGGCGGCGCGAGATCTCATCGCCGTAATAGATCTGGGCTGCACCAGGCGCAAGCAGCAGCTTGTTCGCGGTCTCGAAAGGCTTCTGGCGCGCTGGATCAAAGGGACTGCCGTCATCATGCGAACCCATGTAGTTCATGACGGTATGCGCTTTCAACGGACCGGCGAGCTGGGTCGCATACTTGCTGAACAAGGACTCGTAATCGCCCTTTGCATCGTGCACCATGCCGAAGTTGATCAGGCCATCGAAGCCATTGGCGAAGTAATTGGCTTTCTCGCCGCCGCCCATGTCGAAATCCTGGCCGTGGGCGATGTTGTAGTTGTACACCTCGGCCAGCATGAAGAAGCGGCCATCGCCCAGCACCTTCCTGGGGTTCAGGCTTTTCCATTCGTCGTGCGCCGCAAGGGCGACCTTGCGCAACTCAGCCCACACCGCTGGCTCGACATGCTTGGCCGTATCGGCGCGGAAGCCGTCAACGCCGTACTTGCGTACCCAGTCCGCGTGCCATTTCATCAGGTAGTAGCGCGGCGCGCGCGGGAAGCCGGTACGGGCGAAGAAATCGTCCAGCTCTTTCACTTCGCGCTCGTAGCGACCTTCAGCTTTCCATTTGGCTGCCAGCGCTGGCGGCAATTCCACCGGCGCGTCGCTCTCGGTACGGAAGTCAGGCAGGTTTTTCACCAGGGTGCAGCTGACAGTGGATGGCACGTCCTTGTACTGGCATTGCGGATCGGTACGCACCCAGCCTTCCGGCCAGACCGGGTCGGTCTCGGTCACTGGGCCGGTGTGGTTCATCACCACGTCAAGCAGCACGCGAATGCCGCGCGCGTGAGCTGCTTCGACGAAATCGCGGAAGTCTTTTTCGGTGCCAAGGTTGGCGTCCATTGCAGTGAAGTCACGTGCCCAATAGCCGTGGAAACCATAGGATTTTCCAGTACCTTCATCCGTGCCGGCATGGATTTGTTCGATCGGTGGCGTGGTCCAGATCACGTCCACGCCCATGTCGTCGAAATAGCCGGACTTGATCTTTGCCGTCAGCCCCTTGAAATCTCCGCCCATGAAGCCACGCAGCGGCGCGGCGTCTGCCTTGCGGCCGTAGGACAGGTCATTCGACCTGTCGCCGTTGGCAAAACGGTCGGTGACGAGGAAGTAAACGGTCGCATTCTCCCAGAGAAATGGCTTGGGCGGAGCCGCGAGTGCGCTGTGTGCGCCGGTGGTAAGCAATAGGGACAATGCGATCGATGAAAGTTTCATTCTGCTTTTCCTATGTAATGACTGTTGGATTGGTGCGGCCGGTATGCATGACGATGCTCGCCACGCTGTCTGCAATTGCAATCAGCCCGGCAAGGGCCTGCTGCGTTGGGACATGGTGCTGTGCCGGGTCGGCTTCGTAGCGTTCCAGGTAGACGCGCAAGGTGGCGCCTTCGGTGCCCGTACCGGACAGGCGGTAAACGATGCGCGAGCCATCCGTCATCATGATGCGGATGCCTTGCTGGCTGGCGTGCGAGCCGTCGACCGGATCGGTATATTCGAAATCGTCGGCGGCCTGCACTTCGTAATGGTTCAGTTTCTGGCCCGGCAGGTTGGCAAGCTTGATGCGTAAATCCTGCATCAGCCGTTGTGCAGCCTCGGGGGCAATGGCCTCGTAATCGTGGCGCGAGTAGTAATGGCGGCCGAAGCGCTGCCAATGGGCTGTGACGATGTCCCGCACCGACGCCCCCCGCACGGCCAGCAGGTTAAGCCAGAAGAGCACGGCCCACAGGCCATCTTTTTCGCGGATGTGGTGCGAGCCGGTACCATAGCTTTCTTCGCCGCACAGCGTCGCCTTGCCGGAGTCGAGCAAGGCGCCAAAGTACTTCCAGCCGGTTGGCGTCTCATAGCATGGCACGCCGAGTTCGGCTGCCACCCGGTCAGCGGCGCGCGAGGTTGGCATCGAGCGCGCGATACCGGCAATGCCGCTGGCGTAGCCTGGCGCCACGGTCGCATTGGCAGCCAGCACGGCCAGGCTGTCGGATGGCGTAACAACGAAGTCCCGGCCGACGATCATATTGCGGTCCGCGTCGCCGTCGGAGGCGGCGCCGAAATCCGGCCCAGCGTTGGCGCACATGATGTCGATCAGTTCTTCCGCATTGACCGGGTTGGGATCGGGGTGCATGCCGCCAAAGTCTTCCAGCGGCACGCAGTTGATTACAGTGCCCTCCGGCGCGCCCAGCATGTTCTCCAGGATCGCGCGCGCGTAGGGGCCGGACACGGCATTCATGGCGTCGAAACGCATGGTGAAGCCGCAGGCAAACAGCCGGCGGATGGCGTCGAAGTCGAACAGCTTCGCCATCAGTTCCGCATAGTCGGCAACTGGGTCGATCACTTCGACTGCCGTGCCTTCGATGGTCACATGCGCGCCCGCGGTGTCGATATCAATATCAGCAGCATCGCTGATGCGGTATTGCGCGAGCGCCAGCGTGCGTTCGTAGATTGCATCGGTCAGCGCTTCCGGCGCCGGGCCGCCGTTCGAGGCGTTGTACTTGATGCCCCAATCGCCGTCCGGGCCGCCGGGATTGTGGCTGGCCGAGAGGATGATCCCCCCCATTGCAGCATGCTTTCGGATCACGCAGCTTGCGGCGGGCGTGGAAAGGATGCCGCCCTGCCCCAACAGCACGCGCGCAAAGCCGTGCGCGGCAGCCATCTTCAGGATGACCTGGATTGCATTGCGGTTGTGGAAGCGGCCATCGCCGCCAAGCACCAGTGTCTTGCCGGAGGCATCGCCAAGCGTGTCGAACACGCCCTGCACGAAATTTTCAAGATAGTGAGGCTGCTGGAAAACTGCGACTTTCTTGCGCAGCCCCGAGGTCCCCGGACGCTGTCCGGGGATGGGCGAAGTTGCTACCGTTTGAATTGCCATATTCGCTCCTCCCGAAAATAAATGGGGACGTACCCCATTTTTCTTCGAAAAT
>DASWTB010000109.1:0-17163 GCA_036402315.1 Pseudoduganella sp. | reverse complement strand
GTGTTCGCGGATATCGCCGTCGACGTGGCGCACGGTCGGGCCGGGGGCGGCCAGCGGCAGGCCGGAAAAATCGAAGTCTGTATCGCGCGGGGCCGTATTGCCGCCGAGCTTGATCTCCCATTGCGCGCCGCTGGCCAGCGTGCGTTGCCACGTCAGTTCGCTGCGCAGCAAATAGCCGCGCGCCTGGAAGCGGCTGCGCACATCGGCAAAGTCGCCCGATTCGCCCAGCTGCACAGCCTCCTGCGCGCGGTAGTTGATATCGCGGCGGTTCAAGGTCGCGATGGTTTGCAGCGAGAAGGTGTCGCCGCTTGCGGAGGTCCAGTTCAGGCGCGGACTCAGGTTGAGCGACTCGCCGACGTTATCCTCGTGCGAGCGGATAGTGCGCAGCATGCCGGGCGCGCTGTCGGTAATGGTGCGGCCGGCGGGCGTGCTGCTGCGCGACAGCACGGCGCTGACGTTGTGTGACCAGCCTTCGGCCTTGCCGGTCGATTGCGCAGCAAGGCGCGGCGACCATGCGCCGTGCAGACCATCGATCCCGAGCTGCAATTCCCGGTTGCTGCGGCTGACAGCTTTGCGCAGCACGATGTTGATGGTGCCGGCAATGCCCTGCGTGCCGAGGACAGCGGAGGCGGTGCGCAGCACTTCGACGCGCTCGATCACTTCCGGCGGCAGGCTCTCCAGCGAGAAGCCATTCGGCGCGGGTTGGCCGTTCAACAGGATTTGGGTGTAGCCCTTGCCCAGGCCGCGCATGCGGATGCCGGCACTGTCGCTGATGGTGATGCCGGGCAGCCGGCGCAGGGCGTCGGCTACGGTGCGGTCGCCGTTCGCCGCCAGTTCCTCGCGGGTCAGCACGACGGTGCTGGCGGTATCTTCCTTGCGCTGGTCAAGGCGCGCCGATTTGATTTCGACGACGGGCTGCGCGGGCGCAACCTGGGCTGCCAGCGCGGCGGCCAGCATACATATGCTCTTCTTCATTGCGGTTCCTCAGGACGCGCGCCGCCACTGCCGGGCAGCGCCCGGCATGCGGGCAGGGGCGGCGGTTTGTTTAGCTGGCTCGGCTGGATTTCAGGCGTTGCAGCGCGGTTCGGGTGGCGTTGGCTTCCAGGTTGCCAATCAGGAGTTGCGGATCGATGTTCTGGCCATTGCGGCTGACTTCCATGTGCAGGTGCGGGCCGGTGACTTTGCCGCTGGCGCCGGATGTGCCGATCTGCTGGCCGGCTGTGACGCGCTCCCCTTCCCTTACCAGCCGCTTGTCCATGTGGGCGTACAGCGAGCGCAGGCCGTTGGTGTGTTCAATGGCGACCAGCTCGCCCCATTTGTCTTCGCCCATGTAGTTGCTGGTCGAGGCGACGACGACGCCATCCGCCGGCGCGATGATGGGCGTGCCGGTGCGGGCGGCGAAGTCCATGCCGCCATGTGTGCGGCCGGTTGGCGCATGCAAGATGCCGAAGAAAGCGCTGACGCGCAGGCGTTCCATGGGGGCTTGCCAGTGGGGCAGGTCGGCAGGAGGCGTGCCGGCAGCCGGCAGTGCAACGGCCGGGGCGGCGGCAACCGGCGAAGCTGCGGCCGGCGCGGCAGGCGCAGCGGCAGCCTCGCTGCCGGGCATTGCGGCATCGATGCGCCAGGCGAAGGCAGGTTGCAGCAGCACGCTGGCGGCAAACAGCGCAGGCAGCGCCGCCCAGCCCAAGGCGCCGGCAACTGCACGCGGCATGGCGGGCACGCCGTCACGGATCATCCTGATGCGAGCGGCGACAGCGTCCACGACGCGGCCGCCGAAGGCGAGCGCCATTGCATCGCCGGGCATGGCCTGCATCCGCATTTGCATGACCAGGGCCGTGGCGTAGGCGCGGCGCTGCGTGGCGGGGCGGCCCTGCAGAACGGTGCGGTCGCAGCCGAGTTCCTGCGCCCACGCCATGCGCTGGTTAAGTCGCGCCACCATGGGGTTGAACCATTGGATGGCTTGCAGCAATAGGCTGGCATGCATCCACAGCGGGTCGCGGCGCGCCAGGTGCGTCAGTTCGTGCTCGATCACCAGGCGCTGCTGGACGGGATCGAAATCGCGCAGGTGGCGCGGCAGCAGCAGGATAGGGCGGGCCAGGCCGACCAGCATGGGGGCAATCGGCGCGTCGATTTCACGCACTTCCGGCAGCTTGCGATGCAGGGTGGCGAAGCCGGGATGCGCGGCCAGGTCGAAACGGTCCAGCCGTTGTGAGGCGGCGATCAACGCGGTGAGGCGGCGTCTGGCGGCCAGCCAGCGCGCGCCGCTCCTGGCCAGGCCGGCGCCGTAGAGCGCGAACCAGGAGTAGCCCAGCCAGAGCAGTGCTGGTGCTGGCTGGATGGGCGTGGTCGCGTGGTCGTCGAAGGCCGATTCTTCGCCAGCGGCGGCGCCGTTGCCGGCGGCGGTGGAGCCGGCGCGGGAATCGCTCACGCCGTTGGGGGGCAGGACTGCAGGCAGCTCGATGGCGGGAACAATGCTGAAACGCGCGGAGCCCGGCAGCAATCCCAATGCCAGGGTGCCTGCGACGGCGGCGGCACCCAGCAGCCAGGGCGTGCGGCGTGCTTCGAGCCCCGGCCAGGCGCGGGCGGCGCTGCGCAACAGGAGCCAGGTGCAGGCGCCGGTCAGCAGGCTGGCAAGGCTCGCTTGCAGGAAGACTAACGCGAGCATTGCCTTACTCCTTATCTTCCGGCCATTCGCTCAGCAACTGTTCCAGCTCTTGCAGCTCGTGCTGGTTCACCAGTTTGGAGCCGGTGAACATATTCACTGGCAGGGGAGCGTTCATTTCCATCACGCGGTGGCTGAAATCGTGGGCAAATGCAGCCAGCGTTTCAACCTTTTCGAGTACTGGCGCGTATACGTTCATACCGTGGGCGGAATGCAGGCTGATCATGCCTTTCTCCAGCATGCGCTCCAGGGTCTTGCGGGTAGACGAGTAGGACCAGGCCAGTTCCTCCTCCACGCGTTCATGGATTTCACGGGCGCTGAGCGGGTGCTGTTTCCAAAGTGCCTTGAGCAGCGTTAATTCGGTGATGGATGGAATGGCCATAGGGGGCTCCTTGTGACATATGACAGCATTGTGCGACAAGTGTCGCATGATGGCAAGGAGTTTATGCGACACGTGTCACATAATGTATCATTGCGTATATGAAAAATCTTGCAATAGTTATCACAGTGATTGCAGCGACGATGGGCTGCAGCGGCAAGCGGCTTACCGAAGCCGAAGTGCGCACTGTGATGGGGAACGTGGAAGCGTCGGTCCAGCACCATGATGCTGAACGCCTGATGGCCAACTTCGCGCCAAACGCGATGATCATGGTGTCGATGCCGGGCAGGAGCGGTGGCCTTTCGCGCATGAGCGTGAACGAATACAAGGCCATGCTGGAAGGGCTGTGGAGGGTGCAGCTGCACTCGACCTATGATGTCAGCAACCGCGAGGTGTCGCTGTCCACCAATGGCCGCAGCGCCACCGCGCGCGACGTGGCGAAGGAAGTTGTGCTGCTGCCGGGCGAGCGCATGGAGTCGCTCAGCAAGCAGAAGGCCGAGATCGCGCTGGTCGATGGCGTTCCGCGCATCATCTCATTGACCGCGGAAGTCGAATCGCTGGTCGCTACACCGACCAGCAGGAACTGATCGGCAGCATATGGATAAAGAAGTTGTTTGCCCGAAGTGCAGCCATGTGCGCCCCCAAGACGCGACCAATCCTGAATGGCAGTGCCCTGCCTGCGGCGTTTGCTATGCCAAGGTTGGCGCGAGCAAGCCGGAGCCGCTTGCTCCGCCCGAGCCGTCGCCATCCGGCAATCGAAAGCTCGCCAGGATGGCCACCTGGATTGCCATCTGTGTTGCGCTTGGCGCGGGATATGGGCAGTGGCACCTGACCTCACGCTGGAAGGATGTGGCCAAATCGGTCAAACCAGGCGACATCGTCATGTACTCCTACGACGGCTGCGTGCCCGCAAGCAGGGCACGTGAGCACTTCAGGAAATACAAGATCGAATTCACCGAATGCGATATCCAGAAAAACGAGAAATGCTACCGGATGCTGAAGCTCCTGAACACAGAAGGCATTCCTACTTTCGTCATTTATGACAAGCATGTGCTGCAGGGGTTCAGTGAGAATGCACTGTACAAGGCGCTGACGCAAAAGAAATGATGGGCCCTGCCAAGCGAAGCTATGGATAAGACAATTATTTGCCCGAAGTGCGACCACGTGCGTCCGAAGGATGCGGCCAATCCCGAATGGCAGTGTCCAGCTTGCGGGGTTTGCTACGCCAAGGCAGGCCGCCCAGCGGAATCCGTGCCGGATTCGCCCATACGCGAAAGGATGCGGGCGGCGCCTGAACCGGTTCCGGTCAAGCACAGCTGGAATCCTGGCTTGGTGGCCAAGGTTGCTGTTCTGGTTGCGCTGGGATGGGGATTGAACACGGCGCTCGAACATCGGCGGAAAGCTGCCGAGACGGAGCAGGTAGAGGTCGTCGAGACTGAGCAGAGTCCTGAATCCGGCGACGCGGTCGCGAATGCGGTGCTGAAGGCTTCCGGCGCTGACGTCAGCATGTTGAAGGACATGGGCAGCAAATTGGAAAAATCCTGTGCGCGCAACAAGTACGGCCTGTCTGAATCGGAGTGCATCGACCGCGTGCGCCAGCGCTCAGGCCTGTGCGCGAACCGGACTGCTGCCCGATTCCCAGGCCAGATCGGTGACACCGATCGGATGCAGGTTGTCGTGCAGGATTACGTCAGCTGCATCTTTGAGCGTTGACCCGGGAATCCGGCGCGTGGCGTGAGGAGAACCATAAGCAGCAAGCCCGCCACAAGCATGCCGTAGCCACGCGGTTCCGGTACTGCGGAAATGGCCAGTACCGTTTGCGGGGTGGTCATCCAACCCCATTCCTCGTAATGCTGCTGCGCGCGCGTGATGAACGTGACGCCCATGCCGGTGTCGTACTGGACTTCCGACCAGTACCAATCCGAGCCGCCTTCGTCCGAATAGGCAATGTGGTTGGCCCTGAATGCCAGGTCGCCACCGAGTACATACGAGAACGCGCTGACGCCGCACGGCGAAGGAGCGGAGGTGGTGCAGCCGAGCAGCTCGCGGCCGTCGACCTTGAAGGTGGTCAGCTCGGATTTGTCGAGCGAGTTGTTGCCGTTCGCGTCGACGCCTTCGAAAGAGCCGTGAACTAACACGTCGACGAAGCGGTTCTGCATGTAATCGTAAAAACCGCCCCAGGAAAAATCCCAGCGGCTCGGCGCTGCCTGAACTAACGTCGTGGATGCGGCCAGCAGGATGCCGCAGATGGATTTCATCAGCATATCCACTCCTCGCCTGACGGGAGCGGAAAATCTAACAGCTGCGCCCGCTACAGGGCGCACGCTTCGTCAAACCTTCAGGAATTCTTCGCGGCCGCCCAGCCAGCGCTCCAGGTGCGCTTCCACCGTGGCCTGGTTAGCCGGCGTAGCCTCATGCAGCAGGGCGTGCGCCACGTCGCGCGCCTGGTCGACCAGCCAGCCGTCCGTTTCCAGGTCGGCGAAGCGCAGCATGGCCTGGCCGGATTGGCGCGAGCCCAGGAATTCGCCGGGGCCACGGATCTCGAGGTCGCGTCGCGCAATCTCGAAACCATCGGTGGTTTCGCGCATCGTCATCAGGCGTTGCTTGGCGACTGGGCCGAGCGGGCTTTGGTACAGCAGCAGGCAGACGGACGCTGCCGAGCCACGGCCGACGCGGCCACGCAGCTGGTGCAGCTGCGACAGGCCGAAGCGCTCGGCATGCTCGATCACCATCAGCGAGGAATTCGGCACGTCGACACCAACCTCGATCACGGTCGTCGCCACCAGCACATGAATGCCGCCGGCGGCGAAAGCATCCATCACTTCCGCCTTTTCGGCCGGCTTCAGGCGGCCGTGCACCAGGCCGACGCGCAAGTCGGGCAGGGCGGCGGCCAGGGTTTCGTAAGTCTCCGTTGCAGTCTGCAGCTGCAGCGCTTCCGATTCTTCAATCAGCGGGCAGACCCAGTATGCCTGGCGGCCCTCCAGCGCGGCAGCATGCACGCGGGAGATCACTTCGTCGCGGCGGTTCTGGTCGACCACGGCGGTGACGATAGGCGTACGGCCGGGCGGCAGCTCGTCGATCACGGACACTTCCAGGTCGGCGTAGTAAGTCATGGCCAGCGTGCGCGGGATCGGGGTGGCGGACATCATCAGCTGGTGCGGCACGTTGTCGCCATTGCCCTTGTTGCGCAAGGTCAGGCGCTGGCCGACGCCGAAGCGGTGCTGCTCGTCCACGATCACCAGGCCCAGCTTCGCAAACTGCACGCTGTCCTGGATGATGGCGTGGGTACCGATCACCAGTTGCGCTTCGCCGGACTCCACCAGTGCATAGGCGGCCTCCTTCTCCTTCTTTTTCAGGCTGCCGGTCAGCCATGCGACCTTCACGCCCAACGGTTCCAGCCAGGCAGCAATCTTGCGGAAGTGCTGGTCGGCCAGGATTTCGGTCGGCGCCATCAGCGCGGCCTGGTAGCCGCTGTCGATCGCCTGCGCGGCGGACAGCGCGGCCACGATGGTCTTGCCGCTGCCCACGTCGCCCTGCAGCAGGCGCTGCATCGGGTAAGGCTGCTTGATATCGGCGCGGATTTCCTTCAGCACGCGCTGCTGGGCCTTGGTCAGCTTGAACGGCAGCGAAGCTTCGAAGGCCGACGACAGCGAGCCGACCTTGCCCAGTACCGCCGCCCCCTTGGCGCGGCGCGCGCGCTGCGCCCGTTTCAGCGAAAGTTGCTGCGCCAGCAGTTCGTCGAACTTCACGCGCGTCCAGGCCGGGTGGGTGCGGTCGACCAGGGCATTCTCGTCGATTTCCGCCGGCGGGTAATGCAAGGTGCGCACTGCTGTCTCGAGCGGATGCAGGCGCATGGCCTTGATGATTTCCGGCGGCAGGGTGTCGGTCCAGTCCACGCGTTTCATTGCGTCGGCAATTGCGCGGCGCAGAACCAGCTGCGACAGGCCTTCGCCGGAAGGGTAGACCGGCGTGAGGGAAGTCGGCAGCGGTGCACCTTCGTTCACGATCTTGTAGGCCGGGTGCACCATCTCGGCGCCGAAGAAGCCATGCCGCACTTCGCCGCGCGCACGCACGCGGGTGCCCTCGGCCAGTTGCTTGACCTGGCTGCCGTAGAAGTTCATGAAGCGCAGCTGGATGTCGCCCGTCTCGTCCGCGATATGCACCAGCAGCTGGCGGCGTGGCTTGTAGGCGATTTCGTTGGAGGTGACCACGCCTTCCACCTGCGACACCTCGCCGCCGCGCATGCAGGCCTCACGGATCGTCAGGACTTCCGTCTCATCCTCATAGCGCATGGGCAGGTGCAGCACCAGGTCCATATCCGAGCGCAGGCCAAGCTTGGCGAGCTTGCTCTCGGCGGTGGCGGCTGGCTTTTTTGCTGCGGCAGGCTTCTTTTGCTTCGTTTCCGGCATTTTTGCGTGGTTTTTGGGCAGGTGTCGTAAAATAGAGGGTTGCCCAACAGTTTTAGTAGTCCGTCAATGTACTCGCTATCCGACTTCGATTTTAACTTGCCGCCAGAGCGAATTGCGCAATTTCCTCTGCCGGACCGCAGCGCCTCGCGCCTCCTGCACGTGGACGGCAAGACCCTGCACGACCGCCAGTTCACCGACATCGTCGACCAGCTCCAGGCTGGCGACCTGCTGGTGATGAACAATACCCGCGTGCTGAAGGCCCGTTTCTTCGGCGTCAAGGAGAGCGGCGGCAAGGTGGAGGCATTGGTTGAGCGCGTGCTGGACACCCGCACCGTGCTCGCACAGGTGCGCGCTTCCAAGTCGCCCGGCCCCGGTGTGAAAATCCGCCTGGCCGATGCCTTCGACGTGACGGTTGGCGAGCGCGCCGGCGAGTTTTACACCTTGCACTTCGATGCCGACGTGTTCGACCTGATCGAGCAGTACGGCCGCCTGCCGCTGCCACCCTATATCGAGCACGCGCCGGGCGAAGTGGACGAGAACCGCTACCAGACCGTGTTCAACAAGGTGCCTGGCGCAGTCGCCGCACCGACCGCCGGCCTGCATTTCGATGAGCCGTTGCTCGAGAAACTACGCGCCAAGGGCGTGAAGTTCGCCTATGTCACCCTGCACGTCGGCGCCGGCACCTTCCAGCCGGTACGTACCGAAAACCTGGCCGAGCACAAGATGCACACCGAGTGGTACACCATGCCGCAGGAAACCGTGGACGCCGTGCGCGAAGCCCGCGCCGCCGGCCGCGACGTGGTTGCCGTGGGCACCACATCGCTGCGCGCGTTGGAGTCGGCTTCGCAGAGCGGCTCGCTGGAATCAGGCAGTGGCGACACCAACCTGTTCATCACGCCCGGCTACAAATTCAAGACGGTGACGCGACTGATCACCAATTTCCACCTGCCGAAGTCCACCCTGCTGATGCTGGTGAGCGCCTTCGCAGGCTTTACCGAGATCCGCCACGCCTACCAGCACGCGATCGCGAATGAATACCGCTTCTTCAGCTATGGCGACGCCATGCTGCTGACGACGACTAACCGGGCTTGAACTCAAAGCAATGCCTTGAGCGACAAGGGTACAATGGTTCCCAAGAGTGTGATTTCGACAAGATAGAAAGCGATAAATGAGATCTTCGATATTTCTGAAGCGAGTAAGTCTTCGTAATTACAAGAGCATCGCTAGTTGCGACGTAAGGCTGTCTCCCTTGACCTATTTGGTCGGCGCGAACGGCTCGGGTAAGAGCAATTTCCTGGATGCGCTGCATTTAGTTCGCGATGCTCTTAGTGGTTCATTGGACAACGCAATGAATGAACGCGGCGGACTGTCCGAAGTAAGGCGTCGCTCAAGTGGCCACCCAACGCATTTTGGCATTCGCCTTGAATTTGATCTCCCATCTGGTGATTCCGGCCATTACGCGTTCACGGTAGGTGCATTGCCTAGTGGAGGCTACGAAGTCCAAAAAGAAGAGTGCTGCATCGGCGGCGTTGGAAAAGGTCCGTTCTTCGAACTCGAACGTGGCAAGGTCGTTAAATCAAGTGAGTCCGCGTTTCCAGCGGTAACGGCGGACCGGTTGGCTTTGGTTAGCGCGTCTGGCCTTTCAGTATTCAGACCTGCATTTGACGCTTTGACTGCGATGGGCTTTTATAATCTCAATCCGAAGCTCATACGCGAGTTACAGAAGCCACAAGACGGCAGATTGTTAAAGCCGGCTGGCGAGAATATCTCAAGTGTCATTGGACACTTGGCTCGAACAAACCCGGATGCTAAGCAATTGATCGAAGACTATTTGCACGCTGTCGTGCCAATGGTTCATGGTGTTGATCGCGAAACGGTTGGTCCGATGGAATCTCTTAGCTTCAAGCAGGACATGGCAGGTGCTAAGAATCCATGGCGATTCCTTGCACAAAACATGTCCGATGGCACATTGCGGGCTCTAGGCATACTAACGGCGTTATTCCAGGGTAATAGTGATCACTCGCCCTCGCTGATTGGAATTGAAGAGCCTGAAACCGCATTGCACCCTGCGGCTTCTGCAGCTCTGCGCGAAGCACTGGTTCGGGCCTCCGAGCGAACCCAAGTTATTGTTACCAGTCACAGTCCAGATCTCTTGGACGACCTGAAAATTGATCCGGAGTCGCTGGTAGTGGTCGCTTCCGAAGAGGGCGTAACGCGCATTGTTCCGTTGGGTAAAGGCTCGCGGGAGGTAATGCGCGATCATCTATGTACGGCAGGCGAGCTTTTGCGATTGAATCAACTGAATCCCGATCCTGTGCCGCCTGACATGCCGTCACTGAAGCAGGCCGAGTTGTTTGGTGAGCCTCGCTGATGAAGTCGGTAGTATCGATTGTTGAGGGGGATGGTGAGGTCGAGGCTCTCCCCGTTTTGTTGCGGCGGCTGGCCGAATGGCTATCGCCGAATGACTATGTTCATGTCGGTCGGCCGATTAGGGTGAAGCGTGATCAATTCTTAAACCGTGCAGATGAATTTGAGAAGAAATTACGCTTGGCAGCAGGATTGTGCGCCGGTGACGGGTGGATCTTGATCCTTTTAGATGCAGATGATGACTGCCCGGTGGAGCTTGCGCAAACAATTCGTCAGCGAGCTGCTGCGATTATCCCAGACCATTTTGTATCTATCGTACTGGCGAACCGGGAATATGAAGCCTGGTTTATTGCGTCGGCGGAAGCCTTGGACGGGTGTCGCAATTTCGTGTGCCCACCGCAAGTTCCCGCCGCGGAATCGATCCGAGCGGCGAAGCAATGGATTAGCCTGCAAATCCGTAATGGTGCATATCACGAAGTATTGGATCAGCCAGCCTTCTCGGCCCGGTTGAACTTGGAGCGCGCGCATGCTAACAGCCGCTCGTTCCGTAAGCTTTGCAGCGATTGGCAGCGTGCGATGAATCATCTCACCTTAGCCGGCGAATAACACGAACCCGAAGTAGAACTTGAAATGCTCGAATTTAAACTCATCAAAAAAGACACCACCGGCAAGACCCACGCCCGCCGCGGCACGGTCAAGCTCAATCACGGCGAGGTGCAGACCCCGATCTTCATGCCGGTCGGTACCTACGGCTCCGTCAAGGCCATGTCGCCGCTGGAGCTGAAGGAAATCGGCGCCCAGATCATCCTCGGCAATACCTTCCACCTGTGGCTGCGCCCTGGTAACGATGTGATGTCCAAGTTCGGCGGCCTGCACGGCTTCATGGGCTGGGACAAGCCGATCCTGACCGACTCGGGCGGCTTCCAGGTGTTCTCGCTGGGTGAAATGCGCAAGATCACCGAGGAAGGCGTGACCTTCAACTCGCCGATCAACGGCGACAAGCTGTTCCTGTCGCCGGAAATCTCGATGCAGATCCAGCGTGTGCTGAATTCCGACATCGTGATGCAGTTCGACGAATGCACCCCGTACGAAATCGACGGCCGCCCGGCCACGCTGGAAGAAGCGGCGAAGTCGATGCGCATGTCCCTGCGCTGGGCCCAGCGCTCGATGAACGAGTTCAAGGCAGGCGAGAACCCGAACGCGCTGTTCGGCATCGTCCAGGGCGGCATGTATGAAAACCTGCGCGACGAGTCGCTGGCAGGACTCCAGGAAATTGATTTCCCGGGCCTGGCCATCGGCGGCCTGTCGGTCGGCGAGCCGAAGGAAGACATGATGCGCATCCTGCAGCACGTCGGCCCGCGCCTGCCGGAGAACAAGCCGCACTACCTGATGGGCGTCGGCACCCCGGAAGACCTGGTCAACGGCGTGGCCAATGGCGTCGACATGTTCGACTGCGTAATGCCGACCCGGAATGCGCGCAACGGCTGGATCTTCACCCGCTTCGGCGACGTGAAAATCAAGAATGCGCGTTACAAGGATGACAAGGAGCCGCTGGACCCGACCTGCTCCTGCTACACCTGCCGCAACTTCAGCCGCGCCTACCTGCACCACCTGCATCGTGCGCAGGAGATCCTCGGTGCGCGCCTGAACACCATCC
This sequence comes from Pseudoduganella sp., assembly GCA_036402315.1. GTDB lineage: Bacteria > Pseudomonadota > Gammaproteobacteria > Burkholderiales > Burkholderiaceae_D > Rugamonas. Next base: position 5,689 of record DASWTB010000109.1, on the reverse strand, counting down.
ACAACCTGCATTATTACCTCGACATCATGCAGCAGATGCGTGACGCCCTGGATGCAGACCGCTTCCCGGACTGGGTGCAGCAATTCCACGCAGACCGCGCGCGTGGTATTTAAAAAACGGCAACCCGCCTATATATAGGTGGGCAGCTTGGGCGGTGCTAGAATACACCGCCTGATTTTTTAACTTGTTTTCAACTAGAACAACTGGAGTCACCGTGTTCATTTCCAACGCATACGCGCAAACCGCAGCCGACGCAGGCGCCATGGGCAGCCTGACCACCTTCGCACCACTGATCCTGATGTTTGTGGTGATGTACTTCCTGATGATTCGTCCTCAGCAAAAGCGCGCGAAAGAGCAGAAAGCCATGATGGAAGCCCTGGCCAAGGGCGACGAAGTGGTGACCATCGGCGGCATCATGGGCAAAGTCACCAAGGTGAACGACCAGAACGTGGCCATCGAAGTCTCCCAGGGCACCGAAGTCTGGGTGCAAAAGCACGCCATTTCCTCCCAGCTGCCGAAAGGCACCCTGAAGAGCCTGTGATAACCGGCATGGGCGGCGAGCGTGCCGCCCACCCTGAACGCTGAAGACTATGAATCGTTATCCAATCTGGAAATACATCCTTATCGTCGTGGTGGTGCTGCTTGGCGCCCTGTACACGGCGCCTAACTACTTCGGCCAGACACCTGCCCTGCAGATCACCAGCGCCAAGTCTACCGTCAAGGTAACCAATGCCCTGGCGACCCAGGTGGACACGCTCCTGAAACAAGCCAACGTCAAGAATGACGGCGTGGCACTGGACGGCGCCGGCATGCACACCTACGTGCGCGCCCGCTTTGCCGATACCGACGCCCAGTTCAAGGGCCGCCTGGCGCTTGAAAAAGGCCTGAACCCGGACCCGAACGACCCTACTTACATCGTCACCGTCAACCTGGTGTCGAATACCCCTGACTGGATGCGCGCTGTCGGCGCACTGCCAATGTACCTGGGCCTGGACTTGCGCGGCGGCGTGCACTTCCTGATGCAGGTTGACACCAATGCAGCGGTGACCAAGCGTATCCAGGGCACCCAGGCTGCCATCAAGAACCAGCTGCGCGAAAAGAACATTCGAGCTGTCGTTGACCGTGCAGGCGACTCCGTCATCGTCAAGTTCCGCGACGACACCACCCGCCAGCAGGCCAAGGGCATCATCCAGGACCAGCAGCCGGACATGAACGTGGCCGACGCCGTTGAAGGCGACGAACTGCGCCTGGTCGTGACCCTGAAGCCGGCTGCCCTGAAAGCCACCCTGGACAACGGCGTGCAGCAGAACATCGCCACCCTGGGCAAACGTGTGAATGAACTGGGCGTGTCCGAACCGGTGATCCAGCAGCAAGGCCCTGACCGCATCGTGGTGCAGCTGCCAGGCGTGCAGGATGCCGCTCACGCGAAAGACATCATCGGCCGTACCGCCACCCTGGAGGTACGCATGGTCGACGAGACCGTCACCCCGGGCACCGAGCTGACCGCTGCGATTCCGTACAACTCCGAACTGTTCACCGTCGGCAAAGGCGTGCCAGTCGTGCTGTCCAAGGACGTGGTGCTGACCGGCGACTACATCTCGAGCGCCACCGCCACCTTCGACCAGAACCAGCAGCCAGCCGTCAGCATCGACCTGAACGGCGATGGCGGCCGCAAGATGCGCGATGCGACCCGCGACCGCGTCGGCAAGAAGATGGCCATCGTGCTGTTCGAGAAGAAGAAGGCCGAGGTTCTGTCCGTGGCAACCATCCAGAGCGAACTGGGTAGCCGCTTCCAGATCACCGGCATGGGCAACGCGGAAAACTCCGCCGAACTGGCGCTGCTGCTGCGCGCCGGCGCACTGTACGCTCCGATGGAAGTGATCGAGCAGCGCACCGTGGGTCCTGCACTGGGTGCTGAAAACATCGCCAAGGGCTTCTACTCCACGATGTACGGTTTTGCCGCCATCGCGGTCTTCATGATCGTCTACTACATGATGTTCGGCGCCTTCAGCGTGCTGGCACTGGCAGTCAACCTGCTGCTGCTGATCGCTATCCTGTCGCGCCTGCAAGCCACGCTGACCCTGCCGGGTATCGCGGCAATCGCACTGGCGCTGGGTATGGCAATTGACGCCAACGTGCTGATTAACGAACGTATCCGCGAAGAGCTGCGCAATGGCGCCAACCCGCAGTCGGCGATTGCCGCCGGCTTCGAGCACGCCTGGCACACCATCCTGGACTCCAACGTGACCACCCTGATCGTGGGTATCGCACTGCTGGTGTTCGGTTCCGGTGCGGTGCGCGGCTTCGCCGTGGTACACAGCCTGGGTATCCTGACCTCGATGTTCTCCGCAGTCTTCGTTTCGCGCGGCGTGGTGAACCTGTGGTACGGCCGTAAGAAGAAACTGCAGTCGCTGTCGATCGGCACCGTCTGGAAACCTGCGAACTAAGGAATAGAGATGGAATTTTTCCGCATCCGTAAAGACATCCCGTTCATGCGCCACGCGTTGGTCTTCAACGTGATTTCGGCGCTGACCTTCGTGGCGGCAGTGTTCTTCCTGGCTACCAAAGGCCTGCATTTCTCGGTGGAGTTTACCGGCGGCACCGTGATGGAAGTGAAGTACGCCCAGGCGGCCAACCTGGAAGGTGTGCGCAACACGCTGACCAGCCTGGGCTACCACCCTGAGGTGTCGAGCATCGACACCGCGCGCGACGCCATGATCCGCCTGCCTAATGTGGCCGGCACCACTGCCGCCGATACCGCAGCCAAGGTGTTCGGTGAGCTGTGCAAGGCCGAGCAAGGCACCGTCAAGCAAGTCGACAAGGTGACCGACAAGGGCGCCCATGAAATGAAGAGCGCCTGTATGCACGCCGACGGTACCGAAGGCGTGTCGCTGCAGAAGGTTGAATTCGTCGGCCCGCAAGTCGGCGAAGAACTGGCGCAGAATGGCCTGAACGCCCTGGTCATGGTGGTGGTTGGTGTGATGATCTACCTGGCCATCCGCTTCGAATGGAAATTCGCAGTGGCCGCGATCGTGGCAAACTTGCACGACGTGGTGATCATCCTGGGCTTCTTCGCCTTCTTCCAGTGGGAATTCTCGCTGACCGTGCTGGCCGCCGTGCTGGCAGTGCTGGGTTACTCGGTCAACGAATCGGTGGTTATCTTCGACCGAATCCGCGAGAACTTCCGCAAGCAGCGCAAGATGACCGTGCATGAAGTGATCGACAACGCGATCACCTCCACCATCTCGCGTACCATCATCACCCACGGTTGCACCCAGATGATGGTGCTGTCGATGCTGTTCCTGGGCGGCCCGACCCTGCACTACTTCGCCATCGCGCTGACCATCGGTATCTGCTTCGGTATCTACTCTTCCGTGTTCGTTGCTGCTGCCGTGGCCATGTGGCTGGGCGTGAAGCGCGAAGACCTGATCAAGCCGATCAAGGAAAAAGACGAGACGGACGGCGCGGTAGTTTGAGCCAGCCTCACTCGAAAAAAGCAGCCGCGAGGCTGCTTTTTTGCATTCCAGGGCAGAAAAATAACTGTCCGTCTCATATTCAGGCCCAACAGAAGCAGGATGTCTTACATTTGAGCCACCTCGAAACCTCACCAGGAGACTTATCGATGCGGCCCATCATTTATTGCGCCAGTTCCGTGGCAGCCATGGCGTTGATCACTTGCAGCGCTTACGCGGGCGACCTTGACGCCCAGCTTGCCTCGGCCTTGAAAGATCGCAGCATCCCGGCAATGGCCGTGCTGGTCATCCGCGACGGCAAAGTTGACGGCCAGGCAGTGCGCGGCGTGCGTGCTGCAGGCAAGCCCGCCCGCGCGCAGTTGTCCGACCATTGGCATATCGGCTCGGACGCCAAGGCGATGACAGCAACATTGATCGCGCGCCTGGTCGAGGCGGGCAAACTGTCCTGGGAAGCACCGCTCAGTGACATGCTCCCCGACACCGCAATGCGGACGGAATATCAATCCGTCACGCTGGCGGATCTGCTCTCGCACCGCGCCGGCCTTCCGCCCAACAGCGACGAGAAACGCATCGAAGCCACGCGCAAGGACCGCCGTGCGCTGCCGGTGCTGCGCATGGAATACGTACAGCGCGCGCTCAACGAAGCGCCAGTGGGCCCGGTTCGCGCAGACTCCCAATACTCCAACAGTGGCTATATCATCGCCGCCGCCATTGCGGAACGGGCAACCGGCCAAAGCTTTGAAAACCTCATGCAGGAACAGGTGTTTGCTCCGCTCGGCATGCAGGTCGACACCAGCCCATCACGCCATGGCCAAGTGCTTGGCCACAAGGCCGGCAAGCCGCTGACAGGGCTGGCTGCCGACATCCCGCCCTTCTTTGCACCTGCCGGCGCGACCGTCAAAATGAGCCTGGCGGATTGGTCCAGGTTCGTGCTCGACCAGATGGCCGGTGAACGGGGTGCGGGCAAACTGCTTTCGCAACAAGGCTATCGGTACCTCCATGCGCCACAAGGGGAATCCGGCGCGGCCCTTGGCTGGGGCGTGAAAAGCAACTGGCCGGCTAACGCACCGATGCGTCTGTTGATGCACGCCGGTTCCAACGGATACTGGAATGCCCTGGTAGCCCTGGCGCCGGACAGCCAAAGCGGCGTATTGGTCGTCGCCAATGCCGGCGAAGGCAGCGGTGCCGAGCAGCAGCAAACCCGGCTGGTCATGAGCCTGATGTCTGGCATGGCCAGGCCCTAGCAGGGGCAGTTTGCCGCCGGTCCCCGGTCAGGCGCTCTCGCGCGCCATCAGCGTGAAGCCAAGGTCGATGCGCTGTGCCGGAATGTCGTTGCCGCGGATGGCGGCCAGCAGCAGGTTGGCGGCTTCGAAGCCGGTCTGGTAGCGCGGCGTGCCGATGGTGGTGACCGAAGGCTTCATCCAGGCCGATGCCGGCAAATCGTTGAAGCCGCAGATCGCGAGCTGCTCCGGCACCTTGATGCCGCGCCGCTGGCACTGGAAGATGGCGCCGTGCGCCAGGTCGTCGTTACAGCAGAAGATGGCATCCAGGCCAGGCATATTGGCCAGCATGCGCCCCAGCAGCTCGGCGCCCAGCGCAATGGTGGATGGCTCGGGGCACATCAGTTCCAGCATCGGATCGGCCAGGCCGGCTTCCTCCATGGCCTTGCGGTAGCCGTCGCCGCGTTTCAGGGTGCGTTCGTCCAGCTGCGCCGCCATGTAGCCGATGCGCTTGCGGCCCTTGTCGATCAGGTAGCGGGTGATGGTGTAGCCCGCGTCTTCCTGCGAGAAGCCGACCGACATCGCTCCCGGTTCCGAGGACAGGTCCATCATCGACACCACCGGAACGCGCGAAGTGGCCAGCATCTGCTGCACGCGCGGGCTGTGGGACAGGCCGCTGAGCAGGATACCGTCCGGGTTCGACTGCATATAGGTCGCCAGCAGCTTCTCTTCTTCCGCATCCGAATAGCGCGTGTTACCGATCAGGATCTGGTAGTTGCACGGGTCGAGCGCATCCTGCACGCCCGCCAGCACCGCGGTGAACACTGCGTTGGCCAGCGAAGGCACCAGCACCACGATCACTTTCGATTGCGCCGAGGCCAGGGCGCGCGCCGCGCGGTTCGGCACATAGCCCAGCTCCTGCACCGCCTTTTCCACGCGCTCGCGCAGCAGGGACGACACCAGCTCCGGTTGATTGATGGCGCGCGACGCCGTCAT
>DASWTB010000108.1:0-14913 GCA_036402315.1 Pseudoduganella sp. | reverse complement strand
GGTAGGCGTACCGAAGGAAATCAAGAATCAGGAATCGCGCGTTGGCCTTACCCCGGCCAGCGTCAAGGAACTGACACTCCGCGGGCACCAGGTCCTGGTGCAACACAACGCGGGCACTGCAATCGGTCTGACCGACGAAATGTATGTGGGCTCCGGCGCCACGATCGCCGCCACGGCGGAGGAGGTCTTTGCCAAGGCCGACATGATCGTCAAGGTGAAGGAGCCGCAGCCGCAAGAATGCGCGATGCTGCGCGAGAACCAGATTCTTTACACCTACCTGCACCTGGCTCCCGACCCTGAGCAGACCAAGGCGCTGGTGAATTCCGGCGCTGTCTGCATTGCGTATGAAACCATCACCGGCCCGAACGGCGGCTTGCCGCTGCTGGCGCCGATGAGCGAAGTGGCGGGCCGCATGTCGATCCAGGCCGGCGCCGCCCATCTTGAAAAATCCAAAGGCGGCATGGGCCTGCTGCTGGGCGGCGTGCCTGGCGTGGCGCCGGGCCATGTGGCGATTATCGGGGCCGGCGTGGTCGGCACCAATGCGCTGCAGATCGCTGTCGGCATGGGCGCCCGCGTCACGGTGTTGGATAAAAGCATCGAGCGCCTGCGCCAGCTCGACCTGGTGTACGGCAACCGTATCCAGACCGTGTTCTCCAATGCCTTCACCATCGACGACGCCGTGATGGATGCCGACCTGGTGATCGGCGGCGTGCTGGTTCCCGGCGCTGCGGCGCCCAAGCTGGTGACGCGGGCCATGGTGTCACGCATGAAACCGGGCTCCGTGGTGGTCGATGTGGCAATCGACCAGGGCGGCTGCTTTGAAACCTCGCACGCGACTACGCACGAAAACCCGACTTTCGTCGTGGACGGCGTGGTGCATTACTGCGTCGCCAATATGCCGGGCGCGGTTGCACGCACTTCCACCTTTGCGCTGAACAATGCCACCATCGGCCACGCCCTCGCGCTGGCCGACAAGGGCTGGGCCAAGGCCATGAAGGCCAACCCGCATCTGCGCAATGGACTCAATGTCTGCCAGGGGCACGTCACCTATGAAGCGGTGGCGCACGGCCTTGGCTATACCTACGTGCCGGCGGAATCCCTGCTGGCCTGATCTACAGGGCTTGAAATGAGCAATCTCGATACCATTACCCACTTTATCAATGGCGCAAAGGTCGATACGGCCAGCGGGCGTTATGGCGACGTTTTCAACCCGGCGCTGGGCGAGCCGGTGGCGCGCGTGGCGCTCGGCACGGCGGAAGAAGTGGATGCCGCCGTGCGTGCTGCCGAAGCGGCATTCCCGGCCTGGTCCAACACGCCGCCGCTGACCCGTGCACGCGTGCTGTTCAAGTATCTCGAGCTGTGCCACCAGCACACCGAGGAATTCGCCGCCATGCTGACCCGCGAACATGGCAAGACGTTCGCGGACGCCAAGGGTGAAGTGGCGCGTGGTATCGAGATGGTGGAGTTCGCCGTCGGCATCCCGCAAATGATGAAGGGCGAGTACACCGACCAGATTGCGCGCGGCATCGATGCCTGGTCGATGCGCATGCCGCTGGGCGTGGTGGCCGGCATCACGCCGTTCAACTTCCCGGTGATGGTGCCGATGTGGATGTTCCCGATCGCTATCGCTTGCGGCAATACCTTCATCCTCAAGCCTTCCGAACGCGATCCGTCACCATCGCTGCTGCATGCGCGCTTGCTGAAAGAGGCTGGCCTGCCGGATGGCGTGTTCAATGTGGTGCAGGGCGACAAGGTGGCGGTCGACGCGCTGCTCGATCATCCGGTGATCCAGGCAGTGAGCTTCGTGGGCTCGACGCCGATTGCCGAATATATCTACTCGCGCGGCTCGCAGCACGGCAAGCGGGTGCAGGCCCTGGGCGGCGCCAAGAACCACATGGTGGTGATGCCGGACGCGGATATGGACATGGCAGTCGATGCGCTGATGGGCGCCGCATTCGGCTCCGCGGGCGAACGCTGCATGGCAATTTCCGTGGTGGCGGCGGTGGGCGATGCCGGCGACAAGCTGCTCGGTGCACTGAAAGAGCGCACCGCTGCACTGAAAGTGCGCGATGGCATGGCGTCCGATGCCGAAATGGGGCCGGTTGTTACCTCGGCTGCCAAGCAGCGCATCGAGCGCCTGATCGGCGAGGGCGTGGAGCAGGGCGCGACCCTGGTGGTCGATGGCCGCGACTACAAGGTTGCCGACCGCCCGAACGGCTTCTTCATCGGCGGCACGCTGTTCGACCACGTCACGCCGGACATGACCATCTACAAGGAAGAGATCTTCGGTCCCGTGCTGTGCATGGTGCGCCTGCCGGATGTTGGCGCCGCAGTGGAGCTGATCAACAGGAACGAATACGGCAACGGCGTGGCGGTGTTCACGCGCGACGGCGGCGTGGCGCGCGAATTCGTGCGCCAGATCCAGGTCGGCATGGTGGGCGTCAACGTGCCGCTGCCGGTGCCGATGGCCTTCAATAGTTTCGGCGGGTGGAAGCGCAGCCTGTTCGGCGACCACCATGCCTATGGTCCGGAGGGCGTGCGTTTCTACACCCGCCACAAGGCCGTGATGGAGCGCTGGCCGAATACCGCAAGTGCTGGCGCACAGTTTGCTTTCCCACAGATGAAGTGAGGATGGAACCAATGATCGAGTCACTCAAATACATACCGCAGCCAAAAGCCACGAACGAAGAGCTGGCCGGTCATTTCACCGACCTGGCGCCACCGCTCAACCCGCGCCAGGCTGCGATTGAAAGCGCGCGCTGCCTGTATTGCTACGACGCGCCGTGCACGCGCATCTGCCCGACCGGGATCGATGTCGCGAGCTTCATCCGCAACATCCACGAGAAGAACGTGAACGGCGCTGCCGTCACCATCCTGCAGCAGAACATCCTTGGCGGCAGTTGCTCGCGCGTGTGCCCCACGGAAATCCTGTGCGAGGACGCTTGCGTGCGCAATCACGACGCAGAAGGCCAACCGGTCAAGATCGGTCTGCTGCAACGTTTCGCCCTGGATAACGCCACGCTGGATGGTCATCCGTTCAAGCGCGCACCTTCGACCGGCAAGAAGATCGCCGTGATTGGCGCCGGTCCCGCAGGCCTGTCTTGCGCCCACCGCCTGGCCATGCTGGGCAACGATGTGGTGATCTTCGAGGCGCAGGAAAAATCCGGAGGGCTGAATGAATACGGCATTGCCAAGTACAAGCTGACAGACAATTTCGCTCAGAAGGAAGTGGACTTCCTGTTGGGGATTGGGGGCATCGAAGTGCGCCACGGACAGAAACTGGGCGCCAATCTGCACCTGAAGGACTTGCACGCGCAATATGATGCTGTCTTCCTCGGGCTTGGCTTGGGAGCCAGCCGAGCGCTTGGCCTGACCGGCGAAGATGCTCCCGGCCTGATGGCCGCAGTGGACTATATCGCCGAACTGCGCCAGGCGGACGACCTGGCCAAGCTGCCCGTGCCGCGCCGCGCCATCGTGATTGGCGCCGGCAATACTGCGATCGATATGGCGGTACAGATCCAGCGCCTGGGCGCGGAAGAAGTGACGATGGTCTATCGGCGCGGCTTCGACGCCATGAGTGCTACCCAACATGAACAGGATATCGCCAAGGCCAACCAGGTGCGCATGCAGACATGGGCCCAGCCGCAGCAGGTGCTGCTGGACGAAGCCGGCCGCGTGCGAGGCATGCGCTTCGAGCGCACGGCAATGGATGGTACGCGCATGATCGGCACCGGCATCACGTTTGAGCTGCCGGCCGATGCGATCTTCAAGGCGATCGGGCAGGCGATGGAGCCGGCCACCCTGGCCGACCCGCTGGCAGCGATGCTGAAGCGCGATGGCGACAAGATCCATGTGGACGATAGCTTCCGCACCATCCTGCCTGGCATTTATGCCGGCGGCGATTGCGTCTCGCTGGGCCAGGACTTGACGGTGCAGGCGGTGGAGCATGGCAAGCGCGCCGCGATGGCGATCCATTCCGATATCCAATCGAAGAAGAGGGCAGCATAATGGCCGACCTGAGCGTAAATTTCTGCGGCATCAAGGCGCCGAATCCATTCTGGCTGGCCTCCGCACCGCCTACCGACAAGGCATACAACGTGATCCGCGCCTTTGAAGCAGGGTGGGGCGGCGTGGTCTGGAAAACCCTTGGCGAAGATCCGCCGCCGGTCAATGTCTCTTCGCGCTATTCCGCCATCTACGGCAAGAACCGCGAAGTGATCGGCTTCAATAACATCGAGCTGATTACCGACCGCTCGCTGGAACTGAACCTGCAGGAGATCACCGAGGTGAAGAAAGCCTGGCCGGACCGCGCCATCGTGGTCTCGCTGATGCTGCCCTGCGAGGAGCAGGCCTGGGCTGACATCCTGCCGAAAGTCGAGGCCACCGGCGCCGACGGCATTGAGCTGAATTTCGGCTGCCCGCACGGCATGCCGGAGCGCGGCATGGGTTCCGCAGTCGGCCAGGTGCCGGAATACGTGGAACAGGTCACAGCATGGTGCAAAAAGCATACGAAGCTGCCGGTGATTGTCAAGCTGACGCCGAATATCACCGACATCCGTCGCCCGGCGCGCGCGGCCAAGGCGGGCGGCGCGGATGCCGTCTCGCTGATCAACACGATCAACTCCATCACTTCGCTGGACCTGGATAATATGGTGGCCTACCCGAACGTGGGCGGCGCCAGCACGCACGGTGGCTATTGCGGCCCCGCCGTCAAGCCTGTAGCGCTGAACATGGTGGCCGAGATCGCGCGCGATCCCGAAACGCGCGGCCTGCCGATTTCCGGTATCGGCGGCATCGGTAACTGGAAGGATGCGGCTGAATTCATCGCCCTCGGCGCGGGCTGCGTGCAGGTCTGTACCGCTGCCATGCTGCACGGCTTCCGCATCGTGCAGGAGATGAAGGATGGCCTGGAGCGCTGGATGGACTCCAAGGGCTACAAGACGCTGGACGACTTCATGGGCAAGGCGGTGGCGAACACCACCGACTGGAAGTTCCTGAACATGAACTACAAGTCCATCGCCCATATCAACCAGGACGACTGCATCAAGTGCGGCCGCTGCTATGTGGCCTGCGAGGATACCTCCCACCAGTCCATCTTCCAGTTGGTCGACGAGGCGACCGGCACGCGGACGTACAAGGTTAATGACGACGAATGCGTCGGCTGCAACCTGTGCGAAATTACCTGTCCGGTGCAAGGTTGTATTACGATGGTCGCAGTCCCAACGGGCAAGCCTTACATGAACTGGACACAGGACCCGCGCAATCCGCGGGCCGAAATCAAGGAGACTGCATGAGCGACAACTCCCAGCTGTGGAACGAAGACCTGGCCCCGACCAATGAATCGCAGCGCACCTGGCGCTGGTATCACTTCGCTGCACTCTGGGTTGGGATGGTCATGTGCATCCCCGCCTACACGCTGGCGGCCAGCCTGATTGAAGGCGGCATGTCGGCGCGACAGGCGGTCCTCACCGTCTTCCTCGCCAATACCATCGTGCTGTTGCCGATGCTGCTGATCGGCCACGCCGGCACCAAGTACGGCATTCCTTACGCAGTGCTGGCCCGCGCCTCTTTCGGCACTACGGGCGCGAGGTTGCCGGCGCTGATGCGGGCCATTGTGGCCTGCGGCTGGTACGGCATCCAGACCTGGTTCGGGGGGCAGATGGTCTATACGCTGCTCGGGGTAATGATGGGCGGCGAGATCGGCGGCGCGAAGATCTCCGGCCTTGGCATCAATGGCGCGCAACTGCTTTGTTTTATTGGATTCTGGGCGATTCAGTTCTGGTACATCGTACACGGCATGGACGCGATCCGCAAACTGGAAACCTATACCGCGCCGCTGAAAATCATCATCTGCTTCGTGCTGCTTGGCTGGGTGTACCAGAAGGCTGGCGGTTTCGGCACACTGCTGGAGCAGCCATCGCAGTTCGTTGAAGGCGGCAAGAAGGCCGGGCAGTTCTGGCCGACGTTCTGGCCTTCGCTGACAGCGATGATCGGTTTCTGGGCCACGCTGGCATTGAATATTCCGGACTTCACGCGCTTCGCGAAAACGCAGCGCGACCAGGTGCTGGGCCAGTCGGTCGGCCTGCCTGTGCCTATGGGTTTGCTGGCGGCGCTGGCAGTGATCGTTACCTCGGCTACCGTTGTCCTGTACGGCAAAGCGATCTGGGATCCGGTCGACCTGGCCAGCCGCATGACCGGGGCGGCCGTGCTGGTGGCGCTGGTGGTCCTGCTGATCGACACGATCTCGGTCAACCTGGCAGCCAACCTGGTGGGCCCGGCCTATGACTTTTCCGCGCTGGCGCCAAAACACATCTCCTACCGCACCGGCGGCTACATCACGGCCGGCATTGCGCTGGCGATGATGCCGTGGAAGCTGCTGGAAACCACGCAGGGCTATATCTTTACCTGGCTGATTGGCTACTCCGCCTTGCTCGGGCCCATTGCCGGGGTGCTGATCGTCGACTACTACCTGATCCGCAAGACGGAGCTGAACGTCGGCGCACTGTACGTCGACAATGGCGAGTACAGCTATACCAACGGCTGGAATACCGCAGCGCTGCTGGCCTTCGCGCTCGGCGTGGCGCCCAATGTGCCGGGCTTCCTGAATGCAGCCTTCCCGGCCTCGTTCGGCAATGTCGGCGAGGGCTTCAAGCTCATTTATACCTACGCATGGTTCGTCGGCATCGCAATCGCGGCGCTGGTGTACGGCATTTTGATGAAGGGCAGGGCGGCGCGTTCCGTCCAGCCACCACTTCCGGAGAAAGCGTAACGATGGCAACCTTGATTCGTGGCGGTACTGTAGTCAACGCGGACCGTGCTTTCCGCGCCGATGTGCTGTGCGAGGGCGACAAGATCGTCGCTGTCGGTCCGGCGCTCGCGGCGCCGGCCGGTGCGGAGGTGATTGACGCCGGCGGGCAGTACGTGATGCCGGGCGGGATTGATCCGCACACGCATATGAACTTGCCCTTCATGGGCACCGTGACGCAAGACGATTTCTTCACCGGCACCGCGGCCGGGCTGGCGGGGGGCAATACCACCATCATAGACTTTGTCATCCCGAATCCGCAGCAACCGCTGCTCGAGGCTTACCACCAATGGCGCGGCTGGGCCGAGAAGGCAGCCGGTGACTATACCTTCCACGTGGCGATCACCTGGTGGTCGGACAAGGTGCATGAGGAAATGGGCACGCTGGTGCGCAACCACGGCGTGAACAGCTTCAAGCATTTCATGGCGTACAAGAACGCCATCATGGCGGACGATGAAACGCTGGTGAAGAGCTTCCGCCGCGCGCTGGAGCTCGGCGCAATTCCGACCGTGCATGCCGAGAATGGTGAATTGGTGTACCAGTTGCAGCAGGACTTGCTGCGCCAGGGGATCACGGGGCCGAAAGCGCATCCGCTGTCGCGCCCTCCGGCGGTGGAGGCGGAAGCGGCCAACCGCGCCATCGCTATCGCCAACGTCCTGAGTACGCCGCTGTACATCGTGCACGTGTCCTGCAAGGAATCGCTGGATGCCATCACCCGCGCCCGGGCTGCCGGCCAGCGCGTCTATGGCGAGGCGCTGGCGGGCCATCTGATCGTGGACGACAGCGTGTACGACCATCCCGACTTCGAATTTGCCGCGGGCCATGTCATGAGCCCACCGTTCCGCAGCCGCGAACACCAGAAGGCATTGTGGCAGGGGCTGCAAGGCGGCAACCTGCATACGACCGCCACTGACCACTGCACTTTCTGCGCCGAGCAGAAGGCGGCCGGGCGTAACGACTTCACCAGGATCCCGAACGGTTGCGGCGGCGTTGAAGACCGTATGGCAGTGATCTGGGATGAAGGCGTCAACAGCGGCAAGCTGACGCCGTCCGAATTCGTGCGCGTGACGTCGGCCAATGCGGCGCAGATCTTCAACATCTATCCGCGCAAGGGCTTGATCGCTGCCGGCTCGGATGCGGATATCGTGGTGTGGGACCCGGAAGGCACTCGCACCATTTCGGCCAAGACCCAGTTTGCAAAGGGCGGCTTCAATGTCTTCGAGGGACGTACGGTCAAAGGGATTCCAAGCACCACGGTGGCGGCCGGAAAGGTCGTGTTCCATCGTGGAGATTTGCGGGCAGTCGAAGGCGCCGGGCGCCACGTCGACCGTCCTGCGTTTGCGCCAGTGACGGCGCGCTAAGGAGTGCATCATGAGCGATCTACGCATTGACAGCGACCGCCTGTGGGATTCGCTGATGGAGCTGGCCAAAATCGGCGCCACCCCAAAGGGCGGCGTCAAGCGCCTGACCCTGACGGACCTCGACAAACAGGGCCGTGACCTGGTCACACGCTGGGCGCGCGACGCCGGGCTCTCGATCACCGTCGACCAGATTGGTAATGTCTTCATGCGCCGCGATGGCGAAGACAACACGCTGCCGCCCGTCATGACCGGCAGCCATATCGACACCCAGCCGACCGGCGGCAAGTTCGATGGCAACTATGGCGTGCTGGCGGGCCTCGAAGTTGTCCGCACCCTGAACGACAAAGGCATCAAGACACGCGCGCCGATTGAAGTCGCCTTCTGGACCAATGAGGAAGGCTCGCGTTTCGTGCCAGTGATGATGGGCTCCGGCGTTTTCTGCGGCGCCTTCACCCTGGAGCACGCCTATGCAGCCAAAGACACGGAAGGCAAGACGGTAGGCGAGGAACTCGAACGCATCGGCTACAAAGGCGACCAGGTGCCGGGGCAGCACCCCATCGGCGCTTACTTTGAGACGCACATCGAACAAGGTCCCGTACTGGAAGACGCCGACAAGGTGATTGGTGTCGTGCCGGCCGTAATGGGCCTTTCGTGGTACGACTGCACCGTCACCGGCATGGAAGCCCACGCCGGCCCGACGCCGATGCATCTTCGCAAAGACGCGATGCAGGTCGCCGCGCAGATCATTCCCGAGGTGGTCGCCATCGCCAACCGCTATCCGCCATATGGCCGCGGCACGGTCGGCATGATGCAGGTCTTCCCCAACAGCCGCAACGTGATTCCAGGCCAGGTGAAATTCAGCATCGATCTGCGCAATGTGAACGACGAGCTGCTGAACAAGATGCATGAAGACATGCTGGCCTTCATCGACAAGACCTCCGCCGAATCCGGCCTGCCGGTCAAGATCGAGCGCGTGTCGTACTACCCGCCATGCCCGTTCCATCCCGACTGTGTTGGCGCAGTGCGCAAGGCGACCGAAAAGCTGGGCTACTCCACGATGGACGTGGTCTCCGGCGCCGGCCACGACGCCATCTACGCCGCCCGCGTCGCCCCCGCCGGCATGATCTTCGTGCCCTGCAAGGACGGCATCAGCCACAACGAAATCGAAGACGCCAAGAAGGAGCACCTGGAAGCCGGCTGCAACGTGCTGCTGCACGCGATGCTGGAGCGCGCCGGCGTCGTGTGACGCTTGAAATGAGTAGGTCGCAGCGGCCGGCAAACTCAGCGTCGTGCCGACGGCTCGCTGTTCGGCATAGGCTTGATCGCTTTATCGCGTTGAGCGCGCTTGCAATGACCAAGCAGATGGCTGATGCGTGCACATGCATTATTGGTTGCTGCGATCTCCGAGGCCGAGCTGGCGTACGGTTAAGCCGTTTAGCCGTCTCGATGGTGATCCACCGGTGGAGGACTGGCGGGATTAGGTGATCATTAACGGCCGAATGCGATCCGCGTGATGGCGACGGTGGCCTCATGCGCCAGGTCTTCCAGCTCCTTATGCTGGGGGCGGGTTTCGGAGATGAACAGCATGGTCCCCAGCATTTGCGCCACGATCAGCGTGCCGCGAATCTCGCATTGCTGCATCGACAGCTCCGGATCAATTTCGTGGATCAGGTTGCGCAGCGTTCTGCGGGCACGCGTCATCATGGTGTCGAACAGCTTGGTCGCAACCGGATGGCGGTTGGCCAGCGCGGCGATCTCGAAGAACAGCCCGCTCGAGACCTGGTCGCGCAAATCGGCCAGGAAGTAGTCGATGATCGATTCGAACAGCTCGACGCGCGGTCCGGCGCCGGCTGCCGCAACGCGTTCGTCGATGCCCGCCTGGTAGCGAGCGAAAGTCTGCTCCAGCAGCGCCTCGATCAGCGCATCCCGGCTCGGGTAGTAGTGCTGCACAGTCGACAGGCTCACTCCCACCTGCTGCGCCACACTGCGCATGGCCAGCGCCGCATAGCCGTCGTGCGCCAGCAACAATCGCGCTGCCTCCAGGATCGCGCTGGCGCGCTCAAACCCTTTGGTCGTGGTGTTGGATTCCTTTGCCTGCAGGGGCGTGTCTGACTTTTTCTTCATAAGAGACGAATTATCCGGTCGATTGACAAATAGGTCAACTGACCGATACTATTTCGGTCAACTGACCTATAACATCAACGGAGACCTTGCCTGATGATCCCTCGCACCTTATTCACCGAAGAACACGAAATGCTGCGCGAATCCGCGCGCCGCTTCATGGAAACCGAAATCGCCCCGCATCACGAGCGCTGGGAAGAGCAGGGGTATGTGGACCGCGACGCCTGGCAGAAGGCCGGCGCTGCGGGCTTCCTGTGCCCCACCATGCCGGAGCAGTACGGCGGCGTGGGCGTGGACCGCCGCTACAGCATGGTGCTGATCGAGGAGCAGGCGCGCGTCGGCGCATCCGGCCCCGGCTTCATGCTGCACTCGGAAATCGTGGCGCCCTACATCCTGCACTACGGCAGCGAGTACCTGAAATCGCACTACATCCCCAAGCTGGCTACCGGCGAAATGATCGGCGCCATTGCGATGACCGAGCCAGGCACCGGCTCCGACCTGCAAGGCGTGTCGACCACCGCGATCCGCGACGGGGATCACTACATCATGAATGGCTCCAAGACCTTCATCACTAACGGCTGGAACGCCGACTGTGTGATCGTTGTCGCCAAAACCGATCCGACCGCGGGCGCCAAGGGCATCAGCCTGTTCGTGGTTGACACTTCGATGGAAGGCTTCAGCAAAGGCAAGCGCCTGAAGAAGGCCGGCATGAAGGCGCAGGACACTTCCGAGCTGTTCTTCGAAAACGTGCGCGTGCCGGCGAAGAACTTGCTTGGGGAGGAGGGGGCAGGCTTTAAATACCTGATGCAGGAACTGCCGTGGGAGCGCATGCAAATCGCGATCATGGCTGTGCAAGCCGCCGAATCCGGCCTGGAATGGACCGTGCAATACACGCGCGACCGCAAGGCGTTCAAGCGCCCGATCGCCGAATTCCAGACCATCGCCCATACCCTGGCCGAGATCAAAACGGAAGTTCAGATGTGCCGCGTGTTCGTCGACCGCTGCATGGAACTGCTGATCGAAGACAAGCTGGATGCCGCGACGGCATCGATGGCCAAGTACTGGACCACCGAAATGCAGTTCCGCGTGCTGGACAAGTGCGTGCAGCTGCACGGCGGCTATGGTTACATGTGGGAATACCCGATCACCCGTGCCTGGGCCGACGCACGCGTGCAGCGCGTATACGGCGGCACCAATGAAATCATGAAAGAACTGATCAGCCGCACGCTGTAAGGAGACCAGCTTGGAAGCTTATATCTTTGACGCCGTGCGCACGCCGCGCGGCAAAGGCAAGAAAGACGGCTCGCTGCATGGCGTAACGCCGCTGCGCCTGGCGGAAACGGCGCTGCGTGCGCTGGTCAGCCGCAACAACTTCGACAGCGGAATCATCGACGACGTGGTGCTCGGCTGCGTGGAGCCGGTCGGCGAGCAGGGCGCCTGCATCGGCCGTGTAGCGGCGCTGGCTGCAGGCTATGCGGAATCGGTCGCTGGCGTGCAGATCAACCGTTTCTGCGCTTCCGGCCTCGAGGCCTGCAATATGGCGGCCGCGCAGGTAATGTCAGGCCAGTCCGATATGGTCGTTGGGGGTGGTGTTGAAGCGATGTCGCGCGTGCCGATGGGGTCTTCGGGCGGCGCGTGGCCGGTCGATCCGCAAAGCGCCTTTGATTCCTATTTCGTACCGCAAGGGATTTCGGCTGACGCGATTGCGACCATCTGGGGCTATAGCCGCCGCGATGTCGACGCCTATGCCGTCGAATCTCAGCAGCGCGCCCACCGCGCCTGGCAGGAAGGCCGCTTCGCCCGCTCCGTGGTGCCGGTGGTAGACCGCAACGGCTTGACGATGCTGGCGCGCGATGAGCTGGTGCGCCCTGAGACCACCGTCGAATCGCTTGGCGCGCTGAAGGCGTCGTTCGCTGACATGGGCGCCAACTTCGGATTCGATTCCGTCATCACCCAACGTTATCCGCAGATCGAGCAGATGCAGCACGTGCACCACGCCGGCAACAGCTCCGGCATCGTGGACGGCGCGGCGGCGGTGCTGATCGGCACCCGCGAGGCAGGCGAACGCGCCGGCCTGAAACCGCGCGCCCGCATCCGTTCCTTCGCGTCCATCGGCAGCGAGCCATCGATCATGCTGACCGGCCCAAGCTATGCCGCCGAAAAAGCGCTGAAGCGCGCAGGCATGAAAGCTTCCAACATCGACCTGTATGAGTTGAACGAAGCCTTCGCTTCGGTGGTTCTGCGCTTCATGGAAGTGATGAACGTGCCGCACGAGAAGATGAACGTGAACGGCGGTGCAATCGCCATGGGTCACCCGCTGGGCGCAACCGGCGCCATGATCCTCGGTACCCTGCTTGACGAGCTGGAACGCCGCAACCTTCAAACCGGTCTGGCCACGCTGTGCGTTGGCGCAGGCATGGGTACTGCCACCATCATCGAGCGCATTTAAGGGAGACAGACCATGATTGATTACAGCCTGGATTCCCAAGGCATTGCAACCCTGAGCTGGAATATGCCAGGGCGCAGCCAGAATGTGTTGAATGAGGAAAGCTGCAGCGCGCTATGCGAGCTGGTGGAGCGCGTTGTGAGCGATGCCGCCGTCAAGGGCGTGCTGATGACGTCTTCGAAGCCGGACTTTATCGCAGGTGGCGACCTTGAGTGGCTGCTGTCGGCCAAGACCGCGGAGGCGCTGTTCGAGCGTGTGGTTCGCCTTGACCGCGCGCTGCGCAAGCTCGAGACCTGCGGCAAGCCGGTCGCCATGGCGTTGCCTGGCACGACACTGGGCGGTGGCCTGGAAGTGGCCCTGTGCGGCCATTACCGCGTGGCTGCCGATAATCCGAAGGCGCGTTTCGGCCTGCCTGAAGTGACGCTTGGTCTGCTGCCGGGTGGAGGCGGCACGCAACGCTTGCCGCGCCTGGTCGGCATCCAGAAATCGCTGCCGCTGCTGTTGGAGGGCAAGCGGCTCAGCGCAGGTGCCGCGCGCGAACTGGGCATCCTGAATGAAGTCGTCCCTGCCGGCACCGAGTCCGAGGCTGCACTTGCGTGGCTGGGGAGCGCGATTGCCGCTGGCGGCATCCAGCAGCCCTGGGATGCCAAGGGCTTCAAGATTCCGGGCGGCGCCGTGTCGTCGCCGGCAGTACAGCAGGTTTTCATGGCGGCCAATGCCATGCTGCGCGCCAGGACCTACGGTAACTATCCGGCGCCGCGCAATATCCTGTCCTGCGTGTACGAAGGTTTGATCACGGACCTCGACACAGGCCTGATGACGGAAGCGCGCTACTTCGTGCAAACCGTGTTGTCGCCGGAAGCGAAGAACATGATCCGAACGCTGTTCTTCAGCATGAATGAGGCGAACAAGCTCGCTTCGCGTCCGAAAGATGTGCCGCAGCAGAAGTACAGCAAGATCGGTGTGCTGGGCGCGGGCATGATGGGGGCCGGCATCGCCTACGTGGCCGCCAAGGCCGGCATCGAAGTAGTGCTGGTCGATACCGCGCAAGAGGCGGCAGAACGCGGCAAGGCATATTCCAATGGCCTGCTGGCGAAACAGCAGCAGCGCGGCCAGATCACTGCGGATAAAGCAGATGCCCTGCTGGCGCGCATCACGCCCACCACCGACTTCGCCCTGCTGGCGAGTGCCGAGCTGGTGGTGGAGGCAGTGTTCGAGGACCGTGCGATCAAGGCAGACGTGACGCGCCGTGCAGAAGCTGTGCTGGGCGCCGATGCGATTTTTGCGTCCAATACCTCGACGCTGCCAATTACCGGCCTGGCTGAAGCGAGTGCACGCCCAGCCAACTTCATCGGCCTGCATTTCTTCTCGCCGGTGGATCGCATGGCGATCGTGGAGATCATCGTCGGCAAGCAGACCTCCGACGCCACGCTGGCGCGTTCGATGGACCTGGTGCGAGCCCTTGGCATGACGCCGATCGTGGTCAACGATTCGCGCGGCTTCTACACCAGCCGTGTGTTCTCGACTTATGTGCTGGAAGGCCTGGCGTTGCTGGCGGAAGGCGTCGCGCCTGCGCTGATCGAGAACGCCGGCCTGCAGGCTGGCATGCCGGTCGGCCCGCTGGCGCTGACGGACGAAGTATCGTCCGAATTGATCTGGAAAATCGACCGTCAGACGCGCCTGGACCTGGGCGATGCCTACAAGCCGCGCCCTGGGCACGAAGTTGCGTCACGCATGGTGCAGTTGGGGCGCATCGGCAAGAAGGCCGGCAAGGGTTTTTACGACTACCCCGAAGGCGGCAAGAAAATGCTCTGGAGCGGCTTGGCCGAACTGTTCCCGCGCGCGGCGGTGCAGCCGGATGTGGCGACCGTGGTCGAGCGCCTGACAGTGGTTCAGGCCGTGGAAACTGCGCGTTGCATGGATGAAGGCGTGCTGCGCTGCGCGCGCGATGCAGACGTCGGTGCTATCCTCGCATGGGGTTTCCCTCCATTCCGTGGCGGCCCATTGAGCATGATCGACAATGCCGGTGCGGCGGCCTTCGTGGCCCAGTGCGAACGCCTGGCGGCCGCGCACGGCGACCGCTTTGCGCCGCCAGCCCAACTGAAGGCGATGGCTGCTACCGGCGCCACTTACTATACGGAGCGTTGAGATGGGCGTGCTGTCCGGCGTCAGGATTATCG
>DASWTB010000107.1:0-5634 GCA_036402315.1 Pseudoduganella sp. | reverse complement strand
ACGCCGCGCTCGAGGATGCGGGTCAGGAGCGCGCTGCCGCGCTCGATGACTTCCTCATTATAGAACTGGGCCAGTTCGGGAAAATTGCCCGACTCGGCCATCATCAGCTTGGTCAGGCCGGCCGCCTTGGTGGCGCCGACTTTGGTCCACCAGGTGCGCAGCATCTGGCGCAGCAGTTCGTCGCTGGGCATGTCGCGGGCGGCGGCGGCATCGCTTTCCGCCTGGCCGATGGTCTGCACGATGGTTTCGCGCACCACGGCCTTGAACAGTTCCTGCTTGTTTTCGAAATACAGGTAGAGCGTGCCCTTGGAGACGCCGGCGGCGCGCGCCACGTCTTCCAGGCGGGTGGCGGCAAATCCACGATCGACGAACAGCTCCAGCGCGGCCGCCAGCAATTCCTGCGGACGCGCGTCCTTGCGCCGCTCCCAGCGGGGCTTGGTATCAGTCGGGGCTTGCATATTAAGTAAACGTTGATTCCCGGTAACTTACTCGTGAGTCATTTATATTAGTAGCCCGGCTTCCGGGCGTCAAGTTTAGGGGCGTTGCGCCACCGCTAAGATCGCCTACACCACCATCGCCATCCGCTTCTAATCCAGCTTGTCGAATCTGGCTCCTCGCGTGGCGCCATGGCAGTCGTAACGGGCTCCAATCACCAGCAGGCGCCCGCTGGCGGGACCGAAGCGCGCAACCACTTTCTTGTAGCGATTGGCGTCGACCATCACATCCTGGACCTGCGCACCAGTTTCCCTGAATTGCGCTTCGATGTATGCCGCCGCGCGCTCCAGATTTGCAGGGTGGTCGAATGAGCGCGGATGGAAATCGATGGACAGCTTTTTTACATGCGCCTCGATCCTGGCGGGATCGACCGCTGGCGGCGTTGATGGCACTGCAGTTACCAAAGGCTGGCAGACCCGTGCAGCCAGGATCAGTGTCCCCGCGACGATGACAGCCAAAGCAGCGAGCACGCGACGCGGCTCGTGCGACGGCGACTGCGAAACATCCATTCGATACTCCGTTTCTTCAAATCTTATAAGGGGATTCCGAATGGATTAGGAGGATTCTCACAACCTTTTCGCTTGCAACCATTCCACCTGCAACGACTAGCCCGGGTGGGCTATGGTGGTCGCGATCCTGTTTTGTCACCATACCCTCCGATTTCAAAAAAACGATGCCGCGACAAGTGCGCGGCAGGTGACCTTCAAACCGGAACAGGATCAACACATGAAACTCCAACGTACCGCCATCGCACTTGCCCTGCTCGCAGCCACCCTGAACGTGCAGGCACATGAAGACGAAGAAGCACCCGTGAAATTCAAGCCCGGCATGCGCTACGGCGACAGCGCCTCGATGGGCAACGGCCGCTTCACAACATACACCAAGACCAGCCCTAAAGGTAAGCCGGAAGCAGTCGGCGTCGAATTCCACGAGTCGACCCTGCAGAACCTGCCGCATCATCCGCTCAACGACGGCAAGACCTGCCTGGACCTGAACCGCGACGACAAGATCGACGATCATGAAGAGTGCGTCGGCGGCCATTCGCGCACGCTCTACTTCGATGCCAACCCAAGCCAGTTCAAGAACATCACCATCAACTGGGAAGCGCATGGCCACGTGCCGGACCAGGTATACGACCGCCCGCACTTCGACTTCCACTTCTACACCATTCCGGACACCGAGCGCCTGGCCGTGATCACCGGCGATTGCCCGGGCCTGACCAACTGCGCCGTGGAAGCCAAGGCCAAGAATCCGGTCGCACCTCAATACGTGCACCCGGACATGTTCAACACCAACCTGGTGTACGCCCACATGGGCAACCACTACGCCGATGCCACCGCGCCGGAATTCAACGGCGGCACCTTCACCAACACCTTCATCCTCGGCACCTTCGACGGCCGCATCACCTTCTACGAGCCGATGATGAGCAAGGACTACCTCGACTCCAAGCCGAACGATTGCCAGCCAGTGAAACAGCCGGCTGCGGTGCAAGTCGACGGCTGGTACCCAACCCAGTATTGCACCCGCTACAACGAGAAGAACAAGACCTACCGCGTCTCGTTCGAAGCCTTCACCTACCGCAAAGGCAGCTGAAGCCTGCCTGCCAACTTAACTTATTGAGGAATCATCATGGAACAGTTCGACGTCATCGTCGTGGGCGGCAGCGTGTCCGGTGCGCCCACCGCCACATGGCTGGCCCGCAAAGGCCACAAAGTATTGATGGTGGAGCGCGACACCTTCCCGCGCGATACCAACTCCACCCACTTCATCTGGCCACGCGGCATGTCCTACCTGAACCGCCTGGGCGTGGCCGGCAAGGTGCTGGAGCAGACTCCGAGCTTCAAGCAGCTGGAAGTCTCGATTGAAGGCATCAGCCTGCACGGCGGCGTGCCGCTGCAGGCGGTCAAGGACCGCTTCATCAAGCTGCACGGCAACGACGATGGCGTGGTCGACTACTACTCCGGCCCGCGCCGCTTCTTCCTGGACAAGCTCCTGATGGATGAAGCGCGTGCTTCCGGCGTCGATGTACGCGAAGCCACCACGGTGCAGTCGCTGATCGTCGAAGACGGCCAGGTGGTCGGCGTGCGCGGCAGCGGCCCGGCTGGCGCCCTGCTGGCACGTGCCCGCGTGGTGGTCGGCGCCGACGGCCGCATGTCGCAATTCGCCGGCATGGTCGGCGCAGAGAAAACCGTGGTGCGCGAGAAGTCGACCTTCGCCTACTACGGCTATTTCAGCGGCATCGACAAGCCGGAACTGTGCATCCACAAGCGCGGCCGCTTCGGCACCGCCATCTTCCCGACCATGGAAAACCGCCACCTGGTGCTGGTGTACGGCCCGACCGCATGGTGGAGCGATTTCAGCAAGGACCCGGAAGCGAACTTCCACAAGACCTACCGCTACGTGGCGCCGGAAGTAGCCGACATCGTCGCCAAGGGCAAACGCGTGGAAGAGTTCAAGGCCATGGGCCGCATGGTGGCCTATCACCGCCAGACCTACGGCAAGGGCTGGGTGCTGGTGGGCGACGCCTGCAGTTTCAAGGACCAGTGGACCGCAATGGGCATCACCCACTCGCTGCGCGATGCCGAACTGGTATCGGGCTTCCTGGACCGCGTGCTGAAGAACGAAGCTTCGTTCGAACAGGCGATGGCCGAATACCACGAGGTGCGCTCGCACGACTACGAAGACTACTGGGGCTTCGTGTGCGACGGCGCCGAGTGCAACCCGTACACCCGCGAACACCTGGAGTTCTTCCATGCGATCCAGGGCGATCAATCCAAGGTCGACCACTTCATGGGCCAGGTCGGCGACACCATCCCGTTCTCGACTGCGATCGCGCTCGATGGCGAAGCCCGCCCACTACCTGACTTTATCAAGAGCTACGATCCGGAAGCTCGGGACTACTTCGCCAACTTGTATCAAGAGGCGAAGGCTGCAGCCTGATTTACTGATTTTCTGATTACCTCCTGTCGCGCCGGCGCAAGCGCCGGCGCACATCCGTTGTTCCCACCAAAAGGAAACCATCATGCAAGCGACATCCATCGGCGTTGACGCAGCTTACGCATTGCGTCTGAAAGCGCCTGGCACCTGCGGTGAACTGATGCAAGGCGCCATCGACGAACAGGACTTCCTGGTCAACTGCCCTGTCAACCTGTTTTCCTATGCCACCGTCGAAGAACACGACGACGGCCTGCATCTGTCGGACCTGAACCGCTTTACCAAGATCCGCGACACCATTTCCCTGGCCGCGCACGAATACGCTTTCCGCCTGGGCCACAAGGTCGCCATTCATAGCGACATCCCGCGCGGCAAGGGCATGGCCTCCAGTTCGGCCGACATTACCGCCGCCCTGGAAGCCGTGTTCCGCAGCGCCGAAGTGCGCCTGGACGCGCAACTGTTCGCGCGCCTGGTGACCGAGATTGAGCCATCCGATTGCGTCCACTTCCCCGGCATCGCGGAAGTCAACCACCTGACCGGCCGCCTGATCGACTCCATGCCGGCGCCGGCCGACCTCAACGTGCTGGTGGTGGACTGCGGCGGCGAGATCGACACCATCGGCTTCGACCGCAAGAAAGCGCGCGCCATCTACCGCCAGAACCAGCCTTACCTGAAGGATGCGCTGGCCAAACTGAAGCGCGGCCTGCGCCATGCCGATCCGCTGGCCGTGGCGGAAGCGGCCACCGCCAGCGCGCGACTGAGCCAGCAGATTCACCTCAAGCCGCAATTCGACGAAATGCTGGCCACCAGCCGCGAACTCGGTGCGCTGGGCGTGAACTGTGCCCACAGCGGCACCGTGCTGGGCGTGATGTACCGCGCCAGCGACCGCCTGGGCGACACCCTCAAACACGCCATCACACAGCGTTTTGGCAACAGCGTCGAGATTGTCGGCGATTTCAAGATTATCAGCGGAGGATGCTATGACTGCTAACAACCTGGACATCTTCCAGACCCGATTCCACAACCCGTCCATCTTCGCGATCCGTTCGCGCACCAAGTTCCAGGGCAAGCTGACCGACTTCTGCGTGCCGGCCAACTCGTACTTCCCGCCGCCGCAGATGCTGGAGTTGATCGCGCAGAACATGGGCGATATCCTCAAGTACTACCCGGACTATTCGCCGGTGTACCAGGAGGCGATTGCCGACCTGGTTGGCACCCCGGCCGAGAACATCGTGGTGGCCAACGGCATCACCGAGATCATCACCATTCTGTGCCGCGACAGCAGCGGCCCGATCCTGACTTCGGTCCCGACCTTCGGCCGCTGGACCGACCTGCCGCCGGAATTCAACATCCCGGTTCACTTCGTGCACCGCGAACGCGCGCGCGAATTCGTGATCGGCGCGGACGACGTGATCGCCCGGGCGCGTGAAACCGGCGCCACGACTGTCGTCATCTGCAACCCGAACAACCCGACCGGCGCCTGGTTCAGCAGCGATGACATCCGCAAGATGGCGCGCGAACTGTCCGATATCGACAGCCTGATCATCGACGAATCCTTCATCGAGTTTTCAGGCCTGGAGAGCGCGGAAGCTCTGGCGATGGAGTCGTCCAATGTGATCGTGGTGAAGAGCATGGGCAAGTCGCTCGGCTGGCATGGCGTGCGCCTGGGCTACGCCGTGGCCAACACGCGCGCCGCAGCTGAACTGCGCGCCAAAGTCCCGTACTGGAACGTGAACGGCCTGGCAGGCTTCGTGCTGAAGAACATCGGCCAGTTCAAGGAGCTCTACAAGCAAAGCTTTGTCAAGGTGGCTGAAGACCGCGAGTATATGTACCGCCAGCTGCAGACGGTGCCGGGACTGAAGACCTATCCGTCCAAGTGCAACTTCCTGTTCAGCGAACTGCCGGAGGGCGTCTCAGGCAAGCAGGTGCGCGACATACTGCTCGAGCAGTATGGCCTGGTGATCCGCGAATGCAGCAACAAGGCCGGATCGACCGAACAGTACCTGCGCAGCGTGGTGCGCGTGCGCGAAGACGCCGACAAGCTGGTGGCCGCGCTGAGCGAAGTGCTGGCGGCCTATGCGCCGGCCGAGGCGGCGTGATGGAAGCCGCACCGATGGCGCCGCCGCTGCTGGTGCGGGTCGCGCAGCGGCGCGACGAGGCGCTCGCCATCGCCAGCTTCGAGCTGCGCGCGCTGGACGGCGGCGA
>DASWTB010000106.1:0-6141 GCA_036402315.1 Pseudoduganella sp. | reverse complement strand
TGCTCGGGCGGCAGGGCATTGCCGTCGCTGGCGCTCCGGTGCGGCTGGCTGCGGAAGAATGGCCTCCCTTCGTTTCTGCCGCGCTGCCTGAACAAGGCGTGTCCGGCGCCTATGTCGGCGCGGTTTTCGCGCGCATCGGCAGCGCCATCACGATCGATTACTTCCCCTGGAAACGCACCATGGAAGTGGGCATGAACGATCCCACCTATGCTGGTTTGCTGGCCGTGTGGCGCACGCCGCAGCGCGAAACCCAGTGCTATTTTTCGGCCCCCATCGCAAGTACCTTGAATGTGCTGGCCTACTTGAGGGAAGCGCCGGTGCTTGCCTCGACCTTGCGCGAACTGCGCAACGCAAGCATCGGCATCGTGGCCGGTTATTCCAATGGCGAAGAGTTTGATGGGCTGGTGCGGCGCGGTTTGCTGCATGTGCAGGAGGGCGTCAATGACGAAATCAACCTGCGCAAGCTGCTCAGCAAACGCTTCGATGCGATGGTGATTGAGAAGCGCGTGCTGCGCCACCTGCTGTCCAGCCATCGCTTCACCCGCGCCGAACGCGATCGCATCGCCTTTACTGAAAACCTGTTCCACGAACGCACTGTCCACGTCTGCTTCCAGCGTACTCCCGCCGGCTTGGCACAGCAGCGGGCCTTCAACGAGGCCGCCCGCGACATCGATCTCTCGAAGTTCGAGCGCGACTATGCGCGCCGCCTCGACGCCGACCGCCCTACGGTGAATTGAGCGGGGCTTACCCTAGCGCGCGTGCGGCCATGCCGGCCGCCACCAGCGCGCATACCGCGCCGAATGCCAGTTTCAGGTAATTGCCCGGCAGGCGCTCCGCCAGCTTGCCTCCTGCCAGCATGCCTGCCAAAGCGCCCAGCGTGAAAGGCGCAGCGACTTCAGGGCGGAAATGGCCGCCGCCGATGGCCGCACCAACACCGCCAAAAGAAATCAAAGCGATGATGGCGAGTGAGGTACGCACCACCGATTGCATGGCCAGGTCGGTGTAGCGCTGCAGGGCAGGCACCATGACAAAGCCGCCCCCCACTCCCAGCAGCCCTGACAGCACACCTGCCACCCCGCCTGCCAGCGACAGGCGCGCGGCGCAGCGCGATGTCCAGACAAAGCGGCCGCTGGCCGGGTCGCGCACGCAAGGCGGCGCAGTGCGCGCTGGCGCGGCCGCTGTCCCGCCGGCGCGGAAGGCTGCGATATTGCGATATGCCACCCATAGCAACACGGCCGCGAACGCCAAGCCCAGCATCCTGGTGTCAAGGCGATGTGCCAGCCACAGGCCAAGCGGGCTGGCCACGATGCCTACTGCCGCTACCAGTAGTGCGGCCCGATAGCGCACAATGCCCAGCCGCAGTCCTGCCAGCGCGCCCATGCCGGACGCCATGCCGACTGCCAGCAGGCCAATCGGGCCCGCCTCGGACATCGGCAACTGCAGCCCGAATACCAGCAGCGGCACGGCGATGATGCCGCCGCCCGCGCCGGTCAGGCCCATCACCAGGCCGACCAATGCGCCAAGCAGTACGCCCGTCACCATCATGCGGCGTTGGCGCCGCGTTGGCGCATGCGCTCCAACAGCTCGAACAGCCCCATGCCGGCCAGCATGGAAATGAAGAACAACCAAGCCTTGGCGCCGCCCATCGCAAGCGACACCAGGGCTGGGCCCGGACAGAAGCCGGCCAGGCCCCAGCCTGCGCCAAACGCCAGGCTGCCCAGCACCAGCCGACGGTCGATCTGTTTGGCCGTCGGCAAGCGCATCGGTGCGCCAAGCAGCGACGCGTGGCGTTTGCTGGCCCATGGGAAGGCGGCGATGCCGACCACCAGCGCACCGGCCATGACCAGTGCCAGTGATGGATTCCACTGGCCTGCCAGGTCGAGGAACCCCAGCACATTGGCGGGATTGGCCATGCCAGCCAGGATCAGGCCTATCCCAAACAGCAGCCCGGACAGGGCGGCACTCAACATATACATCGCTGGCCCCTCATTGGAAGATGTGGCGTACGACGAACACCGTGGCAAAGCCAGCCAGCATGAAAGCGCCGGTGGCAACGAGCGAACGCGGCGAAAGGCGCGACAGGCCGCAAATGCCGTGCCCGCTGGTGCAGCCGGCGCCGTAGCGCGTGCCGAGGCCCACCAACAGGCCGGCTGCGGCCAGCGTCGGATAGCTGGCGTCGATTTGCGGCAGTGGCAGCGGCGCGG
Source organism: Pseudoduganella sp. (assembly GCA_036402315.1). Lineage (GTDB taxonomy): Bacteria > Pseudomonadota > Gammaproteobacteria > Burkholderiales > Burkholderiaceae_D > Rugamonas. The sequence goes on along the minus strand of DASWTB010000106.1, from coordinate 3,937 downwards.
CCAGGCCATACAGCAGCGGCGCGGCGGCCATCCCGCCAAGAAAGGCGAGGCGCCAGGCGAGGTCGCCGCGCACTGGCGCCAGCAAGCCGCCAAGAATGCCGCTGATCCCGGCAATGCGGCCGTTCAGGTACAGGAACAGCACGGCTGCACTGCCAATCAGCAGCCCCCCGGCGAACGACAGGGCGGGCGTGAAATGGGCCCAGTCAATACTCATGGCGTGTCTCCTTCATCGTCAGGACAGTAAAGTTGGTACAGCACTTGCAGCACAGCGAGTGCTTGCGCGCTGGCGACGCGGTAGAACATCTGCTTGCCGTCGCGCCGCGTGTTGACCAGCTGGCCTTCGCGCAGCACGGTCAGTTGCTGCGAGAGGGTGGGCTGGCGGATGCCGGTACGCGATTCCAGTTCGCCGACGTTGAGCTCACCCTGCGCCAGCTGGCACAGGATCAGCAGGCGATACGGATTGGAAAGTGCTTTCAACAGGGTGGCAGCCTGGCCGGCAGCTGCCTGCAGGTGCGAAAAGTCGATAGGGGGTGCGGCGCTAATGCTTTAAATTATATCAGATGATATTATATTTAATCATATATTGATTGAGCGAGGATTGCCATGATTTTCCGTCAACTGTTTGAGCCTTTGTCCAGTACCTATACCTATCTGCTGGGCGACGAAGCCAGTGGCCAGGCGATGCTGATCGACCCGGTGATTTCCACCCTGGAACGCGACCTCGGTGTGCTGCACGCGCTGGGGCTGACCCTGGCGTATACGGTGGATACGCACATCCATGCCGACCACATCACGGCGGCACGCGAATTGAAGCGCGCGGTGGGCTGCCGCATCGCTGCACCGGCGTTTGACCGCCTGCCTTGCGCCGACATCGGGATCGAAGAGGGTGTTCCGCTGCACATGGGCGGGATTGCGCTGCAGCCCTTGCATACGCCGGGCCACACCGACGGCCATTTTGCCTACCTGCACGAAGGCCGGGTGTTCACTGGCGATGCATTGTTGATTGACGGCTGTGGCCGCACTGATTTCCAGAACGGCGATACGGATGCGATGTGGCGCAGCGTGCGCGACAAGTTGTTTGCGCTGCCTGGCGCGACCCAGGTCTATCCCGGCCACGATTACCGGAACCGGCAAATGTCGACCATTGCGCAGGAGATGGAATCGAACCAGCGCCTGGGAGGCGGGCGTTCACTGGAAGAGTTCCGCCGCATCATGGCTGGCCTGAAGCTGCCGTATCCGCGCTTTATCGATTACGCGGTGCCGGGCAACCGGCAATGTGGCGCCTGCCCGCCCAACCTGCCGCAGGAACTGGAGGCGTATTGCCGCCAGGTGGCGGAAAGCCAACAGGGCTAAGGCAAGCGATGCGAGGGCGGGCGTGCAAGCCGCCCGCCGCGGCGTCAGCCGTGTTTCCGGATAAACGCTGCGATACGCGGGCAAACCATCTCGCGCCAGCGGCGGCCGGAGAAGATGCCGTAGTGACCGGCGCCCGGCACCACGAAGTCTTCCTGCATATTGGCCGGGATGCCGGAGCACAGGTCGTGCGCCGCCTGGGTCTGGCCGGCGCCGGAAATATCATCCAGTTCGCCCTCGACCGTCATCAGTGCTACGTTCGTGATGTCCTGCGGACGCACGAACACGCCGTCGACTTCCCACGTGCCTTGCGGCAGACGGAACTCCTGGAACACGGTCTTGATCGTGTCGAGGTAGTACTCGGCCGGCATATCGAGCACCGCGTTGTACTCGTCGTAGAACTTGCGGTGCGATTCGGCCGGTTCGTCGTCGCCGCGTACCAGGTGCATGTAGAACTCGCGGTGCGATTGGGCGTGGCGGCCCGGGTTCATGGCGATAAAGCCGGCATGCTGCAGGAAGCCCGGATACACCTTGCGGCCAAAGCCCGGATAGTTCGGCGGCACTGCATAGATCACGGTGTTCTCGAACCAGGAAAACTTCTTTTCCACGGCCAGGTTGTTGACCTGGGTCGGCGACCTGCGCGGATCGATCGGGCCGCCCATCATGGTCATGGTCTTCGGCAGCTTCGGATCCTTGGCGGTGGCCATCAGCGAAATGGCCGCCATCACCGGCACGGTAGGCTGGCAGACGGAAATCACGTGCAGGTCAGGGCCGAGCAGGCGGATGAATTCCTGCACGTACTTCACGTAGTCGTTCAGGTGGAACGGGCCTTCCGTTAGCGGTACCAGGCGCGCGTCGATCCAATCGGTGATGTAGACGTCATGTTCCGACAGCAGGGCCTGCACCGTATCGCGCAGCAGGGTTGCATGGTGGCCGGACAGCGGCGCCACCAGTAGCACGGTCGGCTGCTTGAGCGCCTTGAACTCCTTCTCGCTCAAATCCTTGCGGAAGTGCAGCAGTTTGCAGAAGGGCTTGTTCTCCACCACGCGTTCGTCAATGTGGACTTGCTTGCCATTGACCACAGCCTGTTTGATGCCGAACTCTGGCTTCTCGTATTCCTTGCCCAGGCGGTACATCAATTCGTAGCCCGCAGCGATACGTTGCGAGAACGGCGTGTGCGCAAACGGCGAGACAGGATTGGTGAAAAGCTTGGACGAGGCTTCAGCCCACTGCATCAGTGGATGCAGGAGCGAGCGTTGCATTTCGTGCAATTGGTAAAGCATAGTATGTCCCGCTGAAAATTGTGGCAATGCGCAAAGATGGTTCAATTATAGGCCATTTATACATGACCTGAAGCATTCCGCAGTACCTCTCAGAAAGTACATAAATAACGGCTAAGACGCCATGATTCCAACATAATACGAGCAGGAAAACAAAAAAAGCAGCGTTTCCGCTGCTTTTTTGTAGGATGCGTCCGAAGAATCAGTCGGATCAGTCGAACACCGGAGTTTCCACGCCCAGAACCTTGTGCAGTTTTGGCGACGTGGTGGTGTACTGCATGTGGATCTTCTTGTCCGGGAAGATGTATGGTGCAGCGCCGAAAGCGGCCAGCGCGGCTTCGTGGAAGCCCGACAGGATCAGCTTTTTCTTGCCTGGATAGGTGTTGATGTCGCCCACGGCGAAAATGCCCGGCACATTGGTTTCGAACTTCTCGGTCGACACCACTTTCAGCTGCTTGCGCTCGATGTCCAGGCCCCACTCGGCGATCGGGCCCAGCTTTGGCGACAGGCCGTAGAACACCAGCAGCATATCCAGCGGCACGCGGCGGGTCACGCCGTCGGCGCCGGTCACGCGCAGTTCGGACAGCTTGTCGTCCTTGGTTTCGATGCCCGATACCTGGCCAATGATCAGCTGCATCTCGTACTCATCGCACAGCTGCTTCATCTTGGCTACGGACGCAGGCGCAGCGCGGAAGTCTTCACGGCGGTGCAGCAGCACCACGGACTCAGCCTTGCCGACGAAGTTCAGGGCCCAGTCCAGCGCCGAGTCGCCGCCGCCGCAGATCACCAGGTTCTTGCCTTCGAACATGGCCGGGTTCTTCACGCGGTAGAACAGCTGCGAGCCTTCGAAGGCGTCGATGCCGTCGACCTTCATGGTGCGCGGCTGGAACGAGCCCACGCCGGCGGCGATGAAGATGGTCTTGGTGATGAACTTGGTGCCCAGCGAGGTCTCGACGTCGAAGCGGCCGTCTTCGCGCTTTTGCACGACGGTCACTTCCTGGCCCAGGTGGTAGGTGGCGCCGAACGGCTCGATCTGCTTCAGCAGGCCGTCGGTCAGTTCCTGGCCGGTGCAGGATGGAATGGCTGGAATGTCGTAGATCGGCTTGTCCGGATACAGTTCCACGCACTGGCCGCCAACGGCGCTCAGCGAGTCGATCACGTGGGCCTTGATCTCCAGCAGGCCGAGTTCGAAGACCTGGAACAGGCCGACCGGGCCGGCGCCGATGATGACTGCATCGGTCTCGTGGAGACCGCCTGGTGGGGTGCTGACGACATTCATAATGATTCTCATTCCATCTGAATAAGCG
>DASWTB010000105.1:0-2373 GCA_036402315.1 Pseudoduganella sp. | reverse complement strand
AACCAGCGCGTCACGCCGTCGTGGCCGACGATCGCGTATTCGAAATTGGAGAAGGGCAGGCGGGCCTGCACCTTGTTGATATGGTCGCGGCCCGCGCTGGCGGTGTACAGCTCCGGCGTGCACTCCCAGCGCGTGCGGCCGAGGAAGTTTTCCTTCGCTACGTGGCCTTTTTCAAAGAAGCCGCCGGTAATATGGGTGAAGCGGAAATGCGTGTCCTGTTCCCAGTACCAGTCGGACGACAGGGCCAGCAGGCGGCGGAAGCGGTGCTCGGATTCCTGCAGTGCACGCTCGGTGCGCTTGCGCGCGGCCACGTCTTCCGCCAGGCGCTGGTTGGAGCGCTGCAGGTCGGCGGTGCGGGCATCGACCAGCAATTGCACGCGGCGCGAGCGCTGCACCAGCGTGTGCACGAAGGCCGCCGCCAGGGCGCTGAACAGCAGGCCGCTGAGCAAGGTGCCGAGCGAGCCGAGGTGGTCGGCCAGGAAAGGGCGCGGCAAGTCGTCGCTCCGGATATGCCAGGTGCGGCCCAGTACGTCGAAGCTGCGCATCTCGCTGCTGTGGTAATCGAAGTCCAGCCAGCGGTGCAGCCAGTGCTCCTTGCGCTCGACAGGCACAGGGCCGCGGCGGTAGGCCAGGCTGCGCGTCTCCGCTGGATCGCCGGCATACACGCTCAAGCCCAGGCTTGAATCGTCCAGCAAGCCATTCTGCTGCAGGATCGTGTGCACCAGGTGCGGGGTGCGGATGACGGCAGCCGTGTCGCCAACCCAGGCCGTGTGGCGCTCGGCGCGCGTGCCGGTCGGCATGCCGGGCCGATACACCGGCATGATCATGATGAAGCTGTTGTGCTGGGCCGGGTCCTGCGCCAGCTGGAGCTGCTCAGTCGCGGCGGGGCGGCCGTTGTGCAGGATGCGGTCGATGGCGCCGCGCACCAGCACATTGCGGCCGCTATTCAGTCCCAGCGCCGGTTCATTGCCCTGCATTGGTTCCAGGTATTCAACGACGTTGTAATACGGCCGTTCCGGCGCAGGAACCGCTTTGCCTTCCGGCGAGAGCTCGGTGATCTGGAAGCCAGGGAACAGCGCCTGCATCGAAGCTTCGAACGCGGGGCGCTCGGCATGCGTCAGCACGCGGTGGTAGTTGAAGGCCTGGATGAAAGGGTAGCGTTTCAGCAGCGGTTCGGAAAATGTGTGAAATTGTTCGCGGGTCACCGGTTGCACGGTGCGGAACAGTTCATTGATCACATTCAGTACTTCTTCGGCATCGGCCAGGCCGCGCTGGATGGCGGTCACGCGGGCGTTGGCGCGCTGCTGGAAGCCCAGTTCCATCTTGCCAAATTCAAGGGCGCTGACGGAAACGAACAGAATGGCGGTGGCCGCCAGGCCTGCGCCCAGCGTAAGTGCGGCCGCACCGTAGTGCGATAGTTTCCTGCGCCGACCTGCCATGGTGTCCCTTGCGTAAAAAAATGTAGTTTGTCACAATTCTCGTGGCTTCGGGGCAATAGTCCTTAAATTTCTGCCAAATCTCCTTTGCGCAGGCGGGCAACGGTGTAAATTGCCAACAGTCGGTTGGCCAGGCCGAATCCGAGGCCGGGCGTCGGGCTGCCCCAGGCTGCCACGCGGCGCTGCATGGCGCTGGCCGGCGCGCCCGGCGTACGTCCTGGACGGATCGCAAACAGGATATGGTTATTGCCGGCGATGCCGGTGAACTGGCAGATGCGGTCGTGGAAAGCATTCGACAGCCGCACCAGCACGCTGCGGTACTTGGGATCGTAGCTGAACACATTGGCGGCCATCACACCGTCCGGGCGCAGGGCGCGCCGGCAGTCGGCGTAGAAGTGGTCGGTGGCCAGCGCATTCGGCAAGCCATTGGCGTCGAAGCCGTCCACCAGCAGCACGTCGGCGCTGTCCTTCAATTCCTTCATGTATTGGGCAGCGTCGCACTGGATGACGCGAAAGCGCTCATTGTCGGGCGGAATGGCAAAACGTTCGCGCAGGGCGATAACGTCGGCGCGCAATTCGAGCACGGTGATGCGGGTACGCGGCAGGTAGCGATAGCAGAATTTTGCCAACGAGCCGCCACCCAGCCCCACCATTACGATATGCTCAGGGTTCGGCTTGAACAGGACAAAACACATCATGGCCCGTGCGTAGGCCAGCACCAGCGCATAGGGATCGGCTGGATCCATCTGGCTTTGCACTTCGCCGGGCGTGAATTCCAGCGACAGGCGGCCGCGCCGGTGGCGAACCAGGGGGCGGTGGTGGTCGGGGATGGAAGTCATTTTGTCAACTTGTTACGAAGCGTGATGATCTGATAAGCTGCCGGGCTCCGGTTTCCACCCAGTGTACCGGATGAGCACAGCGATAGGGCGCTCGCGTT
>DASWTB010000104.1:0-6074 GCA_036402315.1 Pseudoduganella sp. | reverse complement strand
CGCAGTCGGCACCGAAGACGGGGTGATCGCCTCCGAGACCAGCTGATCGCTACTGGGTACCCGGCGCAACAATGGCCAGTCGAGGACTCGCGCAATCACACCTGAGGGAACACGCCGGTATTCCATGTACTTCTGCGCCAGTACCCGGTTGCGCACCGACTGGATGTTGACGCCGCGCGCCACCGCCTTCGCAGTACCAGTGTCAGAGCGGCGTTGGCGTTCGTTCATTGCCGTTCCAATACGCCGAGCGCGCTGGCACTCTGCGGCAATTCGTGGCGAGGAGGTTGTCGTCGAGCATGATCCATGGTGCTTCTCCTGATTGGCGGACTGCAGTGAGTGTATGCCTATTCCCGCGCATGCGTCGGCCTTCTTTCCTAACCAGTATTGCCAATACCCTGCTCTCGGCCGACTCCGATATGAAATCCCGATGGCCCGAGCATGCAGGACGTGCTAACGTCGTAGTCTGCAAACCTTATGCCACGCGAGGAAATTATGAATACCACCTATGCCGACCGCCGTCTCGACCAACTCAAATTTCGCCACCTGCAACATGCGTTAGACCTGCTGCGCACCCACGGCTGGCGCTATGCAGTGGTGTACTTGCGCAATCACCGGATCGCCGAATCCACACTGCAGCGCGTCCTGTTCGGAGAGTGGCAGCGCCATCGCGTATCGGCCAACAAACTCATCGTCCGGCAGAGCTGACCAGCGCGTCTCGTTCGAGCGCAGCGCTAGCCTCCTCAAAGGCGCGACGGCCACCAACGTCTGTCCTTCCTGACAGTCCGCGCCCTTCTTCGGCCAGGCGGAAAAGTTGCTGGGCCAGCGACACAGCCTCCCAAATAGGTGAGTGACATGTCCAAATGGCGAATTCAATATCAAGACGATCAAGGGGCGATCCAGGTATGTTTTGGAGAACAACAATGCTGTCCAAGCGATCATGAAGCCATCGAGTTTGTGGTCCAAAGCCTGATTCTGGCTGCCCGCACCCGCATGAGCGCCGCGTCATACTTGACGCTTCTTCAGGCAGATGCGCTTGCTGGACTTCGGATCCGTTCCATTTCACCGGCCAACGCAATCCCCCAGACTGCCCGGACCGCAGTTCTAAAGCTAAGATGGGATTAATTGCGTGCTCTCCCGGTCAGCGATTGGGGCTTCACACGCGAGCGCTCCCGAATTTCCGTTTGCTTTCGGTCGCGCGTATGCTGGACCTTCAGGCGTTTTTCCCACCAACCATAGTCTGACAAGGTTTCCTTCGCCAATTCGACGCATCGCAGGTAATCGGGAGAGGTCTTGGAACATGGCGGGACCGGTGGCTCAATACCTTGGGCGACGCAATAGCGAACCGCATCCTCCAGGCCGCCGTTGTTGAGCAAGTCTTGGCATGCAGTAGAGTGAATCAGTGCAAGGTTCATGTTGCTATCCATAGCTTGCCACCTGTCTGGCAAAGCGCTGAAGGGATCGCGGGCCGCAGCGCTCCGCATTCAGGCACCAGGCCTGCAGGCCCGCCAGCAGCTCCTCTTGCGTTGCCGGCGAACGCTCCCACAACTTCTCGAGCGCCTGCCGCGCCATATGCATGGCAGAGAGGCGGGCACTTTGTTCCGTCACCTGTTCCAGATCTGCCCGTTGCGCCTCAGTCAGCCGCCAGGGTGCATGGCGCAACAGACGCTTCGCCCGGACCAACGTCTCGTGCGGGACCAGCTTGGCCAGGCCTGGATGTTCAGCCCGAAAGACATCCAGCGTCAGGACTGTCAGCTCGCGCGTCAACACTGCGCGATTGCCCAATACCAGCTTCAAAGTCGCCAAGGTGGGCACGAACTGTCCTGCGCAGCGGATCAGGCGCTGTGGAGGGCGTCGCAGCGATGCCAGCCGGAACCATCGCAGCACGCTGATGTAGCCCCAGCCGATATCCAGTTCGAACCAGCGCACCGAAAACTTCGCCGAAGTCGGAAAAGTGTGATGGTTATTGTGCAGCTCCTCCCCGCCGATCAGCAGGCCCAGCGGAACGATATTGGTTGCAGCTTCCTTGCAGTCGTAATTGCGGTAGCCGGCATAGTGCCCCAAGCCGTTGACAACCCCGGCGGCCAGGAACGGAATCCACATCATCTGGCAGGCCCACAGTGTCACGCCCGGCGCCCCAAACAAGCCCAGTTCGATCAACAGCAGCAACCCCACGCCTTGCCAGGTGTACCGGCCATAGATCCGTCGTTCCAGCCAGTCTGCCGGACCACCCCTGCCGTAGCGAGCCACCAGCGCAGGGTTGCTTGCCGCCTCGCGGTACAGCTCAGCTCCGCGCCACAAGACCTGATTGATTCCGCGCACGACTGGGCTGTGCGGATCCTTCGCCGTTTCGCAGTGGGCGTGATGGCAGCGATGCACCGCCACCCATTCCCGCGTCACCATCCCCGTCGTCAACCATAGCCAGAAGCGGAAGCAATGTTCCGCGAGCGGGTGCAGATGCAGGGCGCGATGCGTCTGACACCGATGCAAGTAGACTGTCACCGTGACGATCGTCATGTGCGTGGTCACCAGCCCGATCAGCAATAGCTGCCACCAGCGCAAAGCGAAAAAGCCTTCAGCCCCCCACTGCAGATACCTCTCCATACTGGCGCTCCTTCACGATCGCGAGCCTACAAATTCGGATGGCCAGCGGCAAACGCGATCGCGTCACACAGTTGGCCATATCGATAGCCTCCGTAGAGGAAGTGGCCCTCGACATAGGTAATACCATGCTGTCGCATCATGCCCTCGTCGTCGTCGCTTGGGTGATATGCAGTCATCCAGCTCGGTTGGAACGCATCATCGCGCAAGAAGCCAGCTTTGGCGTGTTCCGCGACTGCATAACGCAAGGCATCCCGAAATACATCGTAATGGTGCTGCCGGAATGCGTAGCGCCTCCCATCAAACGATATTTCATACTGTGCCGCCAGGCTCTCGTCCGATTCCTGGCGCGTACTTGTCCCGCGCGCGCTTTCCATGATTTTTCTCCCCCAGCCATCCCTCCCCCCGTTCATTACGAGGATCTGATGCCGGGCTTTCAAGGTTGCATCGCTATTGGCGTCCTCGCTGGACCCGAATGCGTCTTCCGGAAAAACGATCGATTGCTTCATCGTGTCCTGCCATGGCAGGCTCAAGCAATCCGATGATGGCGGCATGCGTTTGAGTATGGCGGTCGAAGCGTACTTCAGTGTCCCGTCCTGGCACCGGAACTCGGCACACCTGAGCAGGATGTTCCACCCCTGGAACCACGTTGTTGGATGTTGGCGCATGGCGCACTCCTTCGCTCGCGTACAGGGGCAGATTCGGAAAGGCAGCGGCAACGAGCAAGCCTTGCTTCCCGGCACTGCACGACAACCGCTTGCCCGACGCAGGTGCAGCACCATTATTCGACGATGTTGGACTTTGACGCGATTGCGCTGCCACGCTGCAATGCTGAGGAAGACCGGCACAAACTCTGATGTTGGCAAGGTACCTGCCACCCACTATACGCCCACACGCGAGAATAAGCTAATGAATTCGCCGTCACCCGAACGTGCCATCACACGTTGAATGCAATGGCATCAAGCGTAGTGGCAAGTGCCAATGCAACTTCACGCAGCGGCACCTGGTGAACGAGCGCATCAGGACGCTGAGTGTTTCATGGCTTCCGCTTCGCGGGCGGCAGTGCGCTCTTCGAGCGCTGCGGTTGGATCGCCAGCATTTTCAACCTGCCCGGCAGCGCGTTCCGCATCGCCGTGCGCGCCTTCGGCTTCAGCCCTTCCGCCAGGATTTTCGGTAACAGGCGGTTGCAACATGTCCTGCACCATGGCGCGCAGTTCCTCGGCGTCGGGCGGCAGGCCGCGCCTTCTCCGCAGATGAATATAGTGTTGGATTTCAGATTCCTGTTCGGCGCTCAGGGGCAGGCCGCGGAAGGAGAATTCCGGCCCATTTTCTTTCATGACGGTTCTCCTGATTGTTGACTCATAATCAGTGTACGCCTATTCGAGCGCAAGCATTGGCCTGCTGGAGATCTACATCGATCCATTGCCTTCCCCATGCCTTGGCAAAAATCAAGGACACCATCATCGAAAGCCTGGCGGCAGATCCAACAGAACTAGTGTCGCTTCAAGCTATGTTGGCCACCGTCGCTACTGCACTCGTCGCTGGTTGCGAACGGGCTCAGTTTCTCAGAAGCCGTCATGCGAGACGGCTTCGCAGAAAGCAGGGTTAAATGACTAACGCTCACCCCTGAGGGTATAGACAGGCTTCTCGGCTTCTCCGTTCTCCACCATGGTGAGAATGCGTTGCAGTTGCGTGCGCTCGTTATCGTCCTTGGCGGATGACAGCAGCTTGCTTAGGATCGCGACGTGTGCCGTCTGCAGCGCCTGCGCCGCAGGCACGCCGATGTCCGGCTTCACACCGACTTGGTTCCAGTTGGTTTTTGTGACGAAATTAGTCGTGCGCGAGTCCGGGATGGCAACAGCAATGTTATGCCCCACGCTGTACCACCCCACAGGATTGGATCCACCACCGGTGGTCTCCCCTACCAGCGCCCCCCGCTTTTGTGCCTGGATGTTGTAGGAGAAATCTTCGCCAGCAGAAAAAGTGCGTGCCGAGGTCAACACGTACACCGGCTTGTCGTAACGAAGTGCTACCGTCGGCACGGTCCAAAACTGCTCCGTCGAATTGTCCGGGCGAACGTACATGTCGCTCAGGTGTCGAATATCGCCGAACGGGAAGAAATGGCTTATGAGGTACGCCGCACTCCGCGGGCTACCGCCACCATTGCGGCGCAGGTCGAGGATCAGCGCATCCGTTCCCGCCAGGAGCGTCATTGCCGCGGTGTATGCCTGGCCAACAAATGTCGGGCTGCCGAAATTGCGCAGCTCAATGTAGCCAACGTTTCCGGGAAGTCGTTCGATCTTCTCGATACCATAGCCGCCCCGCGCACTCTGCTCGCGCCATTCTTCCACCTGGGCGCGGGTTGGCAGCTCGTCGGGACCGCTGACGTCACGAAAACCCTCGATAACCCTGGCGCCGAAATGCTTATCGTTGCTGAATTCGCGCAAGTCTTTCGCTAATGCCTCGCTAAGCGCTTGCGCGCTGGCGGCGGACGCATAGCCTCCCTCGGCATGTTTGCTTTCGATCGCAAGGACGACCCGTTCGGCTACGGCAGGCTCGATGTAATTTGCGCTGATTTTCGCTTTCAACGCCTGCATAATCGCGGCGCGATCGGACTCGTTCAGCGCGGCGACCTCGACCGCGAAGGCGGGAATCGACAAAAGTACGCTCAACATCAAGCCTGAAACAAGCTTCTTCCTACCCAACATACATTCTCCTCCTTGTTAAACTATGAATTTGATCTTGCTTCAAGCTGTTGCAACGCCTGCGCCAGAGCAGGCATATAGGTGCGGCTGGCGCGCAGCACGCTGCCATCGCGCAGGCGCAGCAGGGCATCCCGGTTGGTCAGCGAGCGCAATTCGGCGATCATGTCCAGCCGCACGATGGACGAGCGGTGCACGCGGTGGAATTGGGACGGATCAAGCTGCGTCGCCAGGTTGTGCAGGCGTTCGCGCACCAGCCAGGTTTTGCCACTGGCATGCAGGGTGGCGTAATCGCCATCCGCCTCGATTCGTTCGACCTCAGCGACCGGCACCAGCACAGTGCGCGATCCGACCCGCACACTGAATGTGCGCGGCTGCGGCGCCGGCGCCACGGCGGCATGCCCACGGCCGCGGTACGGGAATGCCTGTTGCGCGCGGTCAAGGGCTTCGTCGAAGCGTTCGTCATCGACAGGCTTGAGCAAGTAATCGAGTGCGGCCAGTTCGAAGGCTTGCAAGGCGAAGCTGTCGTAGGCCGTGAGCAGGATCGCCATCGGCCGCTGAGCTGGGGGCAGAGCGGCCAACAGATCCAAGCCGCTCTGCCCCGGCATCTCGACATCGACAAACACCAGGTCAGGCTTCAGCGACACGATCCCTTGATAAGCGCTGGCGCCGTCACCGAATTCGCCCACCAGCTCGAAACCAGCGCGGCGCGCAAGCCTGACTTTGACCGCCAGCCGCGCCAGCGGCTCGTCATCAATAGTCACCACCCGGATT
>DASWTB010000103.1:0-12034 GCA_036402315.1 Pseudoduganella sp. | reverse complement strand
TGCCGGTGTTGCGCAAAAGCATCAACGCTTTCATTTATATTATGTTGCTTAATATAAAGTTTATATAATTTATATTTTCCACATCGCAAGAACATAATATGGCGTTGAAGTTTCGGTACGTAGCACTCCTGGCTTGTCTGCACTTCCCCGTGCACTTTGCACATGCGCAGGCAATTTCCCGCACCCCTAACGAAGAGTACGCAAAAGGCAATTACGCGCGTGCTTTCCGTGGCTTCTTCGAGCAAGCCTCGCGCAGCAATGATCCCAATGTGCAGTTCAACCTGGGCATGATGTATGAGCGCGGGCAAGGTACCGACCAGAATGATGTCGAGGCTGTGAAGTGGTACTCGCGCGCAGTCGACCAAGGCCACGTTCCTTCGATGCGCCAGCTTGCCGGCCTGATGGCCGCCGGCCGTGGCATCAAGCAGGATGGCGCCGGCGCTTTGGCCTTGCTGCGTAAAGCCATCGAGCAGAACGACGTGGGTGCGATCGAGCAGGTAGCGGGCATGTATTTCGAAGGCCGGGGCGTTCCGGCCGACCAGGCGCAGGCGAAGCAGTGGTACCAGAAAGCAGCTGCCGCTGGCAGCAAGAACGCGCAGGAAGCGCTGAACCTGATCGCGGCGATGGAGCGCCAGGCCGCTGGTCCGCTCGCGCCGATCCGCAAGCGTGCGGTAGCCGGTGACGCAAATGCCCAATACGACCTGGCTGTCGCCTACCACACCGGTAACACGGTGCAGAAGGATCCGGTGCAGGCGCTGGATTGGTACCTGAAGGCGGCCGAACAAGGGCACGTCATGGCGCAGTTCTACGCCGGCCTGCTGTATTCCAGCGGCGATGGCGTGCCGCAGGACCTGGCCCAAGCCCGCGCATGGTTCACCAAAGCTGCGGCGCAGGACAACAAGGATGCTGCAACCAACCTCGCCGTGATGCTCGACCTGGGCAAAGGCGGTCCGGTTGATCTGCCGCAGGCTGCAGTCGTGTACCAGCAGGCTGCAAAGCTTGGCAGCGCGCAAGCGCAGGTAAGGCTGGCCGGCATGTACTGGATGGGGCAGGGCGTGAAGAAGGACTACAGCCAGGCCGCTGTCTATTACCGCCAGGCGGCGGAACAGGGCGAGGTTAGCGCAATCCGCAAGCTGGTCTACCTGCTGGAGAATGGCGTGGGAACCGCCCGCAATCTCGACGAGTCGAATAAGTGGGCCGCTAAGCTGGAGCAACTGGGCGGCAGCAACTAAGCAAGCGATGAGAAAGCCCGCCAGGCCAGTCCTGGCGGGCTTTTGTGCTTATGGGCTGACATTCATGCGCTGCGTATGCGTCCAATTGTGGTCGTATGCGCTGACCGCGGAAGCAAAGGTGCGGTAAGTCTGTCCCTCACCTGGCCATGGGTTCATGATGTAGATGTAGTTGGTCCCGTTATAGGTTTCATAGCCGCGTCCCACCATGATATGGCCGCCGCCATTGGTCCAGCCGTAGCGGATCACGAAGGGACGGTTGGCGTTAATCTCGTTCACCACCGAATTCCACGACAGGTAGTTGTTGATCGCGGTATTTGGCACGCCCCAGTTGTACAGGATGTTCTGCACGCTGCCGGAAGTGCCGTACATATTGTTCGGGCGATTGGCGTAGCTGTTCCAGTTGAAGGTGCTGTTGCCGCAGGCGTAGTTGATGCCATAGGCCCAGTTCACGATCTGGCATTGGCTGGGCGTGCGGTTGTAGAAGTTCAGGACTGCCTTGCTGGAGGCGGACCAGCACCACTGGCTGTGCTCCTGGATGGTCAGTGGGACGTTCAACGTGCGCCATTGTGCAAAGGCGGAGGGCAGGGCAAGCACCAGCGCAGCGCCGGCCACGATTTTTGCGATTTTCATGTTCGGCTCCTCCTTAGCGGAATGCATCGATATTGGCTTTGACAGCGGCGCGCAACGGCTCCAGCAGCTCCGTGCCTTCGACTAGCTGGTTGCCGTTCTTCTGGAGCAGCAGCGATTCGCGCGCCGAGTGCAGCGGCGCGAATTTGGCACGGTCCACTTCCAGCAGGTCGGCGCGCGCCTGGTAGATGCGGATGAAGCGCAGGTTGGAGCGCGCGCTGTTGCCGTGGACCGCCATGGCGGCATCCACGTCTTTCGCCAGCACCGAGGCGCCATAGGCTACGGTTTCATAGCGGCCGTTCACCTGCTGTACGGTCGCCAGGCCGATTGGCTTGCCACGAAGGGAAATAACGAAGCGCCATTCGCCGGTTGGCTTGGCCAGTGATGCCAGGTCACCGCGCATCAGCAACTGTTTTGGGTCCACTGTGTAGACCTCGAAGCCATGGCTGACTGTGGCTTGCTTCAAGTCGCTGACGTCCGTGATATCGAGCGGGAAATCCACCGGCGCGCTGCCGGGGCGAATCGCCTGCTGGTGCTCGGCGAATTGTGCGAGTCCGCGTTTGGCGGCCTGCAACGCCGCGCCGTTGTCTGCTTTTGCCAGGAACGGGGCGGCCATCATCGCTGCGCAGGCAATGCGCAGCCAGAGTCGATGCGTATGCATGTGACTACTCCTCTGAAGGTTGATCAGATATTTTTTGAGGTGCGAGGTGATTGCCCCCTCTGTGCTGGACCTGAGAGTTTCACAGGCGTTGGCGGCCTGCTTGCTCCTTCGGTGCGCAGGCGTTGCTTTGCCGGCGGCTCTTCAGAGTTTTGAAAACACGCGACCGGTCCTTTGGCCTGAGAGATTCCGGGGGCGGCTTGCTCCTTCGGCGTTGTCCATGGGTGGGACAAACTCTCCCGATCGCGCGACCGGTGTGCACCGGCAGCGAAAACAGGATAGCCCAGGGATTTATACGATTTCAATCGTTTTCCGCTACACGTTGCGTTTCCGCCAAGTTGGCGTTTCCTGTTATTCTATTGACACTCGCCTGGGAAATTGGTAACGTTTCCAAAATAAGCAGCACACTACAGGAGACGGGATGTTTAAGCAGTTATTTGCTTGTGCAATGGCGTTTGCCGCCGCATCCGCGCAGGCTGCAGGGCCGAGCGCAGAAGTGATCCACTGGTGGACTTCGGGCGGCGAATCCGCTGCCGTCAAACAGCTTGCAAATGCCTATCGAGCGGCCGGCGGCACCTGGATCGATACGGCAATCGCCGGCGGCGAGCAGGCCCGCGCAGTTACCCTCAATCGCATGGTCGGCGGCAAGGCGCCGGCAGCGGCGCAGTTCAATATCTCCAAGCAGTTCCTCGATATCGTGGACCAGGACATGCTGGTGCAACTGGACGACGTCGCGCGCCAGGAGCATTGGGAATCTACGCTGCCGGAACCGATTGTGAACACCATCCGCATCGATGGCCACTACTATGCGATGCCGATGAACATCCACATGCAGACGTGGATCTGGTATTCCAAGGCGGCCTTCAAGAAGGCCGGCATCGCCAAGGAACCGGCGACCGTCGAGGAACTGTTTGCCGCGCTCGACAAGCTGAAGGCTGCCGGCCTGGTGCCGCTGGCGCATGGCGGGCAAGCCTGGCAAGAGCACATCCTGTTCGCATCGCTGCTGGCAAACATGGGCGGGCGCCAGCTCTACCTGCAAGTGATGCGCGACCGCGACCAGCGCGCGATCAATTCGGAACCGGTGCGCAAGGTGCTGCTGGCATACAAGCGCCTTCAATCCTATGTCGATCCTGCTTCTCCGGGCCGTAACTGGAATGACGCGACGGCGATGCTGGTCAGCGGCAAGGGCGGCGTGCAGATCATGGGCGACTGGGCAAAAGGGGAGTTCAGCAATGCGAAGATGGTCGCAGGCGTCGATTACGGCTGCATCCCCGGCCTTGGCGCGAACTCGCCGTACCTGATCCAGGGCGACGCTTTCGTCTTCCCGCGCTCGGATCGCGCGGATGTCCAGCAGGCGCAAAAGCTGATGACGAAAGTGCTGCTGGCGCCTGCAACCCAGGTGAGCTTCAACAAGCTGAAAGGCTCGGTGCCGCCGCGCGCCGATGCCGATACCAGCCAGCTCGATGCCTGCGCCCGTGCTGGCGCCGCCATCATGCGCGACCGCAACCGCCAGGTCGGCGCGCCTGAGATCTACCTGACGCCAGACCAGAACGGCGCCGTGCAGGATGCGCTGACCGCCTATTGGAACACGTCGATGCCGGTTGAGAAAGCGCAGAAGGCGCTTGCTGCAGCGTTGAGGAATTGAGCGGTGCGTCGAGCCATGTCCTATGCGGCGCTGCTGCCGATGCTGCTGACGGTTTGCGTGGGCTACCTAGGCTCCTTCGCCTGGACTTTTTACGTGTCGCTCACCAGCTCGCGCAGCATCGCCACCAACAAGCTGGTCGGCATGGCGCAGTATGAGCGATTGTTCGACAACGAGCGCTGGCTGTTGTCGCTGCATAACCTGGCACTGTTCGGCGTATTGTTCGTGCTGGCTTGCATGGTGATCGGCTTCCTCTTGGCGGCGGCGATCGATCGCCAGGTGGCAGGCGAGGGCGCGCTGCGCACGATCTTCCTTTACCCGTATGCGATGTCGTTTGTCGCGACCGGCCTGGTGTGGCAGTGGATACTGACGCCCGGCGGCATCCCGGGCGTGGAGATCGACTGGCTGCTGGACCAGGACATGGTGCTTTACACGGTGGTGCTGGCATCGGTGTGGCAGGCATCGGGCTTTGTGATGGCCCTGATGCTGGCTGGCCTGCGCGGGGTCGACCCGGAGATCTGGAAGGCCGCGCGGCTGGACGGCATCCCGGCCTGGCGCGTCTATGTCTCCATCGTGCTGCCGATGCTGGCGCCGACGCTGGCGACGGTGTTCATCCTGCTGGCTACCATGGTGGTGAAGCTGTACGACGCTGTCGTATCGATGACCCAGGGCGGGCCCGGCACGGCCAGCGAGGTGCCGGCCAAATTCATCATGGACCATCTGTTCCTGCGTGCCAATATCGGCCTGGCTTCCGCCGGCGCCGTGGTGCTGTTGCTGACGGTGCTGGCATTGCTGGCGCCATGGGCTTATGCCCGCAGCCGGAAAGGTGCGGCATGAAGGCGGCGCGCATAGGGCTATACGTTTTCCTGGCCAGTTCGGCACTGTTCTTCCTGCTGCCACTGTACGTAATGCTTGCCACGTCGCTGAAATCGATGGATGAAATCCGGCTGGGGAATATCTTTGCGTTGCCGCTGGCGCCCACGCTGGACGCCTGGCGTTCCGCCTGGAGCGAAGCGTGCACCGGTGCTGCCTGCGAGGGCGTGCAGGGCGGGTTCTGGAACTCGGTGCGGATCGCAATACCAAGTACCGTGTTGCCGATTGCGCTCGGCGCGTTGAACGGCTATGCCTTGTCATTCTGGCGCCCGCGCGGCGCGAACGTATTGTTCGCCATCCTGCTGCTGGGAGCCTTTGTACCGGTGCAGGTGATGATTTATCCGCTGGTGCGCATGATGGCGGGCCTGGGTGTATTCGGTTCGCTGCCGGCAATTGTGCTGGTGCACTTGGTGTTCGGCATGCCGGTACTGACGCTGTTGTTCCGCAATTACTATGCGGCGCTGCCGCAGGAGCTGTTCCATGCCGCGCGTATCGATGGCGGTGGCTTCTGGCGCATCTTCTGGCATGTGATGCTGCCCTTGTCGGTACCGATGCTGGTAGTGGCGGCTATCATGCAGCTCACCGGCGTATGGAATGACTATATCCTGGGCCTGGTGTTTGCGGGGCGCGACAACCTGCCGATGACGGTGCAGTTGAATAATGTGATCAATACGACGACCGGCACCCGTCTTTACAATGTCAATATGGCTGCCACGATACTGACTGCGCTGGTGCCGTTGGCGATCTATTTCCTGTCGGGCCGCTGGTTCGTACGCGGCATCGCCGCCGGTGCTGTGAAAGGTTGAACGGATGTCGAATGTAAGCCTGAAAAAGCTGGATATCACCCTGGGCGGAAACGCGATTATCCGCGGCCTGGACCTGGAGGTGGAGGATGGCGAGTTCCTGGTCCTGCTGGGACCTTCCGGTTGCGGCAAGTCGACCCTCCTGCACAGCATTGCCGGCCTGACGGAGACCAGCGGCGGCACCATCGAAATCGGTGGCAAGGATATGTCGCGCACCGATCCGAGCGAGCGCGGGATCGGCATGGTGTTCCAGTCCTATGCCCTGTATCCGACCATGACGGTTGAAAAGAATATGTCGTTCGGCCTGCGAATTGCGGGTGTGGCGAAGGCGGAAATCAAGCGCCGCGTGGATCGCGTGGCCGCGATGCTGCACCTGGGCGAGCTGCTTGACCGCAAGCCGGCGGCGCTTTCGGGCGGGCAGCGGCAACGGGTGGCGATCGGCCGCGCACTGGTGCGTGAAGCCGGTGTCTATCTGTTCGACGAGCCGCTCTCCAACCTGGATGCGAAGCTGCGAACGGATTTGCGGCGCGAGCTCAAACTGCTGCACCAGCAACTGGGCGCCACCATGATTTATGTCACCCACGACCAGGTGGAGGCGATGACACTGGCCAGCCGCATTGTTGTCATGAGGGCGGGGCAGGTGCAGCAGGTTGGCACGCCGGGCGAGGTCTATGAGCGTCCGGCAAACCTGTTCGTGGCCGGCTTCCTCGGTGCCCCTGCGATGAACTTTATCGAAGGCGAAGTCGACGCTGCCGGCACTTTCGCGGGCAGCTGTCTGAGGCTGGCGATGGGCGAAACTGCTGCAGCTGCGAGTGCTGGGCGCAAGGCCATACTGGGCGTGCGCCCCGAGCATATATCGCTGGTGCCTGGCGGTTCCTTGCAGGGCAGGGTAACGCTGGTGGAGCCCATGGGCGCCCACCGCGTGGTATGGCTCGATTGCGGCGGCAAGCAGCTCTCCTGCATCCTGCAAGGGAGCCGTGCAATTGCGCCGGATGACACGGTCGCATTCGAGATTGATGCACAACGCGCGTCGCTGTTCGACCCGGGCAGCGGCCAGCGCTTTGATTTGGCGGGCGCTTCAAGTATGCTCGCGATGACGTTATAAGAAAAAAAGGATTCCAGTGGCCACTATCAAAGACGTAGCCCGCCTGGCGGGCGTAGGATTGGGGACCGCCTCCCGCGTAGTCAGCGGCAAGGGCTCGGTGTCGCCAGCCACGCTTGAAAAGGTGAAGAAGGCAATCGACGAACTGGGATTCCGGCCGTCGCACGCGGCGCGCACGCTGCTGACTGGCACCAGCCAGATGATCGGGGTATATATCCCGGTCCTGAGCGGCACCTTTTACACACCGATCCTGCAGATCATCGACACCGAGCTGCGCGCCGCCGGCCTGCACATGGTGGTGGCCTTCGGCGTCGGCCTGGGTGATGAACGCAAGCAGGCCAAGGACGGCATCCAGTTCCTGATGGAGCGCGGCTGCGATGGACTGATCGTGATGACCAGCGCCTTGCTGGATGAAGATATCGAAGCATTGGGCACGCAGCAAGGCAAGATCGTGGTACTGAACCATAGCCTGTCCAGCATTCCGGACCAGTGCTTCACGGTGGACCACAGGCTGGGCGGCCGCCTGGCTGCGCGCGCACTGCTGGACCACAAGCACCGCGAGATTGCCGTGGTGGCCGGCCCGTCGCGCCTCGCCGACAACGTGGAGCGTATCGAGGGCTTCATGGAGGAGTTGCAGCACGGCGGCATCGATACCAGCCGCATGTGGGTTGCGGAGAGCGACTTCTCGCCGGCCGGCGGCTGGGCTGCGGCCAAGGAACTGGTGGAATCGGGTCACCGTTGTACGGCCCTGTTCTGCGCCAACGATGAAATGGCCGTGGGTGCGCTGTCCTACTTCCAGGAGGCGGGCATCCGCGTGCCGAACGACCTGTCCGTGATCGCATACGACGACACGCCAAGCGCAGAGTTTTCCGCGCCGCGCCTGACTACCGTCCATATGCCCTGGCGCGAGATGACGATGAATGGCCTGAGCGCCTTGCTGAACCGCTGTTACGACCTGCGGCGCACGGTAACGCGCAGCTTCCCGGTGACGGTAACGCTGCGTGCATCCCTGGCCAAGGCGGCCAGTGCCAAGCGCAAGGCCGCTGCATGAACTGAACCTCTGGAAGGGCGCTTGCGCCCTTTTTTCGACGAAATATGGAAACCTTTCCAATTCCTGTACACTACTGCATATGACTACTCCAGACCAGATTGAACCAGGCGCCCCGGCACGCAGCGATTTCGCCCGCGACTTCCTGTGGGGCTGCGCCACCTCGTCCTACCAGATCGAAGGCGCCGGCAGGGAAGACGGGCGGGCCGAATCGATCTGGGACCGCTTTGCCGCAACGCCCGGCAAAGTGCGCGACGGTTCGAGCGGCCTGGTGGCCTGCGACCATTACCATCGCTGGCCCGAGGATATGGATATCGCCCGTGACATGGGCCTGAACGCCTACCGTTTTTCGATTGCGTGGCCGCGCATCGTCTCGGAATTCGGCGCGGCGCCCAACCAGAAAGGGCTGGACTTCTATTCGCGCCTGGTGGATGGCATGCTGGAGCGCGGCATCCAGCCCTGGGCCACTTTGTACCATTGGGATCTGCCGCAATACCTGCAAGACCGCGGCGGCTGGGCCGAACGCGACACGGTGCAGCGCTATCTGGAGTTCGTGGATGCCGTCACGCGGCGCCTGGGCGACCGCGTGCAGCACTGGATCACGCACAACGAGCCGTGGTGCACCGCCATCCTGGGCAACTTCGAAGGCGTGCATGCGCCAGGGCTGACCGATTTCGGCACGGCGTTGCAAGTGTGCCATCACGTTCTCCTTTCGCATGGCAAGGCGGTACCGCTGATCCGCGGGAACGTGCCGGGCGCGCGCGTTGGCATTTCGCTCAGCCTGCACCCGTTGCGCGCTGCCAGCTCCAGCGAGGCGGATCGCGCCGCATGCGAGCGCCACGATGGCTTGCGCTACCGTTGGTTCCTCGACCCGCTGCACGGACGCGGTTATCCTGCGGCGACCCTGGAACAGGTTGGCGCAGCGGCCCCTGTGGTGCATGAAGGCGATATGGAGGCGATTGCAGTAGCGACCGACTTCATGGGCGTGAACTACTATTTCCCGGAAACGGTTGCGGACGCGCCCGGCCACGAGCCGCTGGATGCGCGCGTGCTGCCGCCGCCAGCCGGAGCGGAGACCACCGCCATGGGCTGGGAAGTGGCGCCGGAAGGCATGGGCGAGCTGCTTGGCCGCATCCATGCCGACTACGCGCCGAAGGAGTTGTACATCACCGAGAACGGCTCCTGCTTTGACGACGAAGTGCTGGCCGACGGCAGCGTGGCCGACCTTGGCCGCCGCCGATACCTTGCGCGCCACCTCGGCGCAATGAAGGATGCGATTGCGGCCGGCGTACCGGTGAAGGGCTATTTTGCCTGGAGCCTGGTCGACAATTTTGAGTGGGCGGAAGGCTACCTGCGCCGTTTCGGCCTGGTCCACATCGATTACACAACACAAAAACGAAGGCTGAAGGAAAGCGGCAAATGGTATCGCGCCTTCCTGCAACAGCCATAAAAGGAGACAGGATGAAACAGGTTTCACTGCTGGCCGCAGCGATTGCCATGGCGCTTCCCGCAGCGGCTGCGCCACTGGCCGACTGGCCGCACGTAAGCAGCGCGATCAAGAGCGATGCTGCGCTTGAGAAGCGCGTCGCCGATATCGTCGGCAAGATGACGCTGGAACAGAAGATCGGGCAAATGACCCAGCCCGAGATCAAGACTACATCGCCGGACGATGTGCGGCGCTACTACCTTGGTTCGGTGCTGAACGGTGGCGGTAGCTGGCCGAACGGGAACAAGCGTGCCAGTGCGGCCGAGTGGCTATCGCTGGCGCAGAAATATCACGACGCTTCGATGGCAACCGATATGACGGTCAAGGTGCCCGTGGTATGGGGCATTGACGCCATCCACGGCAACAGCAATGTGTTTGGCGCTACCTTGTACCCGCACAATATCGGCCTCGGCGCGGCACATAATCCAAAGCTCGCCTACGAGATCGGCGCGGCGACCGGCAAGGCTGTGCGGGCAACGGGTATCGCCTGGGTGTTCGGTCCGACTATCGCGGTGGTGCGCGATGATCGCTGGGGACGCACCTACGAAAGCTTTTCAGAAGACGGCAAGCTGGTGGCGCAATATTCCGGCGAATATGTCAAAGGTCTGCAAGGGCGGTTCAGGACCGATGCGAACGTACTGGCCAGCGCCAAGCATTTTGTAGGCGACGGCGGCACCGACCAGGGGAAAGACCGCGGCGACAACAAGTCTTCGCTGGCGGACATGATCAATATTCACGGCGCCGGCTATGCGCCTGCGCTGGCGGAAGGCGCGCAGACGGTCATGGCATCCTTCAATAGCTGGAACGGCGTCAAAATGCACGGCAGCCGCGAGATGCTGACCGATGTCCTGAAGGCGAAGATGGGCTTCGACGGCTTCGTCGTCAGCGACTGGAACGGCATTGCCGAAGTGCCGGGCTGCCGCAACGATAGCTGTCCGCAGGCGATCAATGCCGGCATCGACATGGTCATGGTGCCGGACGACTGGAAGGCCTTCATTGCCAACACGATCAACCAGGTGAAAGCGGGAGAGATCCCGATGTCCCGCATCGACGATGCAGTGAGCCGCATCCTGCGAGTCAAGCTGCGTGCAGGCCTGTTCGGCAAGAGCCCATCGCAGAACGCCTATGCCGGCAAGGACGCGGCCCTGCAGGACCGGGAACTGGCGCGCCGCGCCGTGCGCGAATCGCTGGTGCTGCTGAAAAACGAAGGACCTGCGCTGCCGCTTGCGCGCGGCAGGAAGATCCTGGTGGTCGGCAAGAGCGCCGACAATATCTCGAACCAGACCGGCGGATGGTCGCTGACCTGGCAGGGCACCGATAATACCAATGCGGACTTCCCGCATGCCGACAGCATCCTGGAAGGCATCCGTGCTGCTGCGGGAAAGGGCAACGTGGAATTCAGCGTTGACGCGCAAGGTGTCGACCTGTCCCGCTTCGACGCTGTGATTGCGGTCGTCGGCGAACGCCCCTACGCGGAAGGCGACGGCGATATCGGTCCTTCGGGCACGCTGCGCCATAGCAGCCGCTACCCGGAGGACCTGGCGGTGCTTGAAGCGGTGGCTGGCAGAGGCAAGCCCGTCATCACAGTGTTCGTTGCAGGCCGCCCGCTGTACGTGAATGACCTGCTCAACCTGTCCGATACCTTCATTGCGGCCTGGCTGCCGGGCACCGAAGGCAAGGGGGTGTCCGACTTGCTGGTGGCCGGACCTCGCAGTTATGACTTCCGCGGCAAGCTGTCCTTTTCGTGGCCCAAGTCGGCCTGCCAGACGCCGCTCAATGCTGGCGATGCAGGCTATGCGCCGTTGTTTGCCTTGAATTACGGCTTGCGCAAGGGGCAGCGCTCGAAGCTGGGCAAGCTGGACAGCTCCTACGCCCCGGGCGGCTGTGGCGCGAGCAATATCGTGCCTGTACATGGCCAGGCTGACCGCGCCAGCTTCCCGCTGGTGATCCGCAGCGGCAGTGAGCAGCTGGCGCTGGGCGCTGACCTG
This sequence comes from Pseudoduganella sp., assembly GCA_036402315.1. Lineage (GTDB taxonomy): Bacteria > Pseudomonadota > Gammaproteobacteria > Burkholderiales > Burkholderiaceae_D > Rugamonas. Next base: position 575 of record DASWTB010000103.1, on the reverse strand, counting down.
AATGCAACGTTCCGCCTGCCCGGCATCATGGTACAGACGGCGCAGGTAAATACGCAGCAGGACGCCAAGCTCGTGACCTGGGCAGCCGGCGCGCCGCAGGGCGCGGCGCTCGTTGCGCGCGGAGCCAAGCCGATCGTGATTCCGGAGGCCGCCGTGCGTGACGGCGTCCTGCAGTTCGACGCCATCGTAAGCGCGGCACCGCAGGGCACGGTCACGCTGGCGATGCAGGACACGGTCCTGGACGCGACCAGGATTTTCAAGCGTCTCGCCGGCAAGGGCAAGCAGTCCGTCAAGCTGCCGTTGGCCTGTTTTACCGCGCGCGGCCTGCAGCTGGAGCGCATGGATGCACCGTTCGCCATCAGCGCCAGTGCACCGTTTGCCGTGGCTATCGCCAATATCGACATCGCAGGCGGCGCCGCCATAGCGCCCGATGCGGTACCTTGCGAAGAACTGAAACAGGAGAACTGAATGGCAAGTATCGCTCCCAACTCTTCCAGCGCCGCGCCTCAGGAGGCGGCAGGCGCCGCGCAGAACGGCGCCAACACCGGCGCGCTGGTGATCGTCACCATCCTGTT
>DASWTB010000102.1:0-12404 GCA_036402315.1 Pseudoduganella sp. | reverse complement strand
GCCTGAAGCAACAGCCGCCCGCGTTGCCAGCCTCCATGACCGCAGGCCAGAAAAAAGCCGCCGAAGCCGGCCACTGGTTCCTCTACTTCCTGATGTTCGCCGTACCGATTTCCGGCTACCTGTACACCACCGCCGCCGGCGTACCGGTGGTCTACCTCGGCCTGTTCAAGATTCCATCGCTGTTCGAAGCCAGCCCGGCCCTCAAGGAAATCCTGAAACCGGTACATTACTGGCTGAACATGCTGCTCGCCGCCGTCGTCATCGGCCACATCGGCGCAGCGCTGAAACACCAATTCATCGACAAGGACGGCCTGCTCAAGCGCATGCTGCCATAACCTGGAGCCTCACCCATGAAGAAAAGCGTATTACTGGCCGCCCTGCTGGCCGTGGCGGCTGCAGCCAGCGCCGCAGTCCTGAAAGCCGATCCTGCCAAGAGCAGCGTTTCGGCCGTGTTCAAGCAGATGAACGTGCCGATCGAATCGAAGTTCAAGAAACACAATATTGTCATCGACTATAACGCCGCCGCCCCTGACACCTCCAAGGCCACGGTCGAAATCGAAACCGCCAGCCTGGACCTGGGCGAAGCCGAAATGAATGCCGAAGTGGCCAAGAAAGACTGGTTCAACTCCGCCCAGTACCCGAAAGCCACCTTCGTCTCGACCGCGATCAAGAGCGCCGGTCCGGGCAAGCTGAATGTCAGCGGCAAGCTGACCATCAAGGGCAAGGCCGCCGATGTGACCTTCCCGATCACCGTCAAGGCCGACGGCGGCAAGCAAGTATTCGACGGCGCGCTGCCGATCAAGCGCCTGGCCTTCAACGTCGGTGAAGGCGAATGGAAAGACACCGGCATGGTTGCTGACGAAGTGACCATCAAGTTCCACGTAGTAGCTCAATAAACCCTGGAGACACCATGAAACTGAAGTTCCTGACCGCCGCATTGCTGGCCGTATCCGCCGTTGCCGCCAATGCAGCATCTTACAAAATCGACCCGACCCACACCTTCCCGAGCTTCGAAGCCGACCACATGGGCCTGTCGGTCTGGCGCGGCAAGTTCGACAAGACCAGCGGCAGCATCCAGATGGACCTGGCGGCCAAGACCGGCAGCATGGACATCACCATCGAGGCTGATTCGATCGACTTCGGCCTGGACAAGATGAACGCGCACGCTAAAGGCGCCGACATGTTCAACGTCGAGAAATTCCCGAAAGTGACCTACAAGGGCAAGAGCTTCAAATTCGAAGGCGACCAGCTGGTGGCGGTGGAAGGCGAGCTGACCCTGCTGGGCGTGACCAAGCCGGTGACCCTGAAGGTCAACAAATTCAAGTGCATCATGCACCCGCGCTACAAGCGCGAAGTCTGCGGCGCCGACGCCTCGGCCGAATTCAAGCGCACCGACTTCGGCCTGAGCTACGCCACCCCAGCCTTCGCACCCGAAGTGAAGCTGGCGATCCAGGTCGAAGCCATCAAGGAAGATTAATACTCGAGACCGTGTCACACCCGAGGGCCTGACCCCATGGTGTGACACGAGCGCGGCTGTTACGGCAGTTCTTTCTCGTAAGCCGCGCGCACCGCATCTTTGGCGTGCTCCCATGCCATGCGCGATTTGCCTTTCACCGTTTCCCAGTCCCGTTCCAGCTGGTCTTTCAGCTCCTCCCACGTGCCACGATAACGCTGGCGCGCGGTGTAGCCGAGCATATAGGCTGGCTCGTAATCGTCGTAATCGAAGGTCGGGTTGAAGTACTCCTCGTTGCGGTAGTGGTCCTGCCAGTACACCCGCTCCTCGCTTGGATTGAGCAGGGTGCCGATACCCTGGCCCGCCATACCGCCAGCCAGTGCGCCAATCGCACCGCCTGCCGCCATGCCGACCGGGCCAGCCGCCGCACCAGCCGCGATACCTGCTGCAGCGCCGCCGCCTGCACCGACGCCAGTGGCCAGGTTGTGATCGTCCTCATCGTCTTCCGCTTTCGGGTTGACGATTTCCGCCGCACCCTTGCCGACAAAGGCGCCCGCCACGCCGCCGATCACGGCGCCCGCCACCATGCCCGGCAGGCCGGCCGGGGAACCGGCAGCCGCGCCGGCCAGCGCGCCGCCGGTCGTGCCAACGCCAACGCCGACCACGTGTTCGCCTTCGCTGTCTTTCCAGGCACTTTCGATATCGGCCGCATCGACCGAGTCGCGCGCCTGAACGCCCATCAGGATGCCGCCGGAACGAATCCCTTCTTCATAGTGCTTGATGCGTTCCTCAGGGATGCCGGCGCCGATCAGGGCGCCCACCAGGCCGCCCGCCACGCCGCCAGCGCCAGCACCAGCCAGCGCTGCCGCCAGCGGTCCAGCCACTACGATGCCCAGGCCCGGCAGCACCAGGGTGGTGCCCATTGCCGCTACGGCAGCGAGGGCGGCGCCGATTGCACTACCAACGCTGGCGCCAATGCCTGCGCCTTCCCCCGCTTTCGACCCCAGTTCCGTATCCGACTGGCCACTGAAGTAGCGCTGGCGGGTATCGTCGCTCATGACGACGTTGATGTCGTCCTTGCCGTAACCGCGGGATGTGGCGTGCTGCCAGGCACGTTCAGCACTGTTGCGGTCACGAAACAGGCCGGTCACCATATGGGATTGCTTGTCTGCAGTCTTCATGGGAATTCCCCCTTTTTGCATGAGTCCCGGACACGATAGGCCCCGGCGTGGCGTATATCTGTACGTTCGCGCACGGAATATTGGCTCGCGCGTGTCCTACACTGGAATCATCAACAATAAGGGGGGCGGAAATGAACTTCATTATCTGGATTGTGATTGGCGGCATCCTGGGCTGGCTGGCCAGCCTGGTCATGAAAACGGACGCGCAACAGGGCATGTTCCTCAACGTGGTGGTCGGTATCGTCGGCGCGCTCCTGGGCGGCTGGCTGCTGTCGCCGCTATTCGGGGCAGGGACCATCAATACGGACGATTTCAGCGTGCTGTCGCTGGCAGTATCGTTCCTCGGAGCGGTGATCCTGCTGGCGATTGTGAACCTGGTCTTCCGCGGACGCATCAGATAAAGCGCAAAGCTTCCTCACAGGCCAGCGCTGCGGCGCTGGCTTTTTTTCGGCGTTGCGGAACTCCCTGCCGCCCACGCGGTCCAAGACAGCACCATACAAGGGAGGCTGCCATGGCACAGGGACCGATGGATCACGACCGCATCAGCAACGTCGAAAAGGCGCTCAACGAACACAAGGAGCTTACTCGTGAGCAATTCCGCGAGATCCTGCGACGAATGGACGCCCAACAAGCCGAATACAGGGAAATGCGCGCACAGATCGACGCCAAATTCGAACGTGAATTGGCCCGCAGCGACGCCCTGCACGCGGAAGCCCGGCGCCGCCACGACGAGCTGGTGGCGCGGATGGACCGCAAACTTGACCGCCAGACTGCCCTGATCCTGACCTCCTGGCTGTCCACCATTGCCACCCTGCTCTACCTCAACTTGTGCTGAACCCAAGGCTGGGGCGTTACAGCAGAGCAACCCTTCCCGCCCATTGGCAAATTTTCTTCAGTTTTAAGCCCAGTTTTTAGTGTTGACGCCAGCCGCCGCCGTGCCGATACTCTAGGGCGCCCGCCGCGCCAGCCGGGCCGTCACCACAACCCATACAAGACACATGAAAAAATCTCTCCTCGCGCTCGCCGTCCTGAGCACCACCTCCGCCGCCTTCGCTGCCGAAGGCATGTGGATGCCGCAGCAGCTGCCACAAGTAGCCAAGCAACTGAAGGCCGCCGGCCTGAAGCTGGACCCAGCCTCGCTGACCAAGCTGACCGAATTCCCGATGAACGCCATCGTGAGCCTGGGCGGCTGCTCCGCCTCGTTCGTGTCGCCGAAAGGCCTGGTCGTGACCAACCACCACTGCGTGTACAACAGCGTGGCGGTCAACTCCACCAAGGAACGCGACCTGCTGGCCAACGGCTTCGTGGCGCACAGCTTCGGCGAAGAACTGCCGGCCGCCCCTGGCAGCCGCGTGTACGTGACCAAAGAAGTGCTGAACGTCACCGACAAGATCATCACCCCGGAAGTGGCCAAGCTGCAGGGCAAGGCGCGCGTGGACGCGATCGAGAAGAACCAGAAGGCGCTGGTGGCCGAGTGCGAAAAAGACGAAGGCCACCGCTGCACCGTGTCCTCCTTCTACGGCGGCCTCGAGTTCTACCAGATCAAGCAGCTGGAAATCCGCGACGTGCGCCTGGTGCACGCACCGGCAGCCGGCGTCGGCAAATTCGGCGGCGACACCGACAACTGGATGTGGCCACGCCACACCGGCGACTACGGCTTCTACCGCGCCTACGTCAGCAAGGACGGCAAGGCGGCCGACTACTCCAAGGACAACGTACCTTACGAATCTAAATCCTTCCTGAAGCTGGCCAAGGAAGGCGTGAAAGAAGGCGACTTCGTGATGGTACTGGGCTATCCAGGCCGCACCAACCGCCACCGCCTGCCGTCCGAAGTGTCGAACACCTTCGGCTTCGAATACCCGGCCTTCATCCAGAACTCGAACGAGACCCTGGCCATCATCGACCGCGAAACCAAGGGCGACCGCGATGCGGCCCTGAAGGTAGCCGGCCGCGTCGCCAACATCAACAACTACTACAAGAACCGCAAGGGCATGCTGAACAGCTACGAAGGCAGCGATGTGCTCGATCGCAAGAGCGCCGAACACGCCGCGCTGAAGGCCTGGGTGAATGGCGACGCCAAGCGCAAGGCAACCTTCGGCGCCGACCTGGAAGCGGTGGAAAAGCTGATCGCCCAGCGCGACGCCGAGAACAAGCGCGACTTCTTCTACGACCGCTCCTCGCCAGCCATGCTGACCATCGCCCGCGCGATGTACCGCCTGGCCAACGAAAACACCAAGCCGAACGCCGACCGCAAGGCCGGCTACCAGGAACGCGACTTCAAGCGCATCGAGCAATCCGTCAAGGGCGCCAACAAGACCTACGTGGCCAAGGTGGACAAGGCGATCGTGCTGAACAACCTGAAGCAATACAACGCGCAGCCAGCGGCTGAACACAAGGCGGTATTCGACTCCGTGCTGGGCATCAAGGCCGGCATGAGCGAAGCCGAGTTGTCGGCGGCACTGGACAAGCTGTACGCCGGCTCCAAGCTGGAAGACGGCGAGTTCCGCGCATCGTGGCTGGGCAAGAAGCCGGAAGACTTCAAGGCCAGCGACGACGCCTTCATCAAGGCCGCCGTGGCCCTGTACGACGAAGGCCTGAAGCAGGAAGCCGCCAACGAAGAGCTGGCCGGCAAGATCCAGCAAGCCTACGCCAGCTACATGAAGGCCAAGATCGCCTTCATGAATTCGAAAGGCCAGGCCGTGTATCCTGACGCGAACGGCACCCTGCGCGTGACCTTCGGCAAGATCGCCGGCCGCGCGGAAGGCGCCGACGGCACCACCGGCTGGAGCGCATTCACCACAGTGGCGGGCGTCAAAGCCAAAGCCACCGGCGAAGGCGAGTTCAACGCCCCGCAGGCGCAGCTCGACGCGATCAACAAGAAGCAGTTCGGCAAATACGTTGATCCTAAGCTGAAGACCGTGCCGGTCAACTTCCTGGCCACGCTGGACATCACCGGCGGCAACTCCGGTTCCGCCGCGCTGAACTCGAAAGCCGAGCTGGTAGGCCTGGCCTTCGACGGCACGCTGGACTCGATCATCTCCGACTGGGACTTCAACAAGGCCAAGACCCGCGACATCCAGGTCGACCTGCGCTACATGCTGTGGAACATGAAGTACATCGACAAGGCAGACAACCTGCTGAAGGAAATGCACGCCGAGTAAGCGTTACAGCCGAGCTCGTGTCCCACCTTGGGGTCACACCCGAAACGGGACACGGCCTCAGCCAATGCCACGCATGAGCCCGTGTCTCATTTGGGGTGTGACCCCATGGTGGGACACGGGCTCAGCCGTTTGTCAGCTTCAAGCCGGCGATGCTGGCGATGATGGCGGCGATCAGCAATAAGCGCAGAGGCGTGGCGCTTTCGCCGTACATCACGATGCCTACCAGGGCGGCGCCCGCCGCTCCAATTCCCGTAAAGACCGCAAACGCTGTGCCGACTGGCAGCTGGCGCAAGGCCATCGTCAGCAGCACGATCGCGCCGTTGGCGAAGGCCAGGCCGGCCAGGCTGGGCCACAGCCGGGTCCAGCCTTCGGCGTGTTTGAGCGCGATGGCCATGGCGATGTCCACCAGCGCTGCGGCCAGCAACAGGCCCCAGGCGGCGATCATGGTTTGGCCGCAGCCAGGCCGCGCTGCACGGCAGGACGCGCGCCGATGCGTTCCACCCAGTCCGCCACCGCAGGGAAATCGGCCAGCGTAATTCCCAGCTCATGGTGCGAGCGAATCCAGGGGAAGCTGGCGATATCCGCAATCGTGTATTCGTCGCCGGCCAGATAGGCCTTGTCGCGCAGGCGTTCTTCAAACACGCCAAACAGACGCAGGGTCTCGCGGCCGTAGCGCTCCAGCGCCTGTTCGTTGCGTGGACTGCCCTTAGCCACGCCATGGCGGAAGAACCACAACTGTCCCAGCATCGGCCCGATATGCCCCACCTGCAGGAACAGCCATTGCAGCACCACGCTTCGTTCCACACCGGTAGGCGGCAATAGCTTACCCGCCTTGTCGGCCAAGTGAATCAGGATGGCGCCCGATTCGAAGATCGGCGTGGTGTCATCCACCAGCAGGGGAATTTTGTGGTTCGGGCTCATGACGCTGAACGGCGGCTGGTGCTGCTCGCCTGCGGACAGGTTCACGTGATGCACCTTGTGTGGCAGGCCCAGTTCTTCCAGCGCTATGGTGATCTTCTGCCCGTTGGGCGTATCTGCGGTGTACAGGGTTAGCATGATCGGCTCCTTTCGTGGTTTGATGGGACCCAGTGTATGCTCCGCAAAAACGCATTAAAATCCCCTAAAACAGCAGAACGGTTACGCAAATATGCAGAAAATTGACTGGGAAGACTTGCGCTACTTCGCCGCCGTGGCGCGCGGCGGTTCCATCTCGGCGGCGGCGCGCGAGCTGGGCGTGAACCACTCCACCGTGCTGCGCCGGCTGGATAGCCTGGAGCAGTCGCTCGGCGTGCGCCTGTTCGAGCGCCTGCAATCGGGCTATGTGATGACCGGCGTCGGCGAAACCCTGCGTGGCCGCCTTGGCCCCATTGAGGAGGAAATCGGCAGCGCCCAGCGCGAAGTGGGCGGCCTCGATGAGGAGCTGCGCGGCACCATCCGCCTGACTACCACCGACACGCTGGCACATGGCCTGCTGATGCCCTACCTGCACCGCTTCCAGGAAACCCACCCGGCGGTGCAACTGCAGCTGGTGGTTAACAACAGCTTCCTCAACCTCACCCAGCGCGAAGCCGACATGGCGCTGCGCCCGTCGAACACGCCGCCCGCCAACCTGGTCGGCCGCAAGGTTGGCGCGCTGGCGACAGCGCTGTATGCCTCCCACGCCTACCTGCGCCGCGCTGAACGCGATGGCATCGCGCGCGACGACTGGGCCGCCCATCGCTGGGTGGCGCCGGACGACAGCCTGTCGCACCTGGCCGCAGCCCAATGGCTTGCCGAGCGTGTGCCGGGTTCGCAGGTCGCCGTGCGCACCGACAGCCTGGTCACCATGGTCGACGCCGCGCGCAACGGCATGGGCGTGGCGCCGCTGCTTTGCATGCTGGCCGACCGCGAGCGCACGCTGGAACAACTGGCGCCGCCCGACCCGCGCTTCCATACCCAGCTCTGGGTGTTGAGCCACCGCGACCTGCGGAATGTGGCCCGCATCAAGGCCCTCAGCCAGTTCCTGTATGACGCGTTGCGACAGGACGCGCATGTTTTCCCCGCTTGATGTACATTGTCCGTTTTACAAGGAGCCACACCCATGACCAAGAAAATCGCACTCATCGTCGGCAGCCTGCGCAAGGATTCGCTGAACCGCAAATTCGCTAATGCGCTGGTGGAAGTGGCGCCAGCCGAACTGCAGTTCGAATTCGTTGAAATCGGCGACCTGCCGCTGTACAACCAGGATCTGGACGATGCGCACACCCCGCCCGCTGCCTGGACCGCCTTCCGCGACAAGCTGCGCAACGTGGACGGCATCGTGTTCGCCACGCCCGAATACAACCGCGCCATGCCGGGCGCCCTGAAGAACGCGATCGACGTCGGCTCGCGCCCGTGGGGCCACAGCATCTGGAACGCCAAACCGGTCGGCGTGATCTCCGCCTCCATCGGCGCGGTAGGCGGCTTTGCCGGCAACCATAACGTGCGCCAGACCATGGTGACCCTGAACGCACCGGTCATGCCAGGCCCCGAGGTCTACATCGGCAACGGCAGCGCGCTGATCGGCGAAGACGGCAAGGTCAATAACGACAAGACCAAGGAAGTGCTGGCCGGCTGGGCTGCCGCTTACAGCAAGTGGGTGGAGGCGAACGGTCGCAAAGCGTAATTTGGTAAAATCGCTGACCTCCCCCCACTGCAGAAACCTGAGATCCAGACCATGCAAGAAATGCTCACGCCTTACGAAAAAGGCAATAAAAACCAGACTACCCTCTGGACCGAGTGCATCGCCTTCTACGAAGAACTGGCACGCCGCTTCCCGAACATCCTGAAATTTGAACAGGCAGCCGTATCGGACGGCGGCATCCCCCTGCATGTGGGCGTGGTCAGCGCCGACGGCGTTTTCGACCGCGAAACGATCAAGCGCGAAGGCCGCACGGTCTTCTTCAACAATAACGGCATCCACCCAGGCGAGCCGGAAGGCATCGACTCCTGCATGGCCATGGTGCGCGACTTCTGCTTCAAGCCGGAGCTGCTGGCAAGCCTGGGCAAGACCGTCCTGCTGTTCGTCCCGATCTACAACGTGGACGGCTGCCTGAATCGCAACAATACCTCGCGCGCCAACCAGGACGGCCCTGAGATGTTTGGCTTCCGCGGCAACAGCCGCCACCTGGACCTGAACCGCGACTTCGTCAAATGCGACACGCTGAACGCTAAGTTCTTCAACCAGCTGGTCACCGCCTGGGATCCGGACGTGATGGTCGACACCCATACCTCCAACGGCGCCGACTACAGCTACACCATGACCCTGATCCACACCCAGTGCGACAAGCTGGGTGGCGAACTGGGCGACTTCCTGCGCGACACCATGCTGCCGCAGATTTACGAGGACATGGCCGCAGCCGGCTGGCCAACCTGCCCTTACGTGAACCCTGTGGTGGAAACCCCGGACGACGGCATCGCCGACTTCCTGGAAACCGCACGCTTCTCAACCGGCTTCACCGCGCTGCATAACATCATCGGCTTCATGCCGGAAACGCATATGCTGAAGCCATACGCCGACCGCTACGAGTCGATGCGCGCCCTGGTCGACACCGTGCGCAACTTCGCCGTCAAGCACGGCGAACAAATCAAGGCCATGCGCGCCGCCACCAAGGCCGCGCAGCGCAAGCAGAAGGAATGGGCAGTCACCTGGCGCATGGATGAAGAGAATCCTGGCACCTTCCACTTCAAAGGCTACGAGGCGCAGCGCAGCCCGTCCAGGCTGGGCGACTACATCCGCCTGTCCTACGATCGCAGCAAGCCATGGGCGCGCGACATCAAATGGTTCAACCGCTTCCCTGCCGACACCGTGATCAAGGCGCCGAAAGCCTATATCGTGCCGCAGCAATGGCGCGAAGTCGTCGAGCGCCTGCAATGGAACGGCGTGCAGATGACCCGCATCGGAGCACCGGCCACGGTGCAGGCCCAGTACTACCACATCAACAGCGTCACCTCGCGCCCGACCGCCTACGAAGGCCATATGTTCCACGACGAAGTGGAAGTCGAAAAACGCGAAGACAAGTTCGAGTTGAACGCCGGCGACTGGTACATCCCGCTGGACCAGGACAACGCGCGCTACGCCGTCGAAACCCTGGAGCCGCAAGGCCACGATTCCTTCTTCCGCTGGGGCTTTTTCAACTCCGTCCTGGAGCGCAAGGAAAACATTTCGGACTACGTGTTCGAAGACCTGGCTGCCGACATCCTGGCTGCCGAGCCGGAAACCAAGGCCAAGTTCGAAAGCTGGAAAGCCGCCAACCCGGCGCTGGTGAAGGATAAGGACGCAGTGCTGCACTTCATCTTCCACAACTGCCAGCGACAGCGCGAGCCTGAATGGCGCCGCTACCCTGTCCTGTCGATTGTGTAAGACGGGGACCATGCACTACGCACTAGACCCCCGCACCTTCTTCTACAGCCACTACTTCCACCTGGGCCTGCGCTTCGGCGCCGGCCTGGTGGGCATTATCGCGCTGGCCATGTGGCTGACCGACACGCATACCGCGATGTCGATCGGCATCGGCGCGCTGTGCACCGCGCTGATGGACATGCCAAGCCCACTGCGCCACAAGTTCAACGAGATGATGGCCTCGGTGCTGCTTTGCACCGCCGTCACGCTGCTGATAAGTCTCTGCGGGCCATATTACTCGCTGCTGATGGCCATGCTGGTAGCGGTGAGCTTCTTTGCCAGCATGATGGTCGTCTACGGCAAGAAGTCGATGCCGCTGCAACTGGCAACGCTGTTCATCATGACCATGTCGACCGAACATGTGCTGACACCGGCGCAGTCGTTTGTGCACGCCGGCCTTTTCATGTTCGGCGCGCTGGCCTATCTGGCTTATGCGATGGGCGTCGCCTACGTGCTGCGCCACCGCATCAAGCAGCAGGTGCTGGCGGAAGCGCTGTTCGAACTGGCGGCCTATATCGACATCAAGGCGGATTTCTACGACACGCGCTACAACCTGACCGAACAGTTCAACAAGCTGGTTCGCCACCAGGCCTTGCTGGCCGACCGCCAGCAGGCTTCGCGCGACTTGATCCTGCGCGCGCACAACAACCGCAAGGATGCGGTGGTGGTGCAGATCCACGTCTGCATGCTGGACCTGTATGAACAGGTGCTGGCCACGCATACCGACTACGCGGCGCTGCGCACCCACCTGGTCGATTCGCCTGCACTGCGCACGCTGCACGACCTGGCCTACAAGGCGGCGCGCGATATCGAGTCGGTGGCCTATGCAGTGACCCGCAAGCGCGCCTCCTACCCGGAAGTCGACTACACGCCGGAACTGATGGCGCTCGAACAGCAGATCGCCGGCCTGCAGGACGACCTCGACGCCGGCAAGCCACGCCGCGAAGCGGTCACCGTGCTGCGCGCCCAGCGCAACAAGATCACTGCCATCATCCGCATGATCGGCGAGCTGCACGTGTCGAGCCAGAAGGTGTATGAGGACACGCCATTCTGGCGCGACATGGACATGCAGCCTTTCCTGTCGCAGCAGAAGTACGAACTGCAGCTGATGCTGTCGCACTTCCGCATGGATTCGCCGATCTTCCGCTTCGCCCTGCGCGTGTCGATGGCCATCGCGGCCGGGTTGGCAATCGGCGCCATGCTGCCCTACAAGGCCCACAGCTACTGGATCGTGCTGACCATCGTGATCATCCTGAAGCCCAGCTTCAGCATGACCAAGCAGCGGCGCTCGGACCGCATTGTCGGCACCATCATCGGCTGCATCATTACCGCAGTCGTGCTGAAGTTCATGAACCACACTGCGGCAATCCTGGCGGTGCTGGTGCTGGCGTCCATTGCCACGCCAACCTTCATCTACTTGCGCTACCGCTACGCTGCGATTGCGGTGTCGGTGATGATCCTGTTGTGGATGTACCTGGTGGCGCCGAGCAGCAACCTGATTTCCGAGCGCCTGGTGGACACCTTCGTCGGCGCCGCGATTGCCACCGCGTTCAGCTTCGTGCTGGCGAACTGGGAATACCAGTCGCTTCCGAACCTGATCAAGCAAGTGCTGTCGGTGAACCTGAGCTATATGGAGGCCAGCTTCGACCTGTTGCAGGGCAAGTACCGCAATGACTTCATCTACCGCATCCAGCGCAAGCGGCTGATGGATTCCCTGGCCGCCTTGAGCACGGCCCTGGTGCGCATGCTGGACGAGCCGGAGAGCAAGCAGCGCGCGGCCGAGGACATCAACCTGTTCATCGTGCAGAACTACCTGCTGGTGGCGCACGTCGCCGCCCTGCGTGCGATCTTGCGCCGCCACGTGCGCGATATCCCGAGCGAGGCGGTGAACGCCATGCTGGACGCCAGCCACGCTTCCGTATGCCGCACGCTGTCGGTTGCCCTGTCGCGCCATACCGGCGCCACGCCGCCTGCCGCCCCGCTGCGCCGCGAACCGGTGGCCGAGCCGGAAGTCGCCTGGTCCGGCTGGCCGCTGGTGCAGCGTCGCATCCGCCTGCTTCAGGCAGATGCGGATAAAATCATCGTTCATAGTGAAGCGATTGTTCGCAACGTTGCAAACGGTGATTGAGGAATGGGATGTCGCATTGCCAAAACTGCGGCGCATGCTGCGCCAGTTTCAGGGTTTCGTT
>DASWTB010000101.1:0-13137 GCA_036402315.1 Pseudoduganella sp. | reverse complement strand
ATCACGGTGTTGGTGGCCGGTTCCCACAGCCAGTAGCCCACCTGCTCGTGGTAGGTCTTCACCTGGTCCGGCTTGGTGATCAGGATGACGTAGCGCAGGCCGTAGAACAGCTGCGGGCCGTTGGTGACCGGATCGATCGGCTGCAGTTCGATGCGTTCGACATAGGCCTGCTTGCGCGGGCCGTCCGCCTTTGGCTTGATATCGAGGCCGCGCTGCCCTTCCCAGATGCCGGCCATGGCGGTCAGCGGGCCGAGGTTGGCCAGCGTGTCCATGTCGATATTGGAAGGTTCGGTGTAGATGTCGTTGCTGTATTCGCTCATTGAATGCTTGCTCATTAATCAGGGAGCAAGCATTGTAACCTCGGCGCCGGATTCTTCGCCGAGCAGCATGGCGGTGATCTCCTGCGGCGGCACCGGGCGGCTGAACAGATAGCCCTGCATCTCGTCGCAGCCATGCTGCCGCAGGAAACTGCGCTGCTGTTCGGTCTCCACGCCTTCCGCAATCACCCGCATGTCGAGCTGGTGCGACAGCGAGATGATGGCGCAGGTAATGGCCTGGTCGTCCGGATTGGCGACCAGGTCGCGCACGAAGCTCTGGTCGATCTTCAGGCGGCTGATCGGGAAGGACTTGAGCGCAGCCAGGCTGGAATAACCGGTGCCGAAATCGTCGATGGCCAGCGTAATGCCCATCGCCTCGAGCTGGCGCATCTTGGCCACCGATTGCGCGGTGTCGCGCATGATCATGCTTTCCGTGACTTCCAGCTCCAGCCACTTCGGGTCCAGTCCACTCCAGGCAAGGGCGGAGGCGACCCGCTCGACCAGGCGCGGATCGTCGAACTGGCGCGCCGAGACATTGACCGACACCACCAGCGGCGGCAAGCCCGCTTCCTGCCACGCGCACGCCTGGCGGCACGCTTCGCGCAGGGCCCATTCGCCGATCGGGATGATCAGGCCATGCTCTTCCGCCAGGGGAATGAACTGGGCCGGCGATACTGCGCCGCGCTGCGGATGCTGCCAGCGCAGCAAGGCTTCCACGCCGAACATGCGGCCCGATTCCAGGTTCACCTTGGGCTGGTAGGCCAGCGAAAGCTGCTGTTCCTCAAGCGCCTTGCGCAAGCCTTCCGTCAACGCCAGCTTCTCTTCCAGGCCTGCGTTCATCTCGCGGGTGTAGAACTGGCAGTTGTTTTTGCCGCTGTCCTTGGCGCGGTACATGGCGGCGTCGGCATGCATCATCAGGGTGTCGGCATCGCGGCCATCTCGCGGGTAAACGGAAACGCCGATCGAGCAGCTAACTTGCATTTTTTGCCCTTCCAGCATGATCGGCTGCACCACGGATTCCAGGATTTTGTTCAACAGCGGCAGCAGCACCTGCGGGTTGTCGCTGACGTGCGGCAGCACCAGCACGAATTCATCGCCGCCGAAACGGCCCACTGTATCTTCGCGGCGCACGCAGGCCACCATGCGGCCGGCCACTTCCTTCAGCAGCTCGTCGCCGGCGTTATGGCCCAGCGTGTCGTTGACCAGCTTGAAGCTGTCGAGGTCGATGAAGGCCACCAGCACCGATTCCTTGTTGCGCTCGGCGTGTGCGATCGATTGCTCCAGGCGGTCGCAAATCAGGCTGCGGTTCGGCAGGCCGGTCAGCGTGTCGTGGTGGGCCATGTGGTAGATGCGCTCCTCGGCGCGCTTGCGCTCCGTGATGTCGCGCGCGATTGCCACCACCCCGCCTTCCACGCCCACCACTTGCCAGTGCAGCCATTCTGCCTGCAACTGCGGCACCAGGTTGGGCCCTTCTTCCTGGTGCACGCCACCGTTCAACGTCACGTGCGCCAGCTTGTCGAACATGCCGTTGTGGCGTGCCGACGGCATCCAGCCGCACAGCGTCTGCGCACGCAGCTCATCTCGGCTGCGGCCGGTCAGTTGCTCGGCGCGCGAGTTGACGGCGGCGAACTTGAAGTCCACTACCATGCCGTCCCTGTTGCGGATGGCGCGCAGCACGAAGAAGGCGTCCATATTCGATTCGGATGCCGCAGCATAGGTTTCCTGTGCGCGGCGGATGCGACGGCGCGCCTTGGCGCCCTGCCAGACGCAGGCCCATACCAGGGCGGCCAGCAGGATCAGCACCGCGCTGGCGACGCCGGCTTCCCACAGCAACTGGCGGCGCTGGGCCGCAAAACCGGCCATTTGCTCCTGCTCCGACAAACCCACCACGGCGCTCAGGCGCAGGCCGGCCAGTTGGCGCACCGCCGTATAGCGCTTGACGCCATCGATCATGCTGGTGCTGGGCATGCCGCTGCGGGCACGCAGCGGCGCCAAGTCCAGTTTCTGGCCGAAGGATTGCTTGTCGCCGACACGCAGCGCACGCACCACGCCATCGTCGCCGACCAGGCCAAGCATGCCGTGCTCGCCCAGGCGGCTGCGTTCATATCCGCTGGTGAAATACGCCGGATCGACTTCCACGACGACCACCCCGGCAAACTCGCCGCGCTTGTCTTCCAGCCGGCGCGTGAAATGCAGGTGCCAGTCGGGGTTCGCCTCGTCGCGCATTGCTTGCGCAATGAAGGTGTAGTTGCTGCGGTGCTGCTGGTGGAAACTGAAATATTCCTCGCGCGCGACATTGATCGGGTGCGCAGCCGGGTTGCTGGCAACCGTGTGGCCCTGTGCATCGACTATGCTGACGATGAAGACCAGGCCGGATGGCAGCAAGCCGTGCGCCTGCAGTTCGGGCAAGGCGCCGCCGGCGCCCTGGCTCTCGGCACTGTACTTCAGTAGCTGCAGCGTTTGTTCGATGCCGTTGATGCTGCGCGCAACCTGCGCTTCATAGGTGGCAATCAGTTCGCTGGCCGATTCGGCGGCGAGCTCGCGCGAGGCAGCGGCCTCGCTGTCGATGAAATGCAACGTCGTGCCCCACACCACCGCCAGCAGGACGATGGTGAACAGGGGCAGCGAGACTTGCGTCTCAAGGCACATGCGCAGCCAGCGTTTCATCATCAATGCACCACCAGGACAGGACGCACGCTGGCATCGAGCGCACTGCGGTCGATGTAGCCGATCAGGGTTGGATTATCCGCCACCAGTTTGCGCACCGCCTGGCTGTTGGGCAGCTCGCGCGGAGGCTGGCCGCGGCCGGTGAAGATCTTCTTGGTCCAATACGCCTTCATCAGCGCCGGGGTGCGGTTGGCAATCTTCAGGTAAAAATCGTCGCGCAAGGGCGAGCCGATCGGCAAATCGAGCGCTACCACTTCGCCGCCATCGGGGAAGCGCGTCGCTTCGGAAAGGAAGATATCGGCCACCTGCTCGGCGCGCAGTGCCGTAACCGGGCTGCGCGCCGACACCACCACCACCAGTTCGGCCGCGGCGGCAGCGCCGGCAAGCAGCACCAGCAGCAGGCAGCAAAGGAGTTTCCTGATCATCGTGACCTCCCCCTCAGAACACGAAGTCCACCGAGGCGCTGAATACGCCGAAGCTGCGGCCATAACGGTAGCCGGGCTGGATGTTCGACAGTGTGCCGCTGGTGCCGCTGCGTGGGCGCACATGGTCGAATTGCAGCTTGACGGCGGCATTGCCGGCGGCATCCCAGCGCAAGCCCAGGCTGGCGCTGTCCTGTTGCGCGATCATGCTGAGCAGGCCATTCAATTCCATGTTCAGGCGCTGGGCCGCCGGCGCATACGGCGCCGGCAGCGCCGACCAGTCCAGGCCGGCGACCCGGTTGGGCGTGTTCGCTACCACCTTGCTGAAGGTGGCATAGGGCGTGAAGCTGCCCAGGCGATAGCCGCCGCTCACATAGCCGGCAGTCTTATCGCCCAGCATGGAGCGAGCGTTGACGCGCCCTATTTCGCCCATTGCGAACCATGCGCCGGGGTCGTAGGAAGCGCCGATGCTGAGCACCGTGGCGCGCTTGCGATCCGGCTCATAGCGGCGCGCCAGCACTTCGCCCTGCGGGCCGAACTGGCGAATGGCGGAGAACAGGTCCTTCAGCAGCGGGGTTTCCAGTTCGCCCTGGATCGCGGTGGCGCGCACTGTCAGCGCGCCGGCGGTGCTGATGTTGGATATGCCCGCCAGCCGGTGCGCCTTGACGCGCGTGACATCGGACAGCGGCACACTGGTGCCGCCGAACAGCACTTGCGTGGTGTTCTTTACGCCACCGGCATTCCAGCGGTAGCTGGCGTCGATGCCATCGCTATTGCTGATCGGGAGCGAGGAATACAGTTCGACCGGCACCCGCACGGAGGTCAGTGCGTAGCTGGCCTTGCGGTAGTCGCCGGACAGGAACAGCGGCAGCGCAATGCGGCCCACGCGCAGGCTCAGTTCCGGCGACACCTGGTATTGCACATTGGCCCATTCCACCTTGGGCGTCCAGGAATGCGTGAGGTTGCGCTCGGCCACCACCTGCAGCACGGCCGACCAGTGGCCACCGCCGTTGTAAGCAAGCTGGGCGCCGAGGCGGCTGTCGACCGCGTAGCTCCAGTCGCGCGTGGCGCCGGCCTCGCCCGGGTTCAGCGGATTGGCCGCATAGTCGGCCAGCTTCTCGCTCGAATGGACGGCGCTCAGGGTGCCGAAGCCGCCGAAGGTCCAGCCGCGATCCGGCCCGGCTGCGTGCCCGGCGTGCGCAGCAGGCTGCACGAGCAGTGCTCCGGCTACGGCGAACAGGACAGGCGTCTGGTGCAGCTTTGGCATAATGGCACTCTTGGCAAGAAACGTCGGCAATAAGACAGCATCGCCTGCCGACCTGGCATGCGTGCGCGCACAGTGTGGGATTGGACTGGTAAGGCTCGGCGCTCGAAAGGCGCTTCTTGAATTCTCACACTTTATAACAGCAACTTGTAACTGTCGAGAAATTTCCCTAGAGTACTCTCACTATCTATTGGGAAATAAACAAGCGTGAAAAAAAGCAAAGGAAACAAAGAGATGCAGCAAGTCTCATGCGGCTCGCTGGTATTGAACAGTGACCGCCAGGTACTGCTATGCCATGTGACCGGCACCGCAAGCTGGGACATCCCCAAAGGCTTGCAGGACCCCGGCGAAACCCCGCTGCAATCGGCGCAGCGCGAACTGTTCGAAGAAACCGGGCTGGATTTCGACGCCGGCCTGTTCGAAGACCTGGGCGAATTCACCTACCGCCCGGACAAGCGCCTGCACCTGTTCAAGGTGGAAGTGGGCGAGCAGCTGTGCAACCTGGACCACCTGCGCTGCACCAGCTTCTTCCCTCATCACCGCACCGGCGAGCCGACGCCCGAAGCGGACGGCTTCCGCTGGGCCTCGCGCGATGAACTGAGTACCTTGTGCTGGCCGCGCATGGCGTCGCGGCTGCTTGCGATTGAATGGTGATCAGGCGCCGCCGGATACGCGGATCGTGGTACCGGTGATGTAGCGCGCCGCAGGCGACAACAGCCACACCGCGGCTTCCGCGATTTCCTCCGGCTGGCCCACGCGCCCCATCGGGATGCGGGCAGCCACGCGCGCCGGCCGGCCCGCGTCGCCGGAAGTAGCGTGGATATCGGTCTGCGTAGTCCCCGGCGCCACGCCGCACACGCGGATGCCCTCCGGCGCAACTTCCTTGCCCAGGCCCATGGTGAAAGTATCGACTGCCGCCTTGCTGGCCGCGTAAGTCACATATTCATTCGGGCTGCCCGCCGTCGCCGCGGTGGAGCTGATATTGACGATCACCCCGCCCTGCCCGTGCACCCGGAATGCCGACAGCGCACGGCGGCTGGCCTGCATCAGCCCAAGCACATTGGTGCGGAACACCTGCTCCACCGTCGCCGGTTCTGTGCTCGCAAACGTTCCCAGCCCGCCCGTAATGCCGGCATTATTCACCAGCCCCGATACTGGCCCCAGCTCACGTTCGACGGTAGCAAACAGGCGTTCGATATCCTCATCGCGCGCCACGTCCGCTTGCACGGCCAAGGCCCGGCCACCGGCCGCTTCAATGTCCGCCACCACGCGCGCCGCCGCATCCGCATCGCGCTGGTAATTCACGGCCACCACCCAGCCATCCGCCGCCGCCCGGCGCGCAATGGCGGCGCCAATCCCACGGCTGGCGCCTGTCACAATCAGTATTTTTTCCATGGTCATCTTGAAGAACGAGCTATTATCTTGCCGAATTGTAGTTCGGCCACCGAGATCGTAGGGGCTGTAGCTCATACTTTACCTGACGGGAAGCTAATGTCGAAGTTGACGGCACTCTGAAACCAAATTCGCAATGCACACAAATCCTAGTATGAAGCCATCGGTACTGTACCCATTGCGCCCTTGTTTTTTCCTTGTTACGTTTTTCCTTTCCTTGGCCCATCCACAGGATTCTTGGGCACAAAACAGTAATGTCCCTCCGAACTATTTCCGGGCAGTCGGCTATGTCATTGGACAAATACGAACAGTTAAGTGGATGGAGGAACTGTGCTCGGAGCGATTTCCCGATACCAAGGCTAAGAATGTTGCAGCCTATGAGAAGTGGAGCGTTCGCTATGCTGCTTTTATAAATGAAATGGAAGGACAGTTTGGTGTCATTGAGCGACATTGGCAAAAAACCGTCCCGAATAATAAAGATGCCAGTGCATCTGTTCGAAAATTGAGCGACGCGCTTAACACCCACAAGCAGGCGCTGAGAACGCAGAACTCCTTACGTGGTGAGGACACCTATCGCTGGATGTGCGAGGTCTATCCGGATCGAGTCGCAACACTTACAAATGACCTCGAAACGGCATTAGCTGATCGGGTAGCGATAATTCGCAGAGGCCCGAATTAAAGTGCGCCTGGTGAAGTCAGAATCGTTTAATAAAGCCGCTTGCCTTGTGTTTGCAATAGCTTGTGCATCAGCTTTCGCCGCTACCCCGGCTGCGCAAGAACCCAAAATGAACACCCTGCAGGCGGAAAAGGTCGCGGTAAAAGAATATCGAAACAGGTCTGGACGCCGGGCGGCGAAGGTATCAGTCGTTCTTGTTACCGATAATAAGCAAGAATGGGTGTTTGCAGTCGAAGACGCCGTTGAGCCACCAAGGCCCGGCTCGGACCTGTACGTTACGATCAACAAGACGACAGGTGAAATGACTTCCTGGTGGGGTAAGTGAACGAGGCGCCGGTTGATCTGTGTCATGGAATCACTTTCCCAGCCGGGCGAAACTGGCGGAATAGACAAGGAGACCGCCATGCAACGCCTCGAATGGAGCCCGCTGCTGGAAACCGGCGTGGCCGAGATGGATGCTTCCCATCGCGCCCTGCTGCAAGCCATTCATGCAACCATCGATGCCGACGATAGATCGCTGCCCAACCGCATTGCCGAGTTGCTGGGCGCCCTGGCCCTCGATTTCGCCGAGGAAGAAGCGCTGATGGACCAGCTTTACTACCCCGCCGGCCACGAACACCGCGCCGCCCACCGCCGCGCGCTGGACGCCTTGCAGCACGCGCTGCCCGTCGCCCAGGCCGATCCCGCCGGTGCGCGCGCCCTGCTGGAGCGCCTGCCACGCTGGTTCCTCAGTCACCTGAGCGCCATGGACTTGCCGCTGGCGGTCGCGGTGGAAAACGCCGGCCACCCACACGCCCAGCCGCCCAATGCCAGCTTGCGGCAACAGCTGGCAAGCCTGTTGCAGGAGCAATCCATCTGAAATAACGATACATTGCATCTAAACATATTGGCTTCCAGAATATATCGGCGCGGCATAAGATGACTCCATCAACAACACATTCCTTGAAGGAGTCATACCATGAATAAGCAGACCAACACCGCCATCCTGCCCCTCACCGGCCGCATCCTGATGGCTGCCATCTTCGTCCTGAGCGGCATCAACAAGATCGCCAACCCGGCCGGCACCATCGGCTATATCAAGGCCATGGGCCTGCCATTTCCTGAACTGGGGCTGGCACTTGCCATCGGCATTGAGGTCGTCGGCGGCCTGCTGCTGGTGGCCGGCCTTTACACCCGCCCTGTCGCACTGGCGCTGGCAGCATTCTCCATCGCGACTGGCCTGATCTTCCATAGCGCGATCGCTGACCAGAACCAGATGATCCACCTGATGAAGAACTTCGCCATGGCTGGCGGCCTGCTGCAGATTGCTGCCTTTGGCGCCGGCAGCCTGAGCCTGGATGCGCGCCGCGGCGCGGCCGCACTGCGCACCGCGTAAGCAGTTGCGGCGATGTGGCGGGACACTTTAGACTGCGGCACCTAAGGAGATTTCGAGAGATGTTTCGCCACATTCTGATACCAAGCGACGGCTCCGCCGCTTCGCAACTGGCAGTGAACGCCGCCCTGCGCATGGCCCGCGAAAGCGGCGCCCGCGTCACGGCGGTTCACGTGCTTCCCGAAGAACCGGCGCTGGCCAGCCTGGCACCCGCGTCCACCGTGAATTCGATCCTGGCCGATATCGCGCGCCAGGCCACCACCCTGCACGTTGATTGCACCACGCTGGAAGTGCATGCCGAGCAGCCGCATGCGGCGATCGTGTCGACCGCCTTGCAGCGCAATTGCGACCTGATCGCGATGGCATCGCGCGGCCGCAGCGGCCTGGCCAGCCTGATGCTGGGCAGCCAGACCCAAAAAGTGCTCACGCACAGCAAGATCCCGGTGCTGGTCTTCCGCGAAGGCTGAACGGACTGTTCACTTCCCCGGCCGCTGCCGGCGTGGCGGCGGCGTCACCCCGTGTTTCAGCAGGTATTCCCGGATCAGTTGGCGCACCACCTGCGATGGCGTCAGGTCCTGGGCTGCGCACAGGTTTTCAAATGCCTGTTTCTTGTCCGGATCGATCAGGAAGGTGAAGCGCGCCGTCTTGCGTTCCATGGAGCCTCCGTGGCTGGATGTGCACCGCATTTGCACTTCATGATAATCGGATTAGAATGGAATTCAAACATTCGTAGCCATTCAACGCTGCCGAAGGGGACGCCGTGCTGGGAGACTCGCTGCTCGCCATGGATGGGGTGCTGGCCGCCATTGCCGTCTGGCTGGCGCTGGGGGCGGCTGGGCTGCTGGCCATGCACCGGCTGGCGCTCGTGGCGCGCTGGCTGTTCCCGCTGGGCGCGCTGGCCGGACTGGGCCTGGCCCTGGCCGCCCTGGCCGCGCTGGGCGCCCAGCCTGCCGTCGCTGTCTTGCCGCTGGGCTTACCCGGCCTGCCCTTTCACTTGCGCCTCGATAGCCTGTCGGCGTTCTTCCTCGCGGTCCTTGGCTGTGTGGCGACGGGCGTTTCCTGTTTTGCGGCCGGCTATTTCCGCCAGGGCGAGGGCACCGCTCCCGGCCTGCTATGCCTGCAATATCACCTGTTCCTGGCCAGCATGGCACTGGTGCTGCTGGCCGACGATGCCTACCTGTTCATGGTGGTGTGGGAGGCGATGGCACTGTCGTCCTACTTCCTGGTGTGCAGCAACCACCAGGCCGAAGCCACGCGGCGCGCTGCCTATCTTTATCTCTTGCTGGCCCATATCGGCGCCATCGCCATCTTGCTGTGCTTTGGCGCGCTGCAGGCGCAATCCGGCGCCTACAGCTTCGCCGCCATGCGCGGCCAGGCCATGTCGCCGCAGTGGGCTTCCGCCGTGTTCCTGTTGGCGCTGGGCGGCTTCGGCGCCAAGGCGGGCTTGCTGCCGCTGCATGTGTGGCTGCCGGAGGCCCATCCGGCGGCGCCCTCGCCGGTGTCGGCCCTGATGAGCGGTTTCATGCTGAAAACCGCCCTGTATGGCTTGCTGCGCGTGACCTTCGATTTGCTGCCGCTGCAGCTGTGGTGGTGGGGCGCGCTGCTGTTGGCGCTGGGCTTGCTGACCGCCTTGTATGGCGTGGTGTTCAGCGCGGTGCAGACCGATATGAAGCGCTTGCTGGCATATTCCTCGCTCGAGAACGTGGGACTGATGGCAGCGGCGTTCGGGCTGGGCCTGCTGTTCCACGCCTACCGCCTGCCGGCCTTGGCGGCGCTGGCCCTGGCCGCCGGGCTGTACCACGTGGCCAGCCATGCCGTCTTCAAGAGTCTGCTGTTCGTCTGCACCGGCGCCGTGCTGCACGCGACCGGCGAGCGCAACTTCGGCCGGCTGGGCGGCTTGATCCGTACCATGCCGCGCGTGGCCTGGCTGTCGCTGCTGGGCGCACTGACCTGCGCCGGCCTGCCGCCCTTCGCCGGCTTTGTGTCGGAGTGGCTGATGCTGCAAAGCTTCCTGTTCTCGCCGCAGTTGCCCAACAGCCTGTTGCACATGCTGGTGCCGGCCGTGGCGGCGCTACTGGCCCTGATTGCCGCATTGTCGGGCTACGTGATGGTCAAGTTCTACGGCATCAGCTTCCTCGGCCAGCCGCGCGAGCCGGCGCTGGCCCAGGCGCATGATGCCGGTCCGCTGAAAACGGCCGGCATGCTGTGGCTGGCCGGCGCCTGCATCCTGCTGGGCCTGCTGCCCGTGCAATGGCTGCGCGCCCTCAGCCCGGCGGTGCAGCAGCTGGCCGGGCACGCGCTGGCGCCGCAACTGGCGCACAGCCCCTGGTGGCTGCTGGCGCCGATCTCGCTGGAACGCGCCAGCTACGGGCCGCTGGTGTTCCTGCTGGGCGTGGCCGCTTGCTGCGGCTTGGCCGCCCTGCTGGTACGCCGGCTCTACCACGGCCGCCTGCGCCGCGCACCGCCATGGGATTGCGGCTACCGCTGGCAGACCGCGCGCATGCAGGACACGGCGGAAGGCATGGGGCAGCCGATCCGCCAGATCTTCGAACCGTTCTTCCGCATGGTGCGCCAGCTGCCGGGGCCGGACGACAGCGCCCCGCGCTACCAGGTCGAGATCGGCGACCACTTCTGGCATTGGCTGTACCTGCCGCTGGCCCGCGCTGCCCTGCGTGTGGCGCGCTGGATCGGCGTGCTGCAGCAAGGCCGCATCGCCGTCTACCTGCTGTACAGCTTTGGCACCCTGCTGGCCCTGCTCTTCGCGGTGAGCGCATGAGTGCCATTCCCTATCTGCTGCAAATCCTGGACGTGCTGTTGGCCCTGCTGCTGGCGCCACTGCTGACAGGCTGGGTCAACCAGTGCCGCGCCTGGCTGCAGCAGCGGCGCGGCCCCGGCTTGCTGCAGCCTTACCGCCTGCTGCACAAGCTGTTCTGGAAGGAGTCGGTGCTGGCCGAACATGCCTCGCCGCTATTCCGCCTGTCGCCCTACCTGGTCTTCGGCTGCATGGCGCTGGCCTGCGGCGTGGTGCCGCTGCTGTCGACCGAGCTGCCGCTGGCGCCGGCGGCCGATGCGGTGGCCCTGGTCGGCCTGTTCGCCATCGCCCGCGTCTTCCTGGCGCTGGCGGCCATGGACATCGGCACCGCTTTCGGTTCCTTGGGGGCGCGCCGTGAGATGCTGGTCGGCTTCCTGGCCGAGCCGGCGCTGCTGACGGTGCTGTTTACCGTTTCGCTGATCACCATGACCACCTCGCTGGCCGGCACCGTGGATGCCATGGTGGCGCGGCCCTTCGCCATCTATCCCAGCCTGGCTTTTGCCGGCGTGGCTTTCACCCTGGTGTCGCTGGCCGAAAATGCCCGCATTCCGGTCGACAACCCGGCCACCCACCTGGAGCTGACCATGCTGCACGAAGCCCTGCTGCTGGAATATTCGGGACGCCACCTGGCCCTGATGGAATGGGCCGCCAGCCTCAAGCTGCTGGCCTATTCGGCTATCGGGCTGGCGATTTTCCTGCCCTGGGGGATTGCCGGCAGCGATACCCCGGCCGCCATGCTGTGGGCGCTGCCACTGCTGCTGGCCAAGCTGGCGGTGGGCGGTGCCCTGCTGGCGCTGATCGAGGCCAGCAATGCCAAGATGCGCCTGTTCCGCGTGCCGGAATTCCTCGCCACCGCCTTCCTGCTGGCGGTGCTGGGCATGCTGGTGCATTTCCTGCTGGGAGCCTGAAATGCAAGCCCCTTTGAGCGCACAACTGATCAACCTGCTGGCCGCGCTGCTGTTGCTGCTGTCCTTTGCCATGCTGGCGCAACGCCGCATCCTGACCCTGATCCACCTGTTCACACTGCAGGGCGCCGTGCTGGCCAGCGCCACGCTGCTGATTGGCTACGCCACCGGGCAGACCCACCTGTATTACTCGGCCGCACTGACCCTGCTGCTCAAGGTGCTGGCCATTCCCTTCATCCTGCACCGCCTGATCCAGCGCCTGAACGTGCGCTGGGATACCGAAACCCTGCTCAATATCCCGACCTTGATGCTGCTCGGGGTGCTGGTGGTGATCCTGGCCTTCCATCTGGCGGCGCCGGTGGCCAGCCTGTCCAGCACCGTGCTGCGCGGCACGCTGGGCATCGCCCTGGCCTGCGTGCTGCTGTCGTTTATGATGATGATCACGCGCGCCAAGGCGGTGCCGCAGGTGATCGGCTTCCTGTCGCTGGAAAACGGCTTGTTTTTCGCCGCCACCGCTACCGTGTATGGCATGCCGATGGTGGTCGAACTGGGCATCGCGCTGGACGTGCTGGTGGGCATCCTGATCCTGGCGGTGTTCATGTTCCAGCTGCGCGAACGCTTCGACAGCCTCGATGTGCAACACCTGGAACGCCTGAAGGAGGACTAGTGGACACCCTGCTGCTCACGCTCCTGCTGCCGCTGGCCGGCGCCGCCGCCCTGGCGGCCTGGGGCCACCGGCCATGGGCCGCGCACCTGAACAGCGCCTGCAGCCTGGCCACGCTGGGCGCCGCCGCGCTGCTGACGGCCGACGTGGTCGCCGACGGGCCGCGCTTCGCCCTCGGCCGCCAGTTCTTCATCGACCCGCTGAATGCCTTCCTGGTGGCGCTGACCGCCTTCGTGGCCGCCACCACGGCGCTGTTCTCCGGCCCCTATATGGCGGTCGAGCGCGACCACGGGCGCATGACGCCGCGCCGCATGCGCCTGTACCACAGCATGTACCAGCTGTTTACCGCCACCATGCTGCTGGCGCTGACCACCAACAACCTCGGTCTGCTGTGGGTGGCGATGGAAGCGGCCACCCTGGCTACCGTGCTGCTGGTCTCGGTGTACCGCAGCGCCGCCAGCCTGGAGGCGGCGTGGAAGTATTTCATCCTGTGCGGGGTCGGCATTGCGCAGGCCCTGTTCGGCACCATCCTGCTGTACCTGGCGGCCGACCGCGTGCTGGGCGCCGGCGGCGACGCCTTGCTGTGGACCAGCCTGGCCGCTGTCAAGGGCCAGCTGGAGCCGACCATCATGGCGCTGGCCTTCGT
>DASWTB010000100.1:0-3817 GCA_036402315.1 Pseudoduganella sp. | reverse complement strand
TCATGCCGGAGAGTTCTTCCTTGAGCTTGTCCAGCGCCGGGAAGAAGTTCGAGGTCGGCAGGATCTGCGGCAGCGAGAGGCGGATGCCGCCGTCCGGGAAGGAGAGTCGCAGGTCGCGCGCGGCCTTTTCCACTGGCGTGACGACCTTGGCCCACTCGGCGCCGTCGCGCGCATGGGCCAAGCCCTCAGCCAGCACGTCGCGGCACAGCTCCAGGATCTGCGAGGTGGACACGCTGTCGCCGAAGAACAGCGTAGCGGTATCGGGCAGCTGGTGCGCTTCGTCGAAGATCACGGTATTGGCCGACGGCAGCAGCTCGGCCACGCCGGTATCCTTCAGCGCCACGTCGGCAAAGAACAGGTGGTGGTTGACCACCACTACGTCGGCCTGCTGCGCTTCGCGGCGCGCCTTCATCACAAAGCAGTCCTGGTAGTACTGGCATTCCTGGCCCATGCAGTTTTCGCGGGTCGAAGTCACCAGGTTCCACACCAGGGCATTCTCCGGCACGCGCGCCAGCTCGGCCTTGTCGCCGGTGCTGGTCATCTTCAGGAAACGCGAAATTTCACGCAGGTAACCGACATCTTCGCGCGAAGTCATGCGGCCATTCTGCAACGTCCGTTCCAGGTGGTAGTGGCACAGGTAGTTGGAGCGGCCCTTCAGCAGCGCGACCGATACCGGCGCCTGCAACGCCGCACGGATGGTCGGGATGTCGCGCAGGAACAACTGGTCCTGCAGGTTCTTGGTACCGGTGGAGACAATGGTTTTGCCGCCCCACAGCAGCGCCGGCACCAGGTAGGCGAAGGTCTTGCCGGTACCGGTATCCGCTTCGGCAATCAGGGTCTGCTGCTTGGCGATGGCATCGGCAATCGCCTTGGCCATCTCGGTCTGCGATTTGCGTGGACGAAAACCGCCCACCGCCGGGCCCAGGGGGCCGCCGGGTCCAAACAGGCGCTCAATATCGGCGTCGTGCGCCCCCGGAGGAAAAACCGGTTCGCTCGGCGCGCCGGGAGCGGCGGTCGGCTGTTGTGGATCTGTCAAGTTATTTGAAGAATGAGTGGCCCTGCTCAGGCCGGTACGTCGGGCACCAATTGCATTTTCAGCAGGGTGATATAGTCTTTCAATTGCAACTTACGCTTCTTGAGGCGGCGCAACTGAAGTTGATCGTGGTGACCATCCAGGGTCAACATTTCAATGACTGCATCCAGGTCGCGATGCTCTACGTCGAGCTCAACGATGCGGCGCTGGATTTCTTCTTTGTTGATCATAAATGGAAAGTCTGCACGATTTCGATTAACGTTTGCTTACAGTTTCGTATGGACAACAGGCTATACTTGCAACAAAACTGCATACTGTGCATAGTTTAACTCAGGTAGTCATTGGAAAGAAGCTGTCAAGTCCCTATGAGCACGTACAAAATCGAGGCCGGAACCGCGCAACATATCGGCAGCCGGCCCCAACAAAATGACCGTGTCGCGCTGTTCACTGCGCAAAAAGCACCCGGCTATGTCCTGGCCGTGTTGGCAGACGGCATCAGCGGTGGCGCCACGGGCGCAGAACAAGTGCTGCATACCGCCAAACAATTGTTTGACGAATACCGGGCGTCGGAGACCGTCCACTTGCCGCGGCTGGAAGAATTGCTGCGCGAAATCGCCCACGACGTGCACCAGATCCTGGTCATGGACCCGCGCACCGGCGCCAGCGAGCCGCAATCGAGCATGGTGCTCCTGGTGCTCACACCGGAGCGCCACGCGGTCTGGGCCATCGTCGGCGACTCTCGTTTGTACCGTTTTGACAACAAGGAATGCCTGGCCCGCAGCAGCGATGCGGAATATGTCGCGCACCTGATGAAGCAGGAGAACCTGCCGGAAGAATCAGCCCGCAAGCACCGCCAGGCCAAGCTGCTGAGCAATGCGCTGGGCAACAAGCACCGCGAGCCCTTCGTCACCTTCGGCATCCAGGAAGACCTCAAGCCAGGCAACGCATTCCTGCTTTGCTCGGACGGCCTGTGGTCTTATTTCGCGGATGTGGAACTGGCGAGCGCGATCGCCAAAAAGTCGCCGCGCGAGGCGGCCGAACTGCTGATCAACAAGGCGCGCGAACGTGCGCAGGGCAAGGGCGACAACTGCTCGATGGCGATCATCAAGCTGGTCGCCCCGCCGAAGGAAAAGGTCAACTACACGGTACAGAAGCTGCGAAAAGCCGTTTAAGGCTTTTTCGCAGCTTCGGCCTTGGCCGCTGCCTCGGCTTTCGCAGCTTCGGCCTTCCGTGCTTCAGCGGCACGGCGCTTTTTCTCTTCCTTCTCGGCCACCTTGGCCTTGACTTCCGCCTGCCGCTTCTCCGACTCGGCTTTCTTGCGCTCGAACGCCGCAGCCTTGGCTGCGCGTTCCGGCGCGTTTGCTGCTTCGCGCGCGGCGCGGTCGCGTTCGCGGGCGTCGTGCTCCGCCTGGCGTTGCTGTACCGAGACGGCAGCCGGCTTCGGGCGCGGCTTCAGTTCCGGATCGGCCTTCGGCGGCTTTGGATGGGCGGCGTTGTAGGCCGCTTCGGCGGCATCCTTTTGGGCTCGGTCTTCGAGTTCGCGGTCGCGCACTTCCACCGCATGGCGGCGCTTGAAGTGGTTCGCTTCCACTTCCACCGCGCGCAATTCGGCCAGGCGCATGCGGCGCTGCTCCTTGGCCTTGTCGATGCAGGCGTTGACGAAGAACTTTTCGTAGCACAGCGCTTCCCTGGCGTTGAACTCCGCCTCCACCGCTTCGCGGTCCTTCGCCACTTGCGCCAGGCGCGCGTCGGCCTGCTCGACGGAGTGGGTTTCCGGAGTGCGTGGCGCACCGGTCGTTCCCGGGCGGCCGATGTCCTGCGCCAGCACGGCGCTTGGCAGCATCAAGGCCAGCCAGATCCAGTTCTTCAAATTCTTCTCCTTGTCAGGACAGCTTTTCGGCAGCGCCGCGCTGTTCCTTTTCCATATATTCGCGCGATTGCATCTCGACGATACGCGACACGGTGCGGTGGAATTCGTTGGACAGCACACCGGACGTGTACAGCTCCTCCGGCTCCACCTCGGCCGACATGATCAGCTTGACCTTCTGGTCGTAGAACACGTCGATCAGCCAGGTGAAGCGGCGGGCTTCGGACGATTGTCCGGCCGACATCATCGGAATACCGGACAATATCACGGTATGGAAGCGGCTGGCGATTTCCAGGTAATCGTTCTGCGAGCGCGGGCCGCCGCACAGGGTGGCGAAATCGAACCAGATAATGGTGCCGGCGCGGCGCAGGGCCTTCAGCTCGCGGCCTTCGACATGGATGCGCGGGTCTTCATCGGCCGTTTCGGCAATGCGGGCGAAGGCTTCGCGCAGCTGGTGGTCGGTGTTGGCGTTGAGCGGCGTGTAGTAGGCATCCACCTGCTCCAGTGCACGGCCGCGGTAGTCGATGCCGGCGTCCACGTTCAGTACGTCCATCTTCTCCTTCAGCAGGGCGATGGTAGGCAGGATGCGGTCGCGGTGCAGGCCGTCCGGGTACAGCGTGGACGGCTCATAGTTCGAGGTCATGATGAAGGAGACGCCGTTGTCGTACAGGGCCTTCATCAGGTTGTACAGGATCATGGCGTCGGCCACGTCCGATACGTGGAATTCATCGAAACAGATCAGGCGGTACTTCTTGGCGATCCGTTTTGCCACTTCGTCCAGCGGATCTTCCACGCCGCGCAGTTCGTCGAGCTGCATGTGCACGTCGCGCATGAATTCGTGGAAGTGCAGGCGCGTCTTGCGCACCAGCGGGATCACCGAGTAGAACGAATCCATCAGGAAGGACTTGCCACGCCCT
>DASWTB010000099.1:0-2185 GCA_036402315.1 Pseudoduganella sp. | reverse complement strand
GCCCATGCCGCGCGTACGATCGGACAACTCATGGAGGTGCAGCATGTTTGAGACAATGGAATTCGAATGGCGGCCAAGGGGTGGCCGTCCGGTGGGTCGGAAGGGCATGCGCCCGGTGCGTACTGCGCGCTCTGCGCAGTCCATGCGCAGGCCGCGGCGCCCGCCCGCCTACGGTGTCTGGCCGTACCGGGTGCCTGTGTTCGAGCCATTGCCCCTGCTCGAGCCGGTACCCTCCGCCGCTGAGCCGATGCCTGACGCTGAACCGTTCCCCGACGATGATCCCTTCCCGGAAGGCGAGCCTGGCTCAGGGGAAGTGCCGCCCACCATCGCAGCGGCGGTGGCGCTGATGCCGCGCGCACTGCGACCGGCCTACGCTTCGATCGGCGCGCTGGACAAGGCGCCCGGGGATGCCCGCACCCACGGCCCGGGCTTGTATTACCTCGAGTTCACCGTGAATGGGAAGCGCAGGGGCTACAGTGGCCAGGCCCGGCACATGGGACAGCGCCTGGCGCAACACCGTACTTGCGCCGCCATGATGGGCATCCTGCCGGCAGCGGTCAGCGTCTATATCGCGCCCAACCTGCCTGACGATGCCGACCGGCGCAAGCGCGAATGGACATTGCACGACAAGATGTTCAACCACTATAAGGGCGTCCTGACCAACCAGCGCCGCGAGCTGGAACTGGCGCTGCTGGGCGAAGGGCATGAACAGTCCTGTTCCTGCCGGCGTTGCCGCAAGGGGCCGTTCAGCGAAGAGCAGGAACTGGCGCTGGCGATGGAGCTGATGGCGGTGCAAAGCGAGGCCGAGCTCGAGCGATTCCTGGGCAAGATGTTCAAGGGCGTCTGGAAGGGCATCAAGAAGGTCGCCAAACCGCTGGGCGGGATCCTGAAAGGGATCGCCAAGAAGGCGCTGCCTTTCGTGGGCGGCGCGCTCGGCTCCTTCATCCCGATCCCGGGCTTCGGTACGGCGCTGGGCAGGGCGCTGGGCGGTGCCTTGAGCAAGGCGCTGGAGATGGAAATGGCGGCGATGCCGGGCGTTGACCGCGAACTGGAGGCGGCCAGGCGCTTCGTGCGCATTGCCGGCAGTGCGGCACAGGCGGCCGGGGAGGGCGACGGCAGCCCGCAAGCCGTGCGCCGTGCCGTGCTGCAAGCGCTGCGCACCCACGCTCCGCGCTTCGGCCAGCCATGATCGTCGACTGCCATTGCCACGCCGGCCCTGGCGACGGGCTGACCGGCCCCTGGGACAGCGACACCGCCTTGGGGACTTATGCGCGGCGGGCGCGCGCGGCCGGCATCGACCGCAGCGTGCTGCTGGCCGCGTTCCACTCCGATTACGGGGCCGCCAATGCCGGTGTGGCGCGGCTGGTGGCGGCGCAGCCGCAGCGCTATTACGGCTTCGCCTTCGTCCATGCGCGCCGCGACGCGGGCCGCATCGGTGCCCTGGTGCGCCGGGCGGTGGAACAATACGGCTTCGTGGGCATCAAGCTGCACCGGCACGATGCCCCGATCACGGGTGAAGTGTGCGACGTGGCGCGGCATTTCGGTTTGCCGGTGCTGTACGACCCGGTCGGCGTGGTTTCGGTGGCGGAGCTGCTGGCTGCCCAATACCCTGACGTCAATTTCATCCTGCCCCACCTGGGCAGCTTCGCCGACGACTGGGCGGCGCAACTGGCCCTGGTCGACTACCTGGCGCGCCATCGCAATATCTACACCGACAGCGCCGGCGTGCGCCGCTTCGACCTGCTGGAGCAGGCGGTACGGCGGGCGGGCGCGCACAAGGTGCTGTTCGGCTCGGACGGCCCCTGGCTGCACCCCGGCGTGGAACTGGAGAAGATCCGCCTGCTGCGCCTGGGCGCCGGCGACGAGGCGCTGGTCCTGGGCGGCAACCTGCTGCGGCTGATAGGCCAGCGCTAGGCGGGCGCATTGCGCGCCTTGCGCCGCAGCTGCAAGGTGCGGTCGGTGACCCCCAG
Organism: Pseudoduganella sp.; assembly: GCA_036402315.1. Classification (GTDB taxonomy): domain Bacteria; phylum Pseudomonadota; class Gammaproteobacteria; order Burkholderiales; family Burkholderiaceae_D; genus Rugamonas. The sequence goes on along the minus strand of DASWTB010000099.1, from coordinate 215 downwards.
GCGCAGGGCCGCGCGCTGGTTGTTGTCATCTTCCTGCTGCAGTACCAGCTGGATGGCGGTATCGGTGGCGGCCTGGCCGATGCGGGCGAGCGTGACCCCCAGGTCGACGGCGCGTCCAATGGCATTGGTGAATCCATCGTCGGGCCAGCATGCCATGCCGCCGGGCCGCTCTTCGGGCGGGACGTCGCCAATGGTGAGCGGGCCGGGCCCAATGT
>DASWTB010000098.1:0-12906 GCA_036402315.1 Pseudoduganella sp. | reverse complement strand
AAATGTCCGATTGCCGGAGCTGACCCCGACTTTTATTTTGCGAGGCGGATGCCGGTGAATTGCCAGCGGGCGCTGGCGGGGAAGAAATTGCGGTAGCTGGGGCGGGAGTGGCCTTGCGGGGTGGCCTGGCTGGAGCCGCGCAGTACGTACTGGTTGACCATGAACTTGCCATTGTATTCGCCGATGGCGCCTTCGGCCGGGCGGAAGCCGGGGTATGGGGCGTAACTGCTGCTGGTCCATTGCCAACAGTGGCCGAACATTTGCGCTGGTGCGCCGGCGCTGGCTGCGTGCTCCCATTCCGCTTCGGTAGGCAGGCGTGCGCCTGACCAATGGGCGTAGGCGTCGGCTTCAAACAGGGAGATATGGGTGACCGGTGCATCCATTTCCAGCCCCTGCTGGCCGTGCAGCGTGAATGCGCTCCAGCTTTCCCCTCCCCCTCCACGACGCCAGTACAGCGGCGCTTCGATTCCCTGGGTGCGAATCCAGTCCCAGCCTTCCGCCAGCCATAAGCTGGGGTCGCGGTAGCCGCCGGCTTCAATGAAGGCAAGATATTCTGCGTTCGTTGCCAGCCGCGAGGACAACTCGAACGGGGCGATATAAACCTTGTGGCGCGGCAGCTCATTGTCGAAGCAGAAGCCGTCGCCACGGTGGCCGATTTCATGGACTCCGCCGGTGAAGCGCAGCCAGTCTTGCCCGGCTCCGTCCGGCGTGGCGGGGACAGCGGACGGCAGGTAGGCCGGCGCCATCGGATTCTGCGCCAGCAGGTGCTTGAGGTCGGTGAGAATCAGTTCCTGGTGCTGCTGTTCATGCTGCAGGCCAAGCGTCAGCAGCGCTGCCAAGCCGGCATCGGTGGCGGCGCGGCGCACTGCCAGCGCGGCGACGCGGGCATCGACATTGGCGCGATAGGCGCGCACTTCAGCCATCGACGGCCGCGTCAGCAAGCCGCGTTGCGGCCGTGGATGCTTGTCGCCGACACCGTTGTAATAGGAATTGAACAGCACCCGGAATGCCGGATGGAAGGGCTGGAAATCAGGCTCGAAGCGTTCGAGGATAAAGGTTTCGAAGAACCAGGTGGTATGGGCCAAATGCCACTTGACCGGGCTGGCGTCCGGCATCGACTGAGCGCCGCAATCCTCGTCGGACAGCGGCGCGGCCAGCGCCATGGTCGCCGCGCGCACTTGCGCGTAACGCTCGGTCCAGGGGCTGGCGTCACGCATAGACTGCTGCGGCGTGCATCACTGCGAACCAGTGTGCATCGTCCGTCCAGGTGCCATCGACGCGGAAGCCCGCCTCCCACAGCAAACTGCGGAAACCTTCCGGCGTGTACTTGTAGCTGTTCTCGGTATGAATGCGCTCGCCCTGCGCGAAACTGCGCTCGCCGCCACACCAGTGCACAGTGAGCGCACTGCGTGCTTCCAGGTGCATCTCGATCCGGCTTTCCGCGTCATTGAAGAAGGCGACATGGCGCCATTGCGCCGGATCGAAATCGGCGCCGGCCAGGTGGTTCAGGTGGCGCAACAGGTTCAGGTTGAAGGCGGCAGTAACGCCGATCGCGTCGTCGTAGGCCGCGTCCAGCACGGCCGGGTCCTTGACCAGGTCCACACCAATCAGCAGGCCGCCATCGGCGCCAACGTTCTCGCGCACCTGGCGCAGGAAGGCCACCGCATCATGCGGCGTGAAGTTGCCGATCGAAGAACCGGGATAGAAGAACTGGCGGCGCGCTGCCGGCACGGATGGCGGCAACACCAGCGGCCGCGACAAGTCTGTGACCAGCGGCGTGATCTCGACGTTGGGAAAACGCTGGCGCAGCTGCGCGGCGGCCTGCTGCAGGAAATCGCCGGCGATATCGACCGGCACGTACTGGCTTGGCTGCAATAAGGGAAACAGGCTGGCGGCTTTGGCGCAATTGCCGGCACCCAAGTCGATCAGGGTCATGCCGGGGCCGATGCGGGCCGCCATGTCCGCGCCATGGCGGGCAAAGATCGCCGCTTCTGTACGCGTCGGGTAGTACTCGGGCAATTCGCAGATTGCCTCGAACAGGTGGGAGCCCAGGCTGTCGTAAAAATATTTCGTCGAGGTGGAAGCTTGCGGCGCCAGCAGTCCGGCGCTGATCTCTGCAATGGTGGCCGCGTCGCCGTGGCCGGTTCTGGGGGACAACACACTGCTCGTTTCCGGTGCGACCAGGCGAATCGCAGCCGTGCGTGACAAGGTCATGGCTCAGGCTCCAGGGACATTTTTGCTATCATAGCTGAATATCCAAGACCAGGTACCGGACCCTCACGTGAGGAGTGCGGCTCGTCATTCACATAAAAAGGATCGTTCATGTCCCTGTTTTCCCTCCGCACCATTCAATCGGCCCTGTTTGCAGCCGGCGTGCTCTTCGCCGCTGCCGGCGCACAAGCCCAGCAAGTTCTGCGCGTTTCTGCCATTCCAGATGAAGCTCCAACCGAGCTGCAGCGCAAGTTCAAGCCCCTCGGCGAATACCTCGAGAAGAAACTGGCCATGAAAGTGGAGTTCACCCCGGTGACCGATTACGCTGCTTCGGTGGAAGGCCTGGTCAACGGCAAGCTGGACATGGTCTGGTTCGGCGGCTTCACCTTCGTCCAGGCCAATCACATGAGCAAGGGCAAGGTCGTGCCGCTGGTGCAGCGTGTGGAGGATGAAAAATTCCGCTCCGTCTTCGTCACCACCAACAAGTCGATCAACTCGCTGGCCGACCTGAAAGGCAAGACCCTGAGCTTCGGTTCCGAGTCCTCGACTTCGGGCCACCTGATGCCGCGCTCCTTCCTGCTGGCAGCCAAGATCGATCCGGACACCGACCTGAAACGCATCTCCTTCTCCGGCGCGCATGACGCCACCGTGGCAGCCGTGGCCGGCGGCAAGGTCGATGCCGGCGCACTGAATATCTCGGTTTGGGAAAAGCTGAACGAGCAGAAGAAAGTCGATCCTGCCGTGGTGCGCGTGTTCTACACCACCCCGGCCTACTACGACTACAACTGGACCGTCCGTTCCGACATGCCGGAAGCGCTGAAGAAGAAGATCACCGACGCCTTCCTGGCGCTGGACAGCGCCAAGCCTGAAGACAAGGCGATCCTGGACCTGCAGCGCGCGTCGAAGTTCATCCCGACCAAGGCTGCCAACTACACCAACATCGAAGCGGCAGCCAAGAACGCCGGCCTGCTGAAGTAATCAATGTCCTCTGCCTGGTACGAGCTGCAAGGCCTGTCGGTCCGCCACATCGGCGGCTCGCGCGGCCATGCGCTGCATGACATTTCGCTGAACTTCGAACCCGGCGAGCAGGTGGCGCTGATCGGCCCTTCGGGCGCCGGCAAGACCACCCTGCTCTCCACCCTGGCCTGCGCCCATCGCCCCGATGGCGGTGGCTTCAAGGCCTTTGGTACCGATCCCTGGCAACTGACCGACGCCGGCCGCCATGCCATGCGGGCGCGCCTGTTCCTGGCGCCGCAAACGCCGCCGCTGCCGCCGCGCCAGCGCGTGGTGACGGCCGTGCTGGCGGCGCGGCTGCCGCACTGGAGCCTGGGCCAGGCCCTGCTTTCACTGTTCAAACCCGCCGATCCGGAAGCGGCGTTCCGCGCGCTGTCCCGTTTCAACCTGGGCGACAAGCTGTATTCGCGCGTTGACCGCCTGTCCGGCGGCGAGCGCCAGCGCTGCGGCCTGGCGCGCCTGCTGCTATCGTCGGCGCAGGCCCTGCTGGTCGACGAACCGCTCTCCGCCCTCGATCCGGCGCTGTCGCAACTGACCCTGAACACCCTGCAGCAGGAAGCGCGCGAGCGCAATGCGCTGCTCGTATGCAGCCTGCACCAGGTTGACCTGGCGCTGGCGCATTTTCCGCGCATCGTAGCCTTGAAAAATGGCCGCGTAGCTTTCGACCTGCCGCGCGAGCAAGTCACGCAAGCCATGATCGATGAACTCTATCTCGGCGAACTGCCGCCGGCCAATTCGCCGCAACCGGACGAAATGGCCGCCAAGCTGGCCGTTGGGGCGTGCCTGTAAGTGATGCATAACGTTCCCGCCGTTCCCCTTTCGCCGCTCCATCCGGACCCGGCGTGGCGCCGGCGCCTGGCGGCAATTGCCGTCGGCGTCGTGCTGCTCTGGCCATTGGTGGTGGCGACCGAGTTCTATCCCTGGACGCTGATTGACACGCAGAGCCTGCAGGCGGCGTGGCGCTTCCTGTCCGATTTCTTCACGCCAGCGCACGACGCGGAGTTTCTCGCCATGGTGGCGCGGGAGGCATGGAAGACTGTGGCCATTGCCACCTGCGGCCTGACGCTCGCGCTGCTGGGCGCGATCCCTGCCACGCTGGTGGTCACCGAGCGCATGTCGATCTCGCGCATCGGCACCGGGCGCATCGCAGCCTTCCCGCGTATCGTGCGCCAGCTGGTGCGCTGGCTGCTGGTGTTGCTGCGCAGCGTGCCGGAGCTGGTGTGGGCGCTGCTGTTCGTTCGGATCTTCGGCCTGGGGCCAACCGCCGGCGTGATGGCCATCGCCCTGACCTACGCCGGCATGCTTGGCAAGGTGTATGCAGAGATCCTTGAATCAACCGACCATCACGCCAGCGACGTGCTGCTGCAAAATGGCAGCGGGCGACTGGCGGCCTTGCTGTATGGCGCCCTGCCCGAAGCGGCTTCCGAGCTGGTGTCGTACACCGTTTATCGCTGGGAATGCGCAATCCGCGGTTCGGTGATCATGGGCTTCGTCGGCGCGGGCGGCCTGGGACAGCGCATGGATGAATCAACCAAGATGCTGGCTGGTGGCGAAGTATCGACCATGCTGATGGTGTTCGTGCTGCTGGTTGCCTGCGCCGACATGGTGTCCAAATATTTGCGACGGAGGCTGGGATGAGCCATATGCCCGCGCCACCTGCGCGCAACTGGTCCGGCTGGCTGTTTGGCGCCGCGCTCATCGCTCTGGTGGCGGGCAGCTTTGCCACGCTGTCGCTCAAGCTTGGCGACCTGTTTTCGGCGGAAGCCATGCGCAGCATGGGCAATTTCCTGGCCGGCTTCGCGCCACCGGAGATGGCGAGCGGCTTCCTGCGCAAGACCGGCATCGCGACGGTCGAAACGCTGGCCATGTCGGCGCTCGGCGCCCTGCTCGCAGTGGCGGGCGGCCTGCTGCTGGCAATCCCCGGCGCCGGCCGCTTCGGCCGTGCGCTGCGCGCCGCGGTGCGCGGCATGCTGAACGTGCTGCGCTCGATCCCGGAACTGGTATGGGCCTCGATCCTGCTGGTGGCTGCGGGCCTGGGGCCATTTGCCGGCACCATGGCGCTGGCCGCCCATACGGCTGGCGTGCTGGGCCGCCTGTTCGCTGACGCACTGGAAAACGCGCCGCCGCTGCCTGAGCAAAGCCTGCGCCTGAACGGCGCCTCGCCGATGGCGGCCTTCTTCTACGCCACGCTGCCGCAAACCCTGCCGCAGATGCTCTCTTACACGCTCTATCGGTGGGAAAACAATATCCGTGCTGCCGCCGTATTGGGCGTGGTGGGTGCCGGCGGCTTGGGGCAGATGCTCAAATACCACCTGTCCCTGTTCCAGATGGAGCGCGCCGCAACAGTTATCCTGGCCATGCTGTTTCTGGTGGCCGTGGTCGATGCCCTGAGCTTCGCGCTACGCCGTTCACTGACCCGCTAAACCATGCTCAAGCTAGAAAACCTGACCAAGAGTTACTCGAACGAGCGCCGCGTCCTGGACCGCTTGAGCTGGACCTTCGAGCCCGGCGAATTCGTCGCCATCATGGGCGATTCGGGCGTCGGCAAATCGACTTTGCTGAACCTGATTGCAGGCCTCGACCAACCCGATCCCAGCGAAGCGCCGGCCATCATCGTTGACGGCACTCCGCTGGCCTCGCTCGACGATGATGCGGCCACCCGGCTGCGCCGAGCACGCATGGGTTTCATCTTCCAGGCTTTCCATGTGCTGCCGCATTTGACCTTGCAGCAGAACGTTGCGCTGCCCCTGCTCCTGAATGGCTTGCCACAAGGCCGTGCGCTTGAAATGCTCGAAGCTGTCGGCCTCGGCGGTCGCGGCCACGACTACCCCCATCAACTTTCCGGCGGCGAGATGCAACGGGTTGCAATCGCCCGTGCCCTGGTGCACCGCCCGGCCCTGGTGCTGGCGGACGAGCCGACCGGCAACCTCGACCCAGACACCGCAAATTCCATACTGCAACTGTTGCACCAGGAACTCAAATCCAGCGGTGCAACGGCGATTATGGTGACGCATTCGCCCGCTGCCGCTGCGCGTGCCGACAAAGTTCTGCGCCTCACTAAAAATGGCCTCAAAGTTACAACAGTCGTCAACCCTGCCACGCAATAAAACTCATTATTTTTCTCACAAATTCTTGGCTTTTTTGGTAAGCGGAGTATTATTTAATTAACTTGCTTCGTTATCAATACAACATGCAAGCCTGCTTTTTCTATCCACGTAGTTAACAACGTCAAGGAGGAGCAAAATGAGCGTAAGGCAGAAGAAACTCGAACTAATCGAGGCAATGAACAGGGCGCGTGCGCTGGAGCCCTCCAGCTTCGTTCCAAACAAACTGCTCGACACGCTAATCGAGAAGATGCACCTGAAGAATGATGCGGAACTCTGCAGGGTGCTGGAAGTGCAACCACCCATCATTAGCAAGATCCGTCACCGCAAGCTCGCAGTCGGGGCCACCATCCTGCTGCGCATGCATGAGAAATCTGAGCTTTCTATCCGTGAGCTCAAAGAACTATCGAATGCCTCAGTACACTGAGCTCAGTTCACGCTGAGATTGATGCCAGGCGCCGGCATCGCATTCTCCGGCGCCGTTCCAGCCTTGCTGTTACAGCCGTTCGCGTAACCGCTTCAACGCCGCCCTAAACGTCGCCGGCCTGTTGAACGCGCGTGCCAGCACCAGCGCTCCCTGAATCCCGCCTACGACTTCCTCCGCCAGCGCCGTGGCCTCCTTGCCTTTGCGCCCTGTGCGCACCAGCGCCGCAGCCAGCGCCGCGATCCACTCTTCGAAGTAATCGCGCACGGCATCGGCGAAGCGGTCGCGCTCATTGCCAAGCGCAAACACGCCTACCAGGCACACGCGTTGTCCGGACAGAAAATAACGTTCCACCTCAGCAAACATGGCGGCGATGCCATGCCCTGCGTCCGCGCTTTCGCGCAGCGGCTCGAAGACGTGCAGGCGGAACCACTGGTCGATTTCCTGCAGCACGGCAGCGGCCATCTCGTCCTTCCCGCCCGGGAAGAAGTGATAGATGCTGCCCTTGCCCAGCTTCGTCCCTTCTGTGATGCGGGACAGGCTGGCGCCTTCAAAGCCATAGGTGCGGAACACTTCCGCCACCAGGGGGATCACGTCTTCCCGTTCTGCGACAACGCGTGCCATGCTTACAGCCCCAGTTCGGTCAGGCCGGGATGGTCGTCCGGGCGCGGCCTGCTGCGGTCCCAGAAGAACTTGCGTTCCTCAGGCTTGATCGGATGTTCGTTGATGCTGGCATGGCGGTGGTGCATCAAGCCATTCTCGTCGAACTCCCAGTTTTCATTGCCGTAGGCGCGGTACCACTGTCCCGAGTCGTCATGGTATTCGTAGGCAAAGCGCACGCCGATGCGGTTGCCGTCGTGGGCCCATAGCTCCTTGATCAGGCGGTAATCGAGTTCGCGGGTCCACTTGCGCTTCAGCAGGGCGACAATGGCGGCGCGGCCTTGCACGAACTCGCTGCGGTTGCGCCACCAGCTGTCTTCCGTATAAGCGAGGGAGACTTTCTCCGGGTCGCGGGTATTCCAGCCGTTTTCGGCCAGGCGGACTTTTTCGATGGCGCTTTCGCGGGTGAAGGGTGGTACAGGTGGTCGGACTGGCATGTTTTTTTCCTTTCGAATGTACCGATCGGATCACAATTTACTGATCGGTACAGACAAATATAGCACATTTTTCCGGGCCACAAATCCCAGTTGCGCGGAAGCGATCCGCGCGCCGACATTGAACGCCTGCTTGGAGTGGAGGCAGCCGATAGCTTGATGAAGCATGCTTACCGGCCGGTGGCGCTGCTGCACGAATTGCGCTGCGCCTTGGGCGGCGCTGCGGAAGGACAACCGTTATGGATGCTGGATACCCAGCTGAACGCCCTATCCGATGCAATTGGCGGTTGCGAGCGGCTTGCCAGCACGCCGATTCCCTGCCCTTACGCAGTGCTGCTGCACCGGACCATCGGTGCAGCGACGCCTGTGATCGCGGTATTCGTGTCCTTTACCCTGTTCGCGCTGGAAGCGATCGCGCAGGAAATCGGCGATCCATTCGGCACGGCGCCCAACAGCCTGGCTCTTGACGCCATGTGCCGCACCATCGAGCGCTCGGTGCTGGATCTGTGCGGCGAGCCTTTGCCGGCCGAACTCACGGCCGGCAAGGACTATCGCCTTAACTGAGGCACGCTGCGTCGGATGCGACGTTGTAGTGGCGGGCGTAGCGGCCGTCCAGGTTCGCCAGCGGCATCATCACGAACAGGTCGGCGCTTTCGAAATCAGGATCCCAGGCCGGTGCGCCGCAAATCCAGGCGCCGGAGCGCAGGTAGCCTTTCAGCAGGGCCGGCACCTGGGCTGCACGTGCGGCTTCCACTTTCTCTACCGGGAACGGCAGGTGCGGGGTGACCCGGTATTCCATCGGGGCCATATGCTTCTCGCGCAGCTGTTCGTACACCGCAACCGCATTGTGGCCGCCATCGCCCAGGCTGATGCTGGCGCAGCCGATCAGGTATTCGCACTGGTGGCGGCGCATGTATTCGGCCAGGCCGGACCACAGCAGCATGATCACGCTGCCGCCGCGGTAGTCCGGGTGGATGCAGGCGCGGCCCGCTTCCACGATGCGGCTGCGCAGGTGCTTCAGGCGACCGAGGTCGAATTCGTTTTCGGAATAGTGGCGACCCAGCTTGCGGGCGCCGGCGGGATTCAGCAGGCGGTAGGTGCCGACCACTTTCAGGGTGGCGGTGTCGCGCACAATCAGGTGGTCGCAGGCAGCGTCGAATTCGTCGCAATCCAGGCCATCGGGCGTCGCCAGGGCGCTCAGGCCCTGGTTTTCGATGAAGACTTTATAGCGCAGGCGTTGGACTTCGCGCACCTCTTCGGGGGTGGCTGCCATGCTCAATACCAGTCGCGGGGTGGAAACCCGCTGTTCGGCGGTAGCAATCGTCGTAGTTTGCATGCTTCGTCCTTTCTGTAGTGACGAAGCCAGTTTGCTGATCTATTGCTGCACGAACATGACAACCATGTGTCAAGAATATGACATCAGGCCTTCTTCGGGCGGCCGGTCTTCAGCTGCGGCAGGGAGGCCAACACTTGCTTCAGCGTAGCCATGTCCAGGCGGCTGATCAGGGCGACGCCAATGCGCAACAGCTCGGATTTTTTGACTTCCACACCGTTTTTCAGGCAGGTCTTCTTGACCTGGCCCAGTACTGCGTATTCGGACTCCGGCATGGTGAAGCTGTCGCGCACCAGCTTTTCCTTGTGCTGCTTGGCTGGCTTTTCGGCTTTTTCCGCTTTGGCCGGCTTCGCGACTGGGGCCGCCTTGGCAACCGCTGCGCGCTTGGCAGCAGGCTTCGCGGCTGGCTTGGCGGCTGCAGGCTTGGCTGCGGCTTTGACTGGCGCCGGCTTGGCTACGGCGGCGGTCTTGGCGGCTGGGGCACGCTTTGCGGCAGGCTTTGCTGCAGGCTTGGCGGCTGGTTTGGCTGCAGCCTTGGTTGCCGGCTTGGCGGCTGGGGTCTTGGACTTCGTTGCGCTCATGGATACTCCATTATTGAATTATATAAACAGTATATACGATTATTACGCAACAGTGCGAACGCTGAAGTCCACGCCGATTTCGTCCCAGAACTCCTGCTCCTTCTCCATCCAGTAGGATAGCGTCGGGTGACTGGTGACGCAGTCGCGCTTCAATTCCAGGTCGATGCGGTTCTTCATGCGCAGCCGTACGGCACGGTCATCGACCTCGATCCTGCAGTGCATGAACACAAGCGCCAGCCGCAGCGCCACCACCGCCTTGGCAAAATCGCTGTCGGTCAGGTATTCGCTGACCTTGCGCAGATTGCCCTTCTGCGCCAGCACCAGGCGCCCCATCAGCTTTTGTTCGCGGGTGGTGAAGCCCGGCATGTCAGCGTTCTCGATCATGTAGGCTGAGTGCTTGTGGTAGCCGGTTTGCGACACCACCAGCCCTACTTCGTGCAGTTTGGCGCCCCAGGACAAATGACGCAGCAAGGCGTCGCTGGCAGGCTTCATCTGCTGAAACAGGATGCCTGCCGATTCAGAGACGCGCTCGCCGCGCTCGGATTCGATATGGAAGCGCGCCAGGAATTCGCCAACCGATTCGTCGCGCCGGTCGCGGCGGGTGGAGCGCAGGTACAAGTCCCACATCACACCCATGCGCAAGCCGGCATCGATCGGCTCCAGCTTCTCGATGCCCAGCTCCTGCACCACGGCGATCAGGATCGCCAGGCCGCCAATCACCGTACTGGCGCGGTCCGGCCGCAGGCCCGGCATGTCGATCTTCGACACCTGGCCGAATTCGATGAAGCGCTTGCGCACCGCATTCAGGGCAGCCAGGGTGATGCCCTCGCCCAGCTTGTTCTTTTCGATGATCTCGCCAATGGCGCGGATGGTGCCGGACGAGCCGTAAGCCCGTTTCCAGTACTCAGGGTGGTAAGGCGGCGCCCCATCCTCGAAATGCGAACGCGCCGACAGCACCGCCGCCTCGAAGGAGCGGGCATCGACCCGGCCGCCGACGAAGAAGGACAGGCTTTGCTTGACGCTGCCCACGCTGAACGATTCAACCCGTTCAATATCGAGTCCGCGCCCGAGAATCAGCTCGGTCGAGCCGCCGCCGATGTCGACCACCAGCCGGCTCTCGTTCGGCTGGCCCAGCGCATTGGCCACCCCCATGTAAATCAGCCGCCCTTCTTCCTCGCCGGAGATGATCTCGATCGGGTAGCCGATGGCCTGTTCCAGCTGCGGCAGGAAGTCCGCCGCATTGCGCGCCTGGCGCAGGATGGCGGTAGCGACCACGCGCACGCCGTCGAACTGGTAGGCGGCCAGCGCCACCCTGAAGTTCTTCAGGCAGATCAGCGCCCGCTGCAGTGCTTCATCGGTGAGGTTGCCGGCGGCGTCCAGGCCGGCGGCCAGGCGGATTGGTTCGCGCATGCTGTTGAGCACGCGGATTTTATCTCCATCGTGCTGGCCGATGGAGAGTCTAAAACTGTTGGAGCCCAGGTCCACTGCGGCGTACATCGAGGAATCCATTTATATCGTTTATAACGAAAATGGTAGCACAGTACGCCCCCAGTGTTACGCTGTCATGACAAGGCCTCCAGGGACTGGGGTTCCGGCGGCTGCGCCACCTGGTTTTCGCCGCGCAATTTCGCCGCCTGCAAAGCCTCGTCGGCGCGCTTGAACAGGCTGACCGTGCTGTCGTCGGCACGGATGATGGTGACACCCATGCTGGCGGTCATCTTGATAATCGCACGCTCGGTCTTAACCGGCGTCGCCTCGATGGCGCGGCGGATGCGCTCGGCCACCATCATTGCATCATCCTGCCCCGTGCGCGGCAGCTGGATGGCAAACTCGGCGCCGCCCAGGCGGCCCATCAGGTCCGAATCGCGCAATTGCTTCTTGCAGGTCTCCACCATGGATTTCAGGGCCGCGTCGCCGGCCGCGTGGCCGTAGCTGTCATTGACGCGCTTGAACTGGTCCAGCGCCAGGATGATCAGGCCGGTCGGCTGGCCTGGGCGGCGCGCCAGCGCCATCCATGGCGCCAGGGCCTGGTAGAAGCCACGCCGGTTCGGCACGTCGGTGAGCGCATCGGTGGTCTCCAGGCGCGCCAGGTCTATCTGCAGCTTTTCGCGCGACAGCAACAGGTAGCCGAAGGCGTTCACCAGCATCATCAGGTAGAAGCCGCCGAAGCCGAACAGCTGCATCGCGTTGGCGCCGATCCAGGACAGGCCGTCGGGGAAAGCCGCCGTCAGCAGGCCGCGCCCGACGATCACCAGCGTCAGCGCGAACATCGCCACTACCAGGTAGCGGCGCAGCATGCTGCCATGGCGCCAGGCACGCGCCAGCGCCAGCACGCCAGCAAGGAAGAAGAAGCCGACAAACAGTGAGCCGAAGGTGATGCGCACTGCCGGCGAGGTATCGAGCACGTGGAAGGCCAGCAGCGTACCCACCGCCAGCGACAAGACCGGGAACAGGATATTGCGCCAGCGCGGGCGGCCGACGCCCTCCCACAGCGCGCCGGCATCGAGCGCGAAGCCGGCCAGCAGCACCGCATTTGCCAGCGGGCCGGCCAGCAGCTCCGGCACCACGCCACGGAAATACAACAGGATCCAGCCCACCGCCTGGCACTGCTTCGCAATGGCCCAGGTCGACAGGGTCAGCGACTTCTTGTTCTCGTACTCGAAGAAAAACAGCGCCGCGCACAGGCTAAGGTTGCCCAATGCGAGGGCGAGAACCAGGGTTTTGATATCCATTGCTTGGCGGACGGGCCGCGGTCAGACTTCGTGTTCGACGTTGGTGCTGCCGTCGCCGATCTTGCTGGCCCAGGCTTTGGAGAAGAATTCCTTTTCGTCTTCGGTCGGCGCATCGTGCCAGAACACGATCAGGGTGCCTTTGTGGTCATGCAGCTGGCTGACCTTTTCGATGAACTGCTGCTTGCCGGCGTGGTCGGCCAGCGCCGCCACGTAACCATACACGCGGGTCAGGCGCTCGATGCGATCCGGCTCGGTAAAACTATTGGTCGCTGTGATGGTTGGATGGTCTAAGAACATTTATCGTCTCCAAGCTGCCTATGTTGGCAATGTACCTATAAAAGTTGCCGATGTAAACGCGAGAACCCTATCGCAGTGCTCATCCGGTACACTGGGGTGGAAACCGGAGCCCGGCA
>DASWTB010000097.1:0-2646 GCA_036402315.1 Pseudoduganella sp. | reverse complement strand
AGAGCGGTGGGCGTTCATAAGTTGCGATACTAGCATTAAGGATGGCCGATGGTGTATCGTACGATGTTATGAAACTACTAAAATTGCTCCTGGCAGCCATCCTGGTGTGCTGCAGTTTCGTGGCTTCCGCCGCGCCCGATCCATCCACGCCGTTGCCGATCGACCCGCAAATCAAGGTCGGCAAGCTGGCCAACGGCCTGACGTACTACATCCAGCAGAACCGCCGCCCCGAGAAACGGGTGGAACTGCGCCTGGTGGTCAAGGCCGGGTCGGTGCTGGAGGACGAAGACCAGCTTGGCCTGGCCCATTTCACCGAACACATGGCCTTCAACGGCTCGACCCATTTCAAGCGCCACGAGCTGGTGTCGTGGCTGCAGTCGGTGGGCGTGAAATTCGGCGCCGACCTGAATGCCTATACCAGCTTCGACGAAACGGTCTACATGCTGCCGATCCCGGTGGACAGGAAGGAAAACCTGGACAAGGGTTTGCTGGTGCTGGAAGACTGGGCGCAGGGTGTGACCTTCAACGATGCCGACATCGAGAGCGAGCGCGGCATCGTGCTGGAGGAGCTGCGTCTTGGCAAAGGCGCGACCGACCGCATGAACAAGGTGCTGCTGCCGAAGATCTTCAACGGGTCGCTGTATGCGCGCCGGCTGCCGATCGGCAAGGCGGAAATCCTGAAGGGCTTCAAGCCTGAAGCGATCCGGCGCTTTTACAAGGACTGGTACCGGCCGGACTTGATGGCCGTGATCGTGGTGGGCGACGTTGATCCGCTGGAGGCCGAGCGCCTGGTCAGCAGCCATTTCTCGAAGCTGGTGAATCCGGAAAACCCGCGTCCGCGCGAGTATGCGACCATCCCCGAGCGCAAGGAATCGGAAGCGCTGGTGGTGACCGACCGCGAGGCGCCATCGAATCTGGTGACGATCCGCTATCCCTTCCTGCAGCGCAGTGAAGCGCGCACCGTTGGCGAGTACCGCGAAAAGATGGTGGAGCAATTGTCGGCGGCGATACTGAGCCAGCGCATTGCGGAACTGTCGCAGCAGAGCAATCCCCCCTTCCTGCAAGGCTTCAGCAGCATGGCCAAGGCGGTGCACGGCTACCGCGCCTTCGTCTCGAGCGCGGTGGTCGGCAAGGCCGGCGCGCTGCCGGCCATCCGCGCCGTGGTGGCGGAAGGCGAACGTGCGCGCCAGCTCGGCTTCAGCGCCGCTGAACTGGAGCGGGCCAAGAAGAACATGATGCGCTTCATCGAAAACCTGTACAGCGAGCGTGACAAGACCGAATCGGCGGTGTACGTGAATGAGTTCACGCGCCATTTCCTGGACGGGGAATCGATGCCGGGCATCGCCAACGAATACAGCTACTACAAGGACTTCCTGCCGGGGGTGACGCTGGAGGAAGTCAACGCCCAGGTGCGCGATGCGATCCCGGTGGGACAGAAGAAGCTGGTCATCTTCATGGGCAACGACAAGTCCGGCACCGTGGTGCCGCAGGCGGCCCAGATGCTGGCGACGGTGGAGGAAGCTGAGAAGGCCACGGTGGCGGCGCATGAGGAAAAGGTGCTGGCCGCCAGCCTCATGACGCAGCCGCCGAAAGCTGGCCGCATCGTCAAGGAAACCATCGACAAGGTGCTGGGCACCACCGAACTGCTGCTGTCGAACGGCGTGAAAGTCGTGCTGAAGCCGACCGACTTCAAGAACGACCAGGTGCTGATGTCATCGACCCGCTTCGGCGGCCAGTCGCTGGCGGAGGAGGGCGATATCGTCAACGCACGCTATGCCAGCGCCATCCTGTCGAGCATGGGCGTCAAGGATTACACCCCGCTGGACCTGCAGAAGATGCTGGCCGGGCGCAGCGTGCGTTCGGCGTTGGCCATCGGGGGCGCGACCGAGGGCTTCGGCGGCGGTTCCAGCAGCAACGATGTGGAAGCCTTGCTGCAGCTGATTTACCTGCAGGTCACGCAGCCGCGCCGCGACGAGGCGCTGTTCAACGTGTTCATCGACAAGCAGCAGGAGCAGGCGCGCAATGCCCAGGCCCGTCCGGAGGCGGTGCTGACCGACACCATGCGCACCACCATGTTCGGCAACCATCCGCGCGTGGGCTTGACGCCCCGCCCAGAGGAACTGGACGGCATCCGCCTCGAGCGTGTGATGGCGCTGCACAAGGAACGCCTGTCCAGCGCTTACGGCATGACCTTCTTCTTCGTCGGCAGTTTCGAGCTGGCGAAGATCAAGCCGCTGCTGGCGACTTACCTTGGCGCGCTGCCGGCCCACAGGATCGCAACCGAATACAAGGACCGCAACGTGCGACCCATCCGCGGCGTGGTGAAAAAGGAAGTGCGGCGCGGGCGCGAACAGAAGAGCCAGGTCAGCATCTCCTTCACGGGCGAGGCCAACTTTAACGAAGTCGAGCAGATGCGCCTGCGCGCGCTGATCGAGATCATGCAGATCAAGCAGACCGAAGCCCTGCGCGAGCAGCGTGGCCTGGTGTATACCTCGAGCATCAATGGCGGCATGAGCCGTCATCCCTACGGCAATTACAGCATCAATATCGGCTTGCCGACCGCGCCGGAAAACGTCGATAAGGCGATCGAGACCACCTTTGCCGAAGTGCGCAAGCTGCAGGAAAAGGGACCGGAGGAAGCCGACC
>DASWTB010000096.1:0-8462 GCA_036402315.1 Pseudoduganella sp. | reverse complement strand
GGCGTCGATGCGTGCCACCTGCGTCGTCATGTCGGCGCGCAGGCCCAGCATGCGGCCGGAGATCTGATCGACCAGCTTGAAGGTGCGCAGGTCCGTGTCGGCGCCGGCGCCGGTCAGCAGGGACTCGACGTACTCCAGCATGGGAGGCATCACAAGCTCGTAGCCGTACAGCCGGAAGTTATCCAGCATCAGACGGCGCAACTCCTCGATCTTGCGTGCTTCGGAGGGCAAGACGTCGGCAATATATTCAGGCAAAAGCCAATTCGGCATGGTTGGTGCTATTGAATTAAAAACAATGCAGGCGCAACTACGCCATCCACAAAAGCGGATGACCAAACCGCGTATTTTACGCGAAATTGTTGCGGTGCAGGTAAAAAAAAATGGCGCCGAAAAAATGGGGACGGATCCCATTTAATGGAGAAGTACCCCATTAAATGGGGTCCGTCCCCATCTTTTTCGGCTTACTTCCCGGAGCCTGCGCTCTTGAAGTATTTGAAGAAATCGGACTGCGGATCGACCAGCATCACGTCAGCCTTGGACTTGAAGGAAGCGCGGTAGGCCTCCAGCGAGCGGTAAAACTTGTAGAACTCCGGATTGCGGCCAAACGCTTCGGCATAGATCTGGGACGCCTTGGCATCGCCCTCGCCCTTGATCTTCTCGGCCTCGCGGTAAGCTTCGGCCAGGATCACGGTACGCTGCTTGTCGGCATCGGCGCGCACCTGTTCCGACTCGGCGGCGCCGGTGGAGCGGGCTTCGTTGGCCACCCGCAGGCGCTCGGCTTTCATGCGCTCGTAGACCGAGTTGTTGATCTGCTCAACATAATCCACGCGCTTCAGGCGCACGTCGACGATTTCCACGCCGATCTGCTTGGCCTCGTCCACCACCTTGCTGCGGATCGATTCCATCACCTTGCCGCGCTGGCCGGAAATCACTTCGCGCACGGTGCGCTTGGTGATCTCGTCGTTCAGGGCCGCTTTCACGATCTGCTGCATGCGGTCGCCCGACCTGCCCTCGTCGCCACCGAAGGAGACGAAGTACAGGCGCGGATCGGTCACCCTCCATTTGACGAAGGCATCGACCAGGATGTTCATCTTTTCGGCGGTGATAAAGCGGTCAGCCTCTTTCGGGTCCAGGGTCTGGATGCGTTTGTCCAGGTACACCACGTTCTGGAACGGCGGCGGCAGCTTGAAGTGCAGGCCAGGTTCGGCAATCACCTGCTTCACTTCACCCAGCGCGAACACGATGGCGTACTTGCGCTGGTCCACCACGAACACGGTGGAGGACAGCAGCATCAGGGCGATAAAGCCCGTAATCAGGATAGTTGCAAAGCGATTCATTAACGGCCCTCCCGGTCACGGGACGATTCACGCGAACGGCCATCGCGGCGGTTCGGGTCGGATGTCGGTTCCGGCGGCAGCAGCACGGCCGCTGGCGGCGGCGGGTTCACGCTGGCGGCGCGTCCCTCGGTGGCGGCCACCTGGGCGATCAGCTTGTCCAGCGGCAGGTACAGCAGGTTGCTGCCAGCCTTGGAGTCGACCATCACCTTGCTGGTGCTGGAGAAGATCTGCTGCATGGTATCCAGGTACATGCGGTCGCGCGTCACGGCCGGCGCCTTCTGGTACTCGGCCAGTACGGACTTGAAGCGGTCGGCATTACCGGTCGCGTTCTGCACCGTCATGGCGCGGTATGCCTCGGCTTCCTGGATCAGGCGGAATGCCGCACCGCGTGCTTTCGGCACGATGTCGTTGGCATAAGCCTGGCCTTCATTTTTCTGGCGCTCGCGGTCCTGGCCTGCTTTCACCGCGTCGTCGAACGCGGCCTGCACCTGCTCCGGCGGCTGCACGCCCTGCATCGTCACGTTGGTCACTTGCGCGCCCGAGTTGTAACGGTCCAGGATAGCCTGCATCAGTTGCTGGGTATCGGTGGCGACTTTCTCGCGCCCTTCATACAGCACGAAGTCCATCTTGCTGCGGCCGACGATTTCGCGGATGGCCGTCTCGGCCACCTGGCGCACCGTGTCTTCCGCATCGCGGTTGGCATACAGCCACTTGACCGGGTCGCTCAGCTTGTACTGCACGGCGAACTGGATGTCGATGATGTTTTCGTCTTCGGTCAGCATCAGCGCCTCGGAAGCCATCTTGGACTTCGCGCTGCCACGGTAACCCACCTCCACCGTGCGCACCTGGGACACGTTGACGATCTCATTGCCCTGGAACGGATACGGCCAGCGCCAGTTGAAACCGGCCGGCGTGGTGTGGCTGAATCTGCCGAATGTGGTGACCACGCCGGTCTGGCCTTCCTGCACGATGAACGCACCGGAAGCGAGCCACACCAGGGCCGCCACCGAAGCGACTGCGCCAAAGGTAATGCCGGCGCCCTTCATGTCGCCGCCGCCATTGCCGCCGCCGCCCGAATTGCCGCCGCGGTTTTTGCCGCCGCCAAACAGCCCATTCAGGCGCTGGTTGAAATCACGCCAGAGTTGATCGAGGTCCGGCGGCCCTTCGCCGGGCTTTTTGCCTTCCTGGGCAATATAGTTGCCGAGTCTTTTCTTGAGAGAGGAAAAAGGCATATTTTTCTTTTAGTGAGATCCTACTTGGGTAAAGGTGAGAATACTGTCCGGCGCCACCTCCTCTTTGGGGTTGGCGAGCGCCTCCTGCTCATCCCGTGCTGCCTCACAGATTGCATCGCGCAGCAGGTTCAGGCCTTCGCCTGTGCGTGCGCTGATGAATACGCGGGAAATCTTATCATACTCATTACGTTCTACCGCCGGCTCAAGGCCTGCCGCATCGATCTTGTTCCACACCAGGATTTGCGGAATATGGTCGGCGCCGATTTCGCGCAGCACCAGGTTGACCTGCTCGATCTGCTCCATGCGCACCGGCGAGGAACCGTCGACCACGTGCAGCAGCAGGTCGGCATGGATGGTCTCTTCCAGGGTGGCGCGGAAGGCGGCCACCAGCTGGTGCGGCAGTTCGCGCACGAAGCCGACCGTGTCGGACACCACCACGTTGCCGATCTCCTCGCCCATGTAGACCCGGCGCGAAGTGGTATCCAGCGTGGCGAACAACTGGTCCGCCACATAGACACCGGCCTTGGTCATGGTATTGAACAGGGTCGATTTGCCGGCGTTGGTATAGCCGACCAGGGACACCGAGAAGGTATGGCTGCGGCCACGGGCACGGCGCTGGGTCTCATGCTGCTTGCGCAGCTTGGCCAGGCGGGCACGCAGCATCTTCACCCGTTCGCCGATCAGGCGGCGGTCGGTTTCGAGCTGGGTTTCACCAGGGCCGCGCAGGCCGATACCGCCTTTCTGGCGTTCAAGGTGGGTCCAGCCGCGCACCAGGCGCGTGGCCAGGTGCTGCAACTGGGCCAGCTCGACCTGCAGCTTGCCCTCGTGGCTTTGCGCGCGCTGCGCAAAGATGTCGAGGATCAGGCTGGTGCGGTCGAGCACCCGCACGTTCAGGCGTTTTTCCAGGTTGCGCTGCTGGGCTGGGGACAGCGCATGGTTGAAGATGACGATTTCGAGTTTGTGGTCCTGCACTGCATGACCGATTTCGTCGGCCTTGCCGCTGCCGACAAAATACGCGGCATCCGGCGCAGACCGTTTGCCGGTAATGGTGGTGACCGGCTCTGCGCCCGCGGAGCGGGCCAGCAGCATCAACTCCTCGATACTGGCAGCAAAGTCGCCCTGACCGAAATCTACCCCGACTAAAGCTGCACGCATACGAAGTGTCTTACTCCGCTGCCTCGGAGGAGTTATCCATGTTCAGGTTGACGGCGCGGGCAGGCACCACGGTGGAAATGGCGTGCTTGTAAACCATCTGGGTTACGGTGTTACGCAGCAGGACCACGTATTGGTCGAAAGACTCGATATGGCCCTGCAGCTTGATGCCGTTGACCAGGTAGATCGAGACTGGAACGTGCTCTTTGCGCAGCGCGTTCAGGAATGGGTCTTGTAACAATTGCCCTTTATTGCTCATAACAGCTCCGTTTTATGTTGTTGTGTACGAATTGGAGACGCTGCGCCTGTTTTTCAAGTGCTGGGGATGCTGCTCCAAGGACACTGTACCTTGTTTTTTTAAATCTTGCAGCGGGATAAAGCTTAAGTTTCCCTTATCCCCCTGCTCCATCAAGACTTTTCGCGTTTATCAAAAGGATTTTTGCCGTTGCGCAACTCAATCCGCAGCGGGGTGCCGACCAGTTTGAAGCTATCACGGAAATGCTTCTCCAGATAGCGTTTGTATGGCTCGGACACCGCGTCCAGCGAATTGCCGTGGATAACGATGATCGGCGGGTTCTGGCCGCCCTGGTGCGCATAGCGCATCTTGGGACGCACGCCAGCCTTGCGCTTCGGCTCCTGCTTCTCGATCGCTTCCTGCAAGGCGCGGGTCAGCTTCGGGGTCGGCAGGTCGGCCGTGGCGGCCGCATACGCGCCGTTCACGGATTTCATCAGCGGACCGATGCCGGTGCCGCGCAGGGCCGAGATGAAGTGGGTATTGGCGAAGGACAGGAAGTCCAGCTTGCGGTCCATGTCCATCTTCACCTGGTCGCGGTCGTCCGACTGCAGGCCGTCCCACTTGTTGACCGCCACCACCAGGGCGCGGCCCGATTCCAGGATGAAGCCCGCAATGTGCGCATCCTGTTCGGAGATGTCCTGCTGCGCGTCGAGCATCAGGATCACCACGTTGGCTTCCGAGATCGACTGCAGCGTCTTCACCACCGAGAACTTCTCGATCGCTTCGAACACCTTGCCGCGGCGGCGGATACCTGCCGTGTCGATCAGGGTGTACTGCTTGCCGTCGCGCTCGAACGGGATCTCGATCGAATCGCGGGTGGTACCCGGCATGTCGAAGGCGATCACGCGCTCCTCGCCCACCAGGGTGTTGATCAGGGTCGACTTGCCGACGTTCGGGCGGCCCACCAGCGCGATCTTGATGCCGCGTTCCTGCGGCAGCAGTTCTTCCTCGTCGGCCGGACGCGAAGCGAAAGCCTTGTCCAGCGCTTCAGCCACCAGGTCGTGCACGCCGTCGCCATGAGCGCCGGAAATTGCATACGGATCGCCCAGGCCCAGTTCATAGAAGTCCGACACGGCAGCGGTATAGCGCATGCCTTCGGCCTTGTTCACCACCAGCAGCACCGGACGGCCGGACTTGCGCAGGAAATCGGTAATCGTCTTGTCGTGCGGGGTCATGCCCTGGCGGCCATCGACCAGGAACACCACCACGTCGGCTTCGGCCACGGCTTGCTTGGTCTGCAGCGCCATCTGGAACATGATGCCTTCCTTGGCGACCGGTTCGAAACCGCCGGTATCGATGACCAGGAATGGACGATTGCCGATGCGGCCCTCGCCGTAGTGACGATCGCGCGTCAGGCCAGGGAGGTCCGCCACCAGCGCATCGCGCGAGCGGGTCAGTCGATTGAAAAGGGTCGATTTCCCGACGTTCGGGCGACCCACAAGTGCAATTACCGGCTTCATATTGTTCTTATTCGACCGCGATAGCGGCCACAGTCCCATTCTGGGTTTGGAAAATCACATTCGGACCGGACAACAGCGGCGCCGATTTGATGGCGCTGCCGTCGGTAGCGATCCGACCTAACATCGTGCCGTCTTCCCGCGACAGGAAGTGCACATAACCTTCGAGGTCGCCCACAGCCACGAAGCGGCCATAGGAAACCGGCGCCGACAAGCGGCGGTAAGCCAGCTTGTCGTACTTCCATGCCGATGCGCCGCCTTCGCGGGCAAAGGCTTGTACGGCGCCCTTCTCGTCCGACACGAACACGAAGCGCTGGTCGACGCCAACGCCAACGTCCGACGATGCCGGCTTGGTCCAGCGGGCCACGCCGGTGTTGATGTCCAGGCAGCCAACCTTGCCCTGGTAGCTCACCGCGCACAGGTCCTGCTCGTACACGCTTGGGGTGCCGCTGATGTCGGACACGCGTTCCAGCTCGGTCGCGCCGCGCGGTTCGGACAGCGGCACCTCGAAGCGCGGCACGCCGTTCGACAGCGCCAGGGCCAGGATGCGGCCCGCAGGCTGCGCCGCGTACACGTTGTTGTTGGCGATCACCAGGCCCGGCATATTGCGCAGGGTCAGCGGCGGCGTTACGCGCTGGATGAACCAGCGCTTCTTGCCGTCCGCCGCGTCATAGGCGGTAACCTTGTTGTCCACGGTGCGCACGATTACCACGTCGTTGGCCACTGCCGGCGCTGACAGGATCTCGCTGGAAGCCTGGATCTTCCACAGCGCCTTGCCGCTGCCGTCAAAAGCCATCAGCTGGCCTTTCACGGCGCCCACGGCAACCAGCTTGCCATCCGGGCTGACGCCCACGCCGGCGGTCAGGTCGGCGCCGGTCTTGCTGCGCCACTGCACCTTGCCGGTGGCGGCGTCCAGGCGTTCAATCACGCCATCGGCATCGGCCACGAACACGCTGTTGTCGGCCAGGGCCGGAGTGAAGACGCTGGCGCCGGCCTTGCCGGTGCTGTGCTTCCACACGATGCGGGCCGGTACGCCGCCCTTCATCTCTTCCAGCTTGGCCGGCGCGAACTTGTCTTCCTTCTTGAAAGGATTGAGGCTGCCGCAGCCGGTGGCCAGTGCCAGTACGCCCAGTGCAATTACAGTACGGCGAATTCCCACGTTCATCGCGCGCATGGATCAGGCCTTCACTTCCGGCACGCTGCCGCCGATGGATTCGAGCTTGAGCTGGATCAGCTGGCGGCCAGGATTGTTCTTGTCGGCGGCTTCCAGCGCGGCCTTGTAGGCGGTGCGCGCTTCTTCCATCTTGTTCTGTGCCGCCAGGATGTCGCCCTTGCGGTCTTCCACCGAGGACTTGAACTGCGGCAGCGCAGCCACGGCCAGCGCCTTCAGCGCGGCGTCGTAGGCTTTCTCGTCCAGCAGCACGCCGGCCAGGCGGATAGAAGCGATGTTCTTGTGTTCTTCATTGCCGTGCGCCACCACCCACTCCAGCTGGGCCTTGGCAGACTTCAGGTCATTGGCGTCGAAGAAGGACTTGGCGGCGCTCAGCGCGCCCAGCGAAGCATAGGCCGTGCGGCCGAACTTGGACTCGATGTCGCCGGCAACGCGCGCCACCTTGGCGTTGTCCTTGGCCGTCACCGCGGTCTGCAGTTCATCGAACAGCACGGAGGCTTGCGCCGCCTGGTTGCGCTGGTAGTAGTTCCAGCCGTTCCAGCCCGAATAAGCGGCCAGGCCTGCGATCACCACCCAGGTGGTCAGGTTGCCGTACTTTGCCCACCATGCCTTGAGGTTAGCAAGCTGTTCTTGTTCGTCGAGATCGTATGCCATGTTTCAGTCTGCCTGTTTCTTTAATTAATGGTGGTGGTGATGGTCGTGGTCGCAATCGTCTCCGCATGTGATCTGGTCCACGACATAATCGACAACGCCTTCAAACGCGACGGTCTGCTGCTGGCCCTCGCCTTCTTCAGCGCGCATTGCCTTGACGACGGCAGTGTTGTTGGCCACTTCGTCTTCGCCAATGATGACGGCGAAGGTTGCGCCGGAGCCATCGGCTTTTTTCATCTGCGACTTGAAGCTGCCGGCGCCGTTGGTGCCGCCGCAGTGCAGGATCACGTCCAGGCCGGCGTCGCGCAGGCGCTCGCCGATGATAAAGGCCTGCATTCGCGCGGCTTCGCCCTGGTGCACCAGGTAGACGTCGCACTGGCGCGGCGCGGCGGTGTCGCCGCTGCCTTTCATCAGTTCGATCAGGCGTTCGATGCCCATGGCAAAACCGACCGCAGGGGTTGGCTTGCCGCCGAACATTTCGATCAGCGGGTCATAGCGGCCGCCGGCGCACACGGTGCCCTGCGCGCCCAGTTGGTCGGTGACCCATTCGAACACAGTGCGGTTGTAGTAGTCGATGCCGCGCACCAGGCGGGTGTTGACGGTGTACTGGATCGCGTTGGCATCCAGGATCTTCTTCACGCCTTCGAAGTGGGCCAGCGATTCTTCGCCCAGGTAGTCCAGCAGCTTCGGTGCGCTGTTGACGATGCCTTGCAGGTCCGGGTTCTTGGTGTCCA
Organism: Pseudoduganella sp.; assembly: GCA_036402315.1. Taxonomy (GTDB): domain Bacteria; phylum Pseudomonadota; class Gammaproteobacteria; order Burkholderiales; family Burkholderiaceae_D; genus Rugamonas. The sequence goes on along the minus strand of DASWTB010000096.1, from coordinate 433 downwards.
GGATGCGCAGCGGGTTGGTGTGCAGGCGGCGCTTGGCGTCGGCATCCAGGTGCTCTTCGTGCTGCTGCAGGTAGGCGATCAGGTCGACGCGGTGGCGCGCACGCTCCTCGGCGTCGCCGATGGAGTTGATTTCGAGGCGGATGTCCTCCAGGCCCAGGTCATCCCACAGGCGGCGGCACATCACGATCATTTCGGCATCCACGTCAGGGCCGGTGAAGCCCACGGCTTCGGCGCCGAACTGGTGGAACTGGCGGTAGCGGCCGCGCTGCGGACGCTCGTGGCGGAACATCGGGCCCTTGTACCACAGGCGCTTCGGGCCTTCGTACACCAGGTTATGTTCCAGCACGGCGCGCACCACGCCTGCGGTGCCTTCCGGACGCAGGGTCAGCTGGTCGCCGTTCATGGAGTCTTCGAAGGAATACATTTCCTTCTC
>DASWTB010000095.1:0-3114 GCA_036402315.1 Pseudoduganella sp. | reverse complement strand
CATCACTGCTGTTGCCGCAAGCCGCCAGCAGCACGCACGGAATCAACATCAGAATACGGGATAAAACTTGCTGTCTCATCTTGTCTCCTAGTTTCGATATTCGCAAAGTTATTTGCTTGGCAATAATAACCCGCTCCGGGCATGAAAAACCGGATTGCCCCATAATCGCGATTCATTGTCCAACCGAGAGAGCTTGAGCATGACTGGCATTACCGACTTCCCTATCAACGCCAAATGGCCCGCCCAACACCCTGAACGCCTGCAGCTGTATTCCCTGCCTACGCCGAACGGCGTCAAGGTATCGATCATGCTGGAAGAAATCGGCCTGGCCTACGAGCCGCACCTGGTCAGCTTCGAGAGCAACGACCAGATGTCGCCGGAGTTCCTGTCGCTGAACCCGAACAACAAGATCCCGGCCATCATCGATCCGGACGGCCCGGGCGGCAAACCGCTGCCGCTGTTCGAATCGGGCGCGATCCTGCTCTACCTGGCCGAAAAGACCGGCAAACTGCTGCCGCAGGATGCGGCGGCGCGTTACGAAACCATCCAGTGGGTGATGTTCCAGATGGGCGGCATCGGCCCGATGTTCGGCCAGGTGGGCTTCTTCCACAAGTTCGCCGGCAAGGAATACGAAGACAAGCGCCCGCGCGACCGCTACATCAATGAGTCGGCGCGCCTGCTCGCCGTGCTGGACCGGCGCCTGCAAGGCCGCAAGTGGATCATGGGCGACGAGTTCACGATTGCCGACATCGCGATCTTCCCGTGGGTGCGCAACCTGGTGGAGTACTATGGCGCCGGCGAGCTTGTTGGCTTCGAGAAATTCAGCAATGTGCGCCGCGTGCTGGGCGCCTTCGTCGACCGGCCGGCTGTGGCGCGCGGCCTGAAAATTCCAGCACACGGGTAAATTCCTGCAAGTGACGGGCGTACAATGGCCGGGCAGGATTCACCTAGCCCGGGAGCATCGTCATGGTACGCCTCCACCGCTTGTTCGCTGTCTTGCTGTTGCTGGCCGCCGCGCTGGCAGCGCCCGCCTACGCCGGCAAGCCTTACCAGTATTACGCGGTGGGCGACCCCAGCAACGCCGTCCTGCCGCAGCCGAAAAAATCCAGCCTGGTGCTGATGGGCGGCGGGCCGGACGTCGATGCGGCCTTTGCCTGGATGATCCAGAAAGGCGGCGGCGGCAACTTCGTCGTGATCCGCAGCCGCGGCACCGACGCCTACAATCCCTATATCTACGCCATGGGCGGCGCGCAATCGGTGGAAACGCTGGTGATTCCCAGCCGCGAAGCCGCCAGCGATCCCTTCGTGATCGAGCGCATCCGCAATGCGGAAGAACTGTTCATCGCCGGCGGCGACCAGTCCGACTACATCGACTTCTGGCAGGGCACGCCGGTGCAGGCGGCGATCCAGGAACTGGCCGGCCGCCGGATCCCGATCGGCGGCACCAGCGCCGGCCTGGCGCTGATGGGACGCTTTGGCTTTGCTGCGCTGAACGGCAGCATCACTTCTGCTGAAGCGCTGGCCGATCCCTACGACAAGCGCATGACGCTGGAGCGCGATTTCCTGCTGCTGCCCGACCTGGGCAGCGTAATCACCGATGCCCACTTCGACACGCGCGACCGTATGGGCCGCCTGGTGGCCTTCATCGCCCGCATCGTCAACGACGGCTGGGCCGGCATGGCGCGCGGCATCGGGGTGGATGTTGAGACGGCGCTGCTGGTGGAAGACGGCAAGGGCACGCGCATTGGCGCGGGCTCGGTCACCTTCTTGCAATCGGTCGGTATTCCGCAGGTGTGCAAGCCGAAGCAGCCTTTGACTTACCTGAACCTGCAAGGCCAGCGCATGTCTGGCGGCGGCAGCTTCGACCTGCGCAACTGGGCCAGCTATGGCGGAGCGACAGTGCCGTTCACCGTGTCCGCCGAAGCCGGGGTCCTGGTTACCAGGTGAAGTCGTCCGGGATCTTGTAGTCGGCGTAAGGATCATCTTCCGCCGGCTGCTCGCTGGCGGCCTTCTTGACCGCGACCACCACTTCCGGCGCGCGCTCGGCGATCTTTTCCCCCACCACTTTCGGCACCAGTTCGGCCACGCCATCCAGCACGACGATCACCAGGCGGCCATTGACCAGGTGCTGCTGCACCGCGTTCGACACATAGATGCGGTCGATCTTGCTGCCGATGGTGAAGTTGTAGGCCACGTCGCCATTGCCCTTTGGCTGGCGGTGCTGCTGCACCATCTGCACCACCTGCGCCATGATGGCCTTCTGGCTGGCGGCCGCATCGCGCTGCGCATTCAGTTCGCGCGCACGCTCGGCAGCCTTGCGCTGCTGTTCCAGCGCCGCCTCGCGCGTCTGGTCAACGGCCTTGGTGCCGCTGCGCAGTTCTTCCTTGTGCTGTTTGGACTTTTCCTGCTGCACCTTGTTGACTTTCTTCTTGTCGACCAGGCCAGCCTTCATCAATTGTTCTTGCAACGAAACCATGTTCACTCCTTTGTTGCCCGCAGTTTACCAGAGCAGGTATAGTGGCCGCATGAAAAGGCTTATCATTCTCGCAACCATGTGTGCGGCGCAGCTGCCTTCCGCCCACGCTGGCGATGCGGACCAGCTGCTGGCGATGGTCAACGCCTGGCGCGCCGCCCCCGCCACCTGCCAGGGCAGGCTGCGTTCCGCCGTGCCGGTGCTGACGCCACGGCCGGTGCTGTCGCGCATCGCGCTGCGGCCCGGCACCATCCTGCTGGCCGCGCTGGACAGCGCCGGCTATGATCCTGCAGTGGCCGATGCCGTCAACGTGGAAGGCCCCACGGATGCGCGCAGCGCTTTCGAAGCCTTGCGCGAATCGTATTGCGCCACGCTGGGCAGCATGCGCTACCGCGACATCGGCGCCCACCGCACGGGCAATGAATGGACCGTCGTGCTGGCAGCGCCAACGCCGAACCCTGTCGTACTCCTGGCCGACACCGCCGCGGCGGCACAGCAGGTGCTGCAGGCCACCAACGCCGCCCGCGCCGAAGGGCGCCAATGCGGCGACACCTGGATGGAAGCCGCGCCGCCGCTGGCGTGGAACCGGCAACTGGCCGAAGCCGCGCAAGCGCATAGCGAAGACATGGCGCAGCAAGGCT
>DASWTB010000094.1:0-1784 GCA_036402315.1 Pseudoduganella sp. | reverse complement strand
TGGGGTAAGTCCGGTCAGGTCCTTGAACATGCGGCGCATGCCTGAATCGCTGCTGAAGCCCAGCTCTATGCTGATCGTGGTGGCGGATGCTCTGGTGTAAACCAGGCGTTCGCTGACCTGTTTCAGCTTGACGCGGCGGATGTAGGCTGCCGCCGGCATTCCGCTGGCCGCGAGTACCTTGCGCGCCAGTGTTCTCTCAGTCGTGTGCAGGGCGGCGGCGACGCGCGCCAGCGTCGCCTCGCTGGCGGCCAACTGTTCGACCGTCAGGTGCAGCTTGCGCAGCAGCGCGTCCCGCTGCTCGATCAGGTCGAGCATGTGGAAGGCGATGTGCGTCTTTTCTTCCGGCCGCGGCAGCACCATCAGCCTGGTCAGCTCGCGGTAGGCTTCCTTGCCGAGTTTCATTTCCACCAGCGCTTGCACGATCGGCAGGTAGCCGTTGACGCCTGAAGCAGTCGCATTGCGGTCATTGAAAGCCAGCGTGCGTTCGAATTGCCAGCCCACCTTGGGGAAAGTCGTCGCGGCGAAATCTGCCAGCCACCAGGTGATCGTTGCTGCTTGCCGGTCCAGCCGAGCCGTGCCGGCCGCCAGGCAAACCCCTGTGCAGTAGGACCAGAGCAGGACGCGGCGCGGCAGGGCCGCAACGGCGGCGATCAGGCCAGCATTTGCCTCCAGCGTGCGCGCGGCCTGGCCCAGCGACTGGCCCCAGAAGCCCGGTACCAGTATTGCGTCCAGCGCGGCATCGTCAAGTGCGACGGCGGCGTTCAGTTGCTGGCCGTGCGCGCAGTCGATCTTGCCCGCCCGCGCTGCGACGAAGACTGGTTCAAACAGGGCTTTGCCCGCGCGCAGGTTGGCTGCGTGCAGCAAGTCCATGGCGCCGAACAGGCCGGCGGGCAGGCAATCGGGGTACAGCAGCAGGCCAATTCGCATGGCTGGAAATGGATGGTTTGTGTCAGATCATGCCATTGTAGGGCGGGTCGCCGGGGCGCACAATTTCGGCATGAAAATCACTCAACTTCGCAACGCGACAGCCGTCATCGAGTTCGGCCCGCATAAAATACTTGTTGACCCCATGCTGGCGCCGAAGGGGGCACTGCCGCCGCTCAAGGTCTTTGGAGACAGGACGCGCAACCCGATCGTGGACCTGCCACCGGTGGCGGAAGCCATCCTGGAAACGGTGACGCACTGCCTGATTACGCACTGCCAGAAAGGCCACTTCGACCACCTGGACCGCGCCGCCAAGGCTTGGCTGCGCCATCAACAGGTCCCGGTCATCTGCACCCCGCATGACGAAGCGCACCTGCGCCAGCGCGGCCTGAACGTGCAGCCGCTCGCGCCGAACCATCACGAGCCGCAGCCGTTTTTTGAAGGCCGCATCAGGACCGTGAACTGCCGCCACGGCAAGGGCCTGGTCAGCCTGATGATGGAGCATGGCGTCGGCTATTTCATCGAGATGCCCGGCGAACCGAGCCTGTACCTGTCGGGCGATACCATCCTGACGCAGGAGGTACTCGGTTTCCTCGCGCAGCACCAGCCCGAGGTCAGCGTGGTGCCGGCCGGCGGCGCCAGGTTCGACCTGGGCCACGAAATCATCATGGGCATTGGGGAGGTATTGCGGTTCGCCCACGCCACGCAAGGCATCGTGGTAGCGAACCATCTTGAGGCGCTGAGCCACTGCCCGGTTCAGAGGGCAGCGTTACAGCAGCAGGCGCAAGGCGCAGGTCTGGCCAGCCGCATCGTCGTGCCGGCGGATGGCGAGACCCTTACTTACGTTTCCGTGGATCGTC
>DASWTB010000093.1:0-6362 GCA_036402315.1 Pseudoduganella sp. | reverse complement strand
ATCGTGCTCCGGCGCGGGCCGCATCAAGCGCAACAAGACGCTGGAAGTGAAGATCCCGGTCGGCATCGACAACGGCATGCGCATCCGCTCCACCGGCAACGGCGAGCCGGGCACCAACGGCGGGCCGCCGGGCGACCTGTATGTGGAGATCCACATCAAGCCGCACCCGGTGTTCCAGCGCGAAGGCGACGACCTGCACTGCGAAATGCCGATCAGCTTCGCCAAGGCGGCGCTGGGCGGCGAAATCGAAGTGCCGACGCTGGATGGTAAAGTATCGTTCACGATTCCGGACGGCACACAGTCCGGCAAGACCTTCCGCCTCAAGGGCAAGGGCATCAAGGGCGTGCGCTCCGGTTATCCGGGCGACCTGTTCTGCCATGTCGCCGTTGAGACCCCGGTCAAGCTGACCGACAAGCAGAAGGAACTGCTGCGTGAATTCGAGCGTTCCACCACCGAGGGTGGTGCGAAGCATAGCCCACAGACCAAATCCTTCATGGACAAGGTCAAAGACTTCTTCGAGTGAGTACATGAGCGACGACGTACTGAAGCACCTGCTGGAAAACAACCGTAAATGGGCCGAGGCCAAAGTGGCCAAGGACCCGGACTACTTCCGCGACCTGTCGATGGTGGGGCCGGAATACCTGTGGATCGGTTGCTCCGATTCGCGCGTACCGGCAAACGAACTGCTTGGCCTGCCGCCTGGCAAAGTGTTCGTGCACCGTAACATCGCCAACGTGGTGGTGCATTCGGATCTGAATGCCCTGTCGGTGCTGCAGTTCTCGATCGAAGTACTGAAGGTCAAGCACGTGATCATCGTGGGCCACTATGGCTGCAAGGGCGTGCACACCGCACTGACCGGCGGCCGTGTGGGCCTGGTCGACAACTGGCTGCGCCATGTGCAGGACGTCGCGCAAAAGCACGAGCGCTACCTCGGCTCCGCGCTGAACGATGTCGGCAAGCAGAGCGAGCGCCTGTGCGAACTGAACGTGGTGGAGCAGGTCGTCAACGTCTGCTCCACAACCATCGTGCAGGACGCCTGGGACCGCGGCCAGGAGCTGACCGTGCACGGTTTCGTTTACGGCCTGAAGGACGGCCTGCTGAACGACCTGGGCATGAACATCAGCTCTCCGGCCGACCTGCAGCCTTGCATCGCCGCCCGCCTGACGGCCTACGCCAACCAGTAATCTCCTGCCAAAAAAGCATGTACACTCCTGTGCATGCTTAAGTCCATCACCGCCTTCTTCGCTGCCCTTGGCGCCTCGCGCGCCAGGGCAGCAGGAAACTTCCAGCCCAACCAGCAACTCGTCGTGAAGGCGGGGGATGTGCTCGTTCAGCCGGCGGCTGACGGCAAATCCTGGTCGGCCCTCAAGGTATTTGCTGTCGAAGGCGCGACTGCGCATTGCCTGACCTATGAGCCATCGGGCCGCAAGCCCACGCCGGATGCGCTGGCGCATGCCGCGGTACGCATGGCGCACGCGCCGCGTGCCGCTGCTTCATTGGCTGACGGCTGGGAGCTGGCCGGCAACCAGCCGGCCACTGCGCGTGAGCTGCAAGGCTTGAAGTACATGGACTTCGAGCTCTATGTCCGCCTGACAGGTCAGGATGTCGACACCATCATGCGCACCGCCACCTGGCATTTCGATCGCGCCGGCGTGCATGCCGCCGAAGGCCGCAGCATAGAAGCCATCAATGAGTACGGCAAGGCGATCGAACTCTATCCCGCCTACACCGACGCGCTGGACAAGCGCGCCTTCTCATTCATGGAACTGGGCCTGTACGAAAAGGCGCTGCGCGACCTGGACGAATCCCTCTACCTCGATCCGGAAGGCATGTCCGCTTTCTTCTGCAAGGGCGAGTGCCTGATGAAGCTGGGGCATCTCGACGAGGCGGCGGCCATCTTCACCGAAGGCCAGGAGCGCTTTCCCGCGCACGCCACCCAGTTCAACGAATTCCTCAAGCGGACGCGCGCCTTTGCCCTGACTGGCCGCCCAGCATAAGCTGGAAGTCCAGGAAGTCGCTTGCCGTACGGCGCGTGGCCTCAAGCATCGGCAAGTGCCCAACGCCCTCCATCATGACCAGTCTGGCGTTGGGCATCAGTGCCTTGGTCGCGACGGCTCCTTTAGGACTGAGGATGCGATCTTCGCTGCCCCAAACGATCAGTGCAGGGGTTTCGATTGGAGCACTCAGGTGGGGGGAACCGACCAGTTCCTTCATGATCTCGCAATGCAGCCCGTAATCCGCCACGGCCCGTTGCGCCAGGACTTGCTTCAGCGAGTAAGGAAAGAACGGCGGCTTCGCCATGCATGCGGCCATCAGGTTGTTGAAGCCGTGCAGTTGCGGCACCAGCAATGGCATGCCGCCTCCCGCCAGGTATTGCTGAAAGGCCGGTGATTCAAGCGTTTCTTCAGTACCGGCGGGAGCCAGCAGCCACAGGCTCGCCACCTGCTTCGGGTAGCGCGCCGCATATTCGGCGGCGATGAAGCCGCCCATCGAATTGCCGCCTATATGGAAGCGTTGCACGCCTAACTCGGCCATGAAGGCGCGCAGGTTTTCGACCTGTGTCGCCACGTCGTGCTTCGCGGATGAATCTCTGCGGGCATCGCCAAAGCCCGGCAGGTCGGGAATGATTACGCGGTAATGCGGTGCCAGGAAGCGCGCAATCCGTGTGAAGTTGTCCTTGTCGCCGGCAAAGCCGTGCACCAGCAGCAGTACTTCGCTGCCCGAACCACCCTCGAGGTAGGGCAGGCAAGCCTGCCGCAGCGTGAGCCTGGAACGCTTGCGCTCCAGCGCGAGCGCGGCCTGCGCCACCGGGCCTGGCAACAGCCGGTCCGCCGCTGCGAGTGCCAGTGCTGCGCCGCCCAAGGCGTACAAGAAGAACATCCATGCCTCCGTATTGACTTGTAATTAATGCAAAATTATAGTCTGCCAAACCATTCAGGGGGCGGCAATGGATTATGACGTGGTGATCGTGGGCAGCGGCTTTGGCGGCATCTGCAGTGCAATCAAGCTGAAGGAAGCCGGCATCGACAATTTCGTCATCCTGGAAAAGGATGCAGTGTTCGGCGGCACCTGGCGCGTCAACACCTATCCAGGCGCCGCATGCGATATCCCAAGCCACCTTTACTCCTTCTCTTTCGCGCAGAACGCCCACTGGAGCCGCCTGTTTCCACGCCAGGACGAACTGCTCGAATACACCCAGCGCGTAGTGCGCGACCACGGTCTTGAACCTCACCTCCGTTTGGGCACTGCGCTGCAGTCGGCGCAATTCGATGAAGCCTCGGGCCGCTGGCACATCACCACCAGCAAGGAGGCAATGTCGGCACGCGCGGTGATCTTCGCTATCGGCTTGCTGGGCCGGCCCAGCAAGCCGGAATTTCCAGGTGCCGAGCGATTCCGCGGCCAGTCCTTCCATTCCGCGCAGTGGGATCACAGAATCGACTTGCGCGGCAAGCGCGTAGCGGTGATCGGCAGCGGCGCCAGTGCGGTGCAGTTCGTGCCGGAGATCCAGCCCCAAGTGCGGCAACTCGACCACTACCAGCGCACGGCACACTGGGTGCTGCCGCGGCCCGACCGCGCCGTCACGGGCCTCGAGCAATGGTTGCTGGACCGCGTGCGTCCGCTGCAGCTGCTGTATCGCGCCAAGCACTACGTGCAGTTCGAATCGCGCGTGGTGCTGTTCATCTTCCTGCCCGCCCTGGCGAAATTCATGCAATGGCAAGCCATGCGCCACTTGAAGCGCCAGGTCGCCGATCCGCAACTACGCGCCAAGCTGGTGCCGGATTACACGCTTGGCTGCAAGCGCGTGCTGCTGGCCAACGATTACTACCCCGCCCTGGCGCAGCCCAACGTCACAGTGCTGAAAGACGGCATCCGTGAAGTGCGCGAGCACAGCATCGTCACCGGCATTGGCGAAGAACGTCCGGTGGACGTAATCATCTACGCCACCGGCTTCGACGTCGAGCATGCCTATGGCCCGATCGAGCTGCGCGGCCGTGGCGGCTGCAGCTTTGCGCAGGCGTTGGAGCAGGGTGCCGGCGCCTACAAGGGTGCCACCGTGGCCGGCTTCCCCAACTTCTTCATGATCACCGGGCCGAACACGCTGCTGGGCCACAACTCCATGGTGTACATGATCGAATCCGGCGTGCGGTACGCTGTGGATGGCGTGCGCCGGCTGCTGCGCGATGGGCTGCACTCGGTCGAGGTGCAGCCGGAAGTACAGGGCGCTTACAACCGCAAGTTGCAGCAAAAGCTCAAGGGAACCGTCTGGCACACCGGCTGCAACAGCTGGTACCTCGATTCGCGCGGCCGCAACCTGGTGATCTGGCCGGGCTTCACCTTCCATTACCGCCATATCACGCGGCGTTTCGATATCGACAGTTACATCGTGCGCCGCTCGGCCTGAGGCTTCGTACAATGGGCTGATGAAAGCGAAGCCGGACGAGCAACAGCCCCACACGCTGGATGAGTGCCGCCGCTGCGACTTGTGGCGCAATGCCACGCAGCCGGTCGGAGGGCAGGGCGCGCGCCGTGCAAAGCTGATGCTGGTCGGCGAACAGCCGGGCGACCAGGAAGACCTGGCCGGCAAGCCATTCGTCGGCCCGGCCGGCGATTTGCTTGACGACGCGCTGGAAGCAGCCGGCATCGACCGCCGCCAGGTCTACATCACCAATGCAGTCAAACACTTCAAGTGGGAGCCGCGCGGCAAGCGCCGCATGCACAAGACGCCGGCGCAGAAAGAAGTCGCAGCCTGCCATTACTGGCTGGAAGCCGAACTGGAAAGCGTCGCGCCGGACGTCATCGTGGCATTGGGCGCGACTGCGCTGAAATCCGTCCTGCAAAGCGGCAGCGTGGCGCTGAAGGACTACATGGGCCAGCCCGTCGAACGCGGCGGCCGCTGGATCATCGCCACCTACCATCCCGCGTACGCCCTGCGCGTCCCGAGCAGCGAAGCCCGCGCCGCCGCCCGCCAGGCCATCGTTGATGCGCTGCTTGAAGCAAAGCGCCTGCTTTGAATCAGGAGGAAAATATCCGCATGAGCGGAATCGTCGCCGCCGCCAGCAGCGTTTGCAGCGTGATCAGGGACGCCATCAGGCGCGCATCGCCGCCTAGCTGCCGTGCCATGATGTAAGCGTTGGGCGCGGTCGGCAGCGCGCAGTAGAAGCTGGCCGCCAGCGCTACCGGTTCGGACACGCCAAACATCGCGCACACGCGCAATGCGATGAAAGGCAGTACCAGCAGCTTGAGCGTTGAGGTGAAGGCCAGCGCTGCCGGGCGCATGCCCTCCAGCGAGAACACCAGGCCGCTCCCCACGCTGATCAGGCCAAGCGCCAGTGCGGATTTGCCGAGGATATCCAGGGTGTTCATCAGCGGCGCCGGCACGGGCAGTCCGGTAAGGCTGGCAATCGTGCCGGCCAGCGTTGCCAGGATGATGGGATTGGTCGCCAGCGTCGTGGCCACTTTGCCCAGGTTCGCCTTGCTGCCGCTCCACCACGACAGGGCCACGATCGAGATCACGTTCACCACCGGCAGGCACAAGGCCAGCGCCAGCATCACCAGCGCGGCCGTCTGCTGCGGGAAGAACAGGGCGGACACCGCGATCCCGAAATAGCTGTTCGGCCGCATCGCACCCTGCACGACAGAGGAACGGCTTGGGTCGGGCAGGCCGCGCCAGAACAGCAGCACCAGCAGCGCAAGGCCGACCACGATGAAGGTCGGCAGCAGCGTCGCCAGCGCCAGTTCGCCCACCATCCGGCCATGGAAATCGAGCCGTGCGATGCCGGTGAACAGCAGGGCCGGGAAGGCGATGAAATACGAGAATTTCTCGACTGAAGGGAAAAAGTCGTCCGGCATCCAGCGGGACTGGCGGATGGCCACGCCCAGCATGATCAGCAGGAAGACGGGGATGATCGAGCCAAGCATACTAGCGGGCAGCCAACTGGCGGTCGTGCAGGCGGGTCAGTGCCAGCAGGGCGGCTACGCCGCCGATCAGGGCCGTGAACATGTCGGACTGCGTATCCCACGGGTCGCCCTGGGTGCCGAGGAATTCATCCGCTCCCTGGCCCAGCGCCACCGCCGCGCCCCACTCGATCAACTCATACGCCGCGCTGATCGCCAGCACGATGGAGATCACGACAAAGGCCAGCATCTTGCCCGTCGCCAGGTAGCGCCCGCGCAGCAGGATTTCGCGCGCCACCATGGCCGGCACGAAGCCCTGCGCGAAATGGCCGATCTTGTCGTACGGGTTGCGCGACAGCCCGAACCAGTGCTGCAGGTCGAAGCCGAACGGCACCCGCGCATAGGTGTAAGCGCCGCCAATCATCAGGATCACGCAATGCACGGCAATCAGCGCATACAGCAGGTCG
>DASWTB010000092.1:0-14031 GCA_036402315.1 Pseudoduganella sp. | reverse complement strand
ATCCAGCCATGAAAAACGCCCTCGTCTGGTTGCGTCGGGACCTTCGCCTGTTCGATCATGCCGCCATGCATCATGCGCTGGCCTCTGCAGGGACAGTGTACTTGGCCTTTATTTTCGACCGCGCCATCCTGGATGCGCTGCCAGCGGCCGACCGGCGGGTCGAGTTCATCCACGATACGCTCAGCGCGCTTGCTGCTGAGCTGGAAGGAGCCGGCGGCCACCTGATCGTGCGCCACGATTTTGCCGAAAAAGCAATTCCGGAGCTTGCTGCCGAGCTTGGCGTCGATGTGGTTTTTGCCAACCACGACTATGAGCCGGCCGCCATTGCGCGCGATGCGGCTGTCGCCCGCAGCCTGCGCGCCGCCGGCCAAGCGTTGCGCACCTATAAGGACCAGGTGGTATTCGAGCGCGATGAAGTGCTGACGCAGGCCGGTCAGCCGTTTTCCGTGTTCACGCCCTACAAGAACGCCTGGCTGCGCAAGCTGGAGGCCGATCCGTCGGTGCTGGCGCCGTGGACCGTGGAGCCAGGGAGCGCGCGCCAGCGCGGCCGTTTTGCGCCCGGCCGCAGCGCGCTGCCGTCGCTGGCCGAGCTCGGCTTCGAGCGCACCAACCTGCGTGAACTTTGCATCGGCAACGGTCCGCAGCTATTCGACGACTTCCTTGGCCGGATCGCAGATTACGGCGTGGCGCGCGATTATCCGGCGCTCAAGGGTCCGTCCTACCTGTCGATGCACCTGCGCTTTGGCACCGTGTCGATCCGTCACCTGGTGCGCACCGTGACGACGATGTCGGCGCGCGGCGCAGCGGGCGAAGGCGGCGCGGTGTGGCTGTCGGAACTGATCTGGCGCGAGTTCTATATGCAGATCCTGTACCACAACCCGCATGTGGTGCACGGCGCCTTCAAGCCGGCTTACGACAAGATCGAGTGGGAAACCGGCCCCGGGGCCGACGAGCTGTTTGCCGCCTGGTGCGAAGGCCGCACCGGCTACCCGCTGGTGGATGCGGCCATGCTGCAGATTAACCGCACCGGCTATATGCACAACCGCCTGCGCATGGTGGTGGCGTCGTTCCTGTGCAAGGACCTGGGCATCGACTGGCGCCGCGGCGAAGCATACTTCGCGCTGCACCTCAATGATTTCGACCTGGCGGCCAATAACGGCGGCTGGCAATGGGCCTCGTCGTCAGGCTGCGATGCGCAGCCCTACTTCCGGATTTTCAATCCGGTCGCGCAGTCGCAGAAGTTCGATCCGGAGGGCAAGTTCATCAAGCGCTACCTGCCACAGCTGGCCGGCCTGTCGGCGAAAGAAATCCACCTGCCGCGCAGTCCGATCGTCGACCACGACGAAGCCCGCAAGCGCACGCTGGAACGCTACCAAGTCGTCAAGAAGTAAAAGAACACAGGCACGCTCAAGGGCTAGCCCGGCTGCGCAATGAGCCATCGCATTCGTTCAGACGAAAAAAGGGCAGGCGCGATGGCCTGCCCTGTTGTCGCGCGCCGCGCGCCTTATGCCCGTTGCGGCAGCAGGCCGGCGATGGCGCCGAGCAGGATGTCTTCCTGGAACGGCTTGCCGAAGTAGGCATTCACGCCCAGTTGCAGCGCGTAGTTGCGGTGCTTGTCCGCCGAACGCGAGGTGATCATGATGATCGGGATCTCCTTGGTGCGTTCGTCGCCGCGCACGTTGCGGGTCAGGTCGAAGCCGTCCATGCGCGGCATCTCGATGTCGACCAGCATCAGTTCCGGCAAGCGGTCCTGCAACTGCTCCAGCGCATCGACGCCGTCCTTGGCCAGCATGACGTGATAGCCTTCGCGCTCCAGCAGGCGCTGGGTCACCTTGCGCACGGTGAGCGAATCGTCGACCACCATGACGGTGCCGTGGGCGCGGGTCTGTGCCACCGGTTCGGCCACGCCGCCGGCCGGTGCCGGCGCCGGGGTCGCAGAGGTCCGCGGCGCCAGTTCCGGATGCTGTGCCACGTGCAGCTGCAGCGCCACCGGATTCAGGATCAGCACGATCTCGCCCGAACCGAGCACGGTGGCGCCGGCGATGCCGGGCATGCGCGACAACTGCGGGCCGATGTTCTTGATAACCACCTCGCGGTTGCCAAGGATCTCGTCGACGTGCAGCGCCACGCGGTCGGTACCGTTACGCAGCATCATGACCGGCGAAGAACGCTGCAGCAGCGGACGTGCTTCGCCGTCGCCCAGCAAGGTCGCCAGGTAGCGCAGCGGCACGTGCTGGCCATGGTGCACCACGGCGCCCTTGGCGGTCGCTTCAGCCAGCGCGCCTTCCTTCAGCTGCAGCACCTGCTCCACCATCAGCGCTGGCACCGCGTGGGTGCGGCCGCCGGCGGAGATCAGCACCACCTGGGTCACGGCCAGCGTCAGCGGCAGGCGAATCGTAAAGCGGGAACCCTTGCCTGCTTCGGTAAAGGTTTCCACGCGGCCGCCCAGGGCTTGCGCCTCGGACAGCACAATGTCCATGCCCACGCCGCGGCCGGCCAGTTCGGTCAGCGTATCGGCGGTGGAGAAGCCCGGCTGGAAGATCAGGTTAGACGCTTCGGTATCGCTGACCACCTGGTCTTCGGCCAGCAGGCCGACACTGCGCGCCTTGGCGCGAATGCGTTCCAGGTCCAGGCCGGCGCCGTCGTCGCTGAACTCCAGCACCACTTCGTTACCCTGCTGGCTGACCTGCACCAGCAGTTCGCCGGTTTCGCCCTTGCCGTGTTCAACCCGGCGTTCGCGCGGCTCGATGCCGTGCACGATGGCGTTACGCAGCAAGTGTTCGAATGGCGCGGCCATGCGTTCGAGAACGCTGCGGTCCATTTCCACGCCGCCGCCGCGGATGTCCAGGTTGACGCGCTTGTCGGTTTCCTTCGCGCCCTGGCGAGCCACGCGGAACAGACGCTCGGAAACGCTGTTGAACGGCACCATGCGCACGCGCATCAGGTCGCGCTGCAGGTCGCGCGTCATGCGCGCTTGCTGCGTCAAGTCGCCGGTGGCGCCGTCGATGGAACGGATCAGGCCTTCGTGGAAAGAGGCCACGTCGTTCACCGATTCGGCCATCATGCGGGTCAGTTCCTGCAGGCGGGTGAAGCGGTCGAACTCCAGCGGGTCGAATTCGCGTTCGCCGGCGATCGACATACGCGAGGCGATCTGCGATTCCGCTTGCATTTCGACTTCGCGCAGCTGGCGGCGCAGGCGATTCAAGTTTTCCTGGAAGTCCGATACCGAGGTTCGCAGCGAGGTCACTTCGTTTTCCAGGCGCGAACGGGTGATCGACACTTCACCGGCCTGGTTCACCAGGCGGTCGAGGATGTCGGCACGTACACGCACCAGCGGCGAAGCCTTGGCACCTTCCGCCTCGTCGCCGCCGCGTGCAGCCACTGCCGGTGCGGATGCCAGGCGTGCGGCCAGGGCGCTCAGCGTAGGCTGGGCTGCGCCTTGCGCGGCCGGTGCGCCTGCTTCGGCGGCTGGCGCCGCGGCTGCCGCTTGTGCGGCGGCCATGGCTGCGGCGTAGGCTTCCGGATTTTGCAGTTGTTCGAACAGCAGCAGCGCGTGGTCGTAGTGCGCCATCAGCTCGTCGAACGAGTGCTGGGACGCGCTGCCTGCGTGCACCATGTTTTCAATGTGCGTTTCGATTTCGTGCGCGTGCTGGCCAAGGCGCATTGCGCCGGCCATGCGGGCGCTGCCCTTCACGGTGTGCAGCACGCGCTGCAGGCTGTGGGCGTGGCTGAAATCGGTCGGCTTGGCGTGCCAGGCGCGCAGCGATTCGCCGATCTGCGGCAGCAGGTCGGTGCCTTCTTCCAGGAATACTGGCAGCAGGTCCGGGTCCAGTTCGTCGTGGATGTCGGACGGGCTGGCGCCCAGCAGGTGCGCGGTTTCCGACAGTTCGACAACCTGCACTTCGCTTGGGGGAGCGTGGTCGAGGTCGACCGCGTCTTCTTCGATTGCTTCGCCGGCGGCCAGTGCGGTGGCGTCGATGGCGTCGACTTCAATCGCGGCTTCGGCACTCGCAGCTTGGGCTTCCACCTGCAGCGCGGCTTCTTCAATTTCGGCATCAGCAGGTTCGGTTTCCGCCTCGGCCACGGCAGGAGCAACGATTTCTTCGACGGCCGGCGCAACGATTTCTTCCACAGCCGGCGCGGCAACTTCAGCGACGACCGTTTCAGCGCTTTCCTCGGCAGCTGGCGCAGTAGCTTCTGCGACGGCCGGTGCGGTGATTTCTTCGACATCCGGCACAGCATCTTCAGTGACGGCCGGTTCAGCGATTTCCTCGATAACTGGCGCGGCGACTTCCTCCACCACCGGTGCCGCCACTTCTTCTACGGCCGGTACGGCGGCTTCGGCCGGTGCCTGGCCGACGTCTACCAGATGCAGCGGTTCGGCTGCAGGTGCCGCTTGCTTGAGCTCTGGCGCGTCAAACGCGTCGTCGAAGGCGGCATCGAACAGGTTGTCGATATTGCCGTCTTGCGCGACCACTTCCTGCTTCGGCTGTTCCGTGCGGTCCGCTTCGGCCGGAGCTTCGGTGACCAGGCTGTGGTAAGTGTCGCTGAACAGGTTGTCCAGGCGCTCTTCCAGCTTCTCGCCGCCCGGCTCGCCCACGATGCTGTCCAGGCGCTCGTCGAGCGCCTGGCCGGCTTCCGGCGGATGCGCCAGCGCGTCGCGCAGCTTATGCAGCGCTTCGATCAGTTCCGGTTGTTCCGGCGGCAGCTCGCCGGTGGCGAAGCTTTGCAGCATCTGGCGCACGCGTTCGATCGTGAAGTCGAACAGGTCATGCTGGGCGTCGTCCAGGTGCGGGGCCGGCGGCTGCAGCTCCTGCAGCGTGATTTCCAGCGCGTAGGACAGCTCGCGCAGCGGCTTGAAGCCTACCGTGCCGGACGTGCCGGTCAGGGTATGCACGGCCTGCAGCGCTTCCGGATTGACCGGGCGCTGCTCGTGGCGCCACTCGCCGAAATCGCGCGACAGCAGGCGCACCAGCTCGTCGGTCTCCGCCATGTAGATGTTGTACAGCGGCAGCGGGATCGCCAGACGTCCCACAAACTTCATATTGTCTTCCGCCGGCGGCTCCGGCGGCGTTGGCGCGGTAGCGGTCGGGAATTCGATGACGTTGGTCGGGCGGACCGGCGCGGCCTCCTCTTCCAGCGTCAGGACAGGCTCGGGCTCCGAGACTTCAATCGCGTCCAGGTTGAAGGACAAGTCGTCGGACAGCGCTTCAATCGTCCCTGCAACCGGTTCATCGGCGGCAGGCGCGGCTTCGACCACTTCAACCACTTCGGCGGTTTCGGCCACTTCGGCCACGACCGGCGCAGCGGTTTCCTCGGCCGCCTGGGCCACCGGTTCGCTGGCGGCGATGGCCTCCTCTGCGACAACCTCGATCGGCTCCGGTGGCGCCACCTCTTCAACCGCAGCGGCAGCCGGTTCGGCAGCGGCAGGGGCCGCGGGAGCGGCAGCAGCAGCAGCAGCAGCAGCAGGCAGGGTGCCGGCGGCCGGACGCTCGAACACGCCGGTATCCTGCACACGCGTGGCGGCATCGACGATCGGTTTTTCCTGGCGGGCCGAAGTACCGGTGCTGGCCAGTTCTCCCACCCAGGCCGACATCTCTTCGCTTGCATAATTGAGCAGCGCGAACAAGTCTTCCGATGCGCGGCGCTCTTCCGCCAGCCACAGGTTCATGACTTTTTCGATCGCATGGCCGCCGTCGCCGAAGCGGTTCAGGCCCACCATGCGGCTGCTGCCCTTCAGCGTGTGGAAGGAGCGGCGCAGCATGGTCAGCGTGTCGAGGTTGGAAATTTCGCTGTGCGGACGCGCCAGCGTCTCGCGCACGAAGGCCAGCACTTCCTGCGCCTCGCCGATGAAGATTTCCAGCAGTTCCGCTTCGACCGCCTCGTCGCCGGCAGCACCGGCTTCAGGCACCGGCGCGGTCAGCACCGGCTCCGGGGCCGCTTCCGGTTCAGGCAATGCTTCTTCCAGCACCGGGATCGATTCCGGGCCGGAGATTTTCTTGAACGGCACGGCGCGGAAGGTGCCGTGTTCCGGATCGAAGGCAAAACGCTCGCGCGCGCCGGCCGGATTCTGCGCCAGCATGTCGACGAAGAAGCCCAGCGCGCCCACGTTCTGGGCGATATCGTCCAGCGCCTTGGCTTCGTGCGCCTCATCGAACTGGCCCGATGCCAGGCGGCCGATTTCGATGCGCACGTGCGCGGCGGCGTTCATCGCATCATCCTGGTCCAGGATGGCGCAGGCGCCATGCAGCTGGTGCAACACCTTGTCCAGGTCCGACAGTTCGGCGCGGCGCGCCGGGTCGGTGTAATACTCGTCCAGCATCTTCTCGACCTGGCGCAAGCCGGTCTTCATTTCCAGCGCCAGGGCGACAACCGTGTCTTCCTCGTGCAGCTGGCGTGCCAGGCCGCCCTGCCACTGCGCCGGTTCCGGCGCAGCGCCGCCAGCCTGCAGGGCTTGCAGGCGCGCCGCGATGGTATCGGCGTGGGCGTTGAAATCGTCAGGCAGGTGGCGGATCTGGGCGATGCCGTGCTCGGCGAACAGCAGCGCAGTGGCCATCTCCAGTCCCAGCGCTTCGCTGCGGCGGGTGCCGACGGTGCTGCGTGCCGATTCCGCCAGCTGGCGCAGCAGCGCCGCCAATGCGCCCAGGCCCAGCATTTCGCTGGCCACGGCCGCCTTGGCCAGCGACTGGCCGAAATCGTTATCGAGTTCCGGATTGTTCTCGTTCTGCTCGATGCGCTGCCAGACCGAACGCGCATGGGCAATGCCCTCGCGGGCAGCGGTCAGCGATGCATCGTCGATGCGGCCGTAGCGGCGCGTTTCGAAGTCGTGCGGCACCATGCCATCCAGCGCATAGCCGGCGCGCAGCTGGCGCGCCAGCGGCGGCAGGTGCTCCGGATCGGCCGAGGCGATGAAGAACAGCGCCTCTTTCAGCACATTGTCCGGCAGTTCCGGCGAACCGGCCGACAGGCGGCGCAGCTGCAGGTTGATCAGGCCGAACAGCTGTTTGACGTAACGGTTGCTTTCCTGATGGCCGCCCACCACCAGTTCGGCGAAGGCTTGCATGGCGCGCCAGAACACGCGCGCCTTATGCTCGCTTTGCTGGTCGGCCACATCGGTGATGGCTGCCTGCAGCGCCGCGGCGTGGATCGCCTGGCTGCCGGCGTCGGCCGCCTTCAGGTAAGGCAGCAGCGCGCGTTCGAAGCGCTGGCGCAGGGCCTTGTAATCAGGCGCAGCGCCTGGCGCACCGGCCGACGGCAAGGCCGCCGGCAGTTCCGGCACATACGAGACGTCAGGGAAGAACAGGTCGGCCGGGTGGACCCGGTCGATGCCCAGCAAATCCTGGATATCGCGGAAGAACGGGAACAGGCGCACCGGCTGGAACGGGGCGCCCGACAGCAGCTCCTCGAGGAATTCCACCAGCGCCTGGTACATATTGGCCAGCAGCTGGGCATGGTCCGACGTGCATTTCAGGGTGCCATCGCGCATGCGGTCCAGCACCACTTCCGCCAGTTGCGTCAGCAGCGCGACGCCGTCCACGTCCACCATCTGCAAGGCGCCGTGCGCCTGGTGCAGGTGCGACTTGGCGTGCATCAGCGCCGTCGTCTGGTCTTCCGCGTCACGCCCGCCGGCTTCGAACAGCGCCGTGCGGGAACGGGCCAGCGCTTCGCGGATTTCACCCATGACCCAGGACAGCGGGCCGGTGTCGTATTGCGGCAAAGCGGTGAACGAAAGATCAGGTTTGCTCATAGATTCTAAAAATTAAGCGGCAACTTGGGCACTAATCAGGCACCAACACGGAATCGCGACACGGAGTTCTTCAGCTCCTGCGCCAGCGAGGTCAGTTTGCGAACCGAACTCGCGGTTTGCTGGGTACCGTCCTGGGTTTGCTGCGTGACCTGCAGAATGTGCTGCATATTGTGCGCCACGCCGTTTGCCGATGTCGCCTGCATGCCGGTTGCGTAGGAAATGCCCTGAATCAGTTCCGCCAGGCGGTTCGAAACCTGCGAAATGTCCTGCAGCGCGGTACCTGCCGCGTCGGACAGTTTGGCACCTTCCACCACACCCTGCGTGGATTTTTCCATTGCCGCTACCGCGTCGTGGGTGTCGGTCTGAATGGTCTTCACCAGCGCACCGATCTGCTTGGCCGCTTCGGCGGAACGTTCTGCCAGTCGCTGAACCTCTTCCGCAACCACCGAGAAGCCTCGGCCCGCTTCACCTGCCGATGCCGCCTGGATCGCTGCGTTCAGCGCCAGCACGTTGGTCTGTTCGGTAATGTCGGAAATCAGTTCGGTAATTTCACCAATCTCCTGCGAGGACTCACCCAGTCGCTTGATGCGCTTCGAGGTTTCCTGGATCTGCTCGCGGATCTCGTCCATACCCTTGATCGCGTTCTGCACCGCTTCCGCACCCTGGCGTGCCGCATCAACCGACTGGCGCGCAACGTCCGCCGATTCTGCCGCGCTGCGCGACACGTCGGTAATTTCGTTGGCCATCTTCACAACAGTGTTGGATGCGTCCTGGATCTCCTTCGACTGCGCTGCCGATGCTGCCAGCAGGTCGTTCGAAATGCCCTGTGCGTGGTTGGATGCGGAAGTAACCTGTTCCGCGGT
Source organism: Pseudoduganella sp. (assembly GCA_036402315.1). Lineage (GTDB taxonomy): Bacteria > Pseudomonadota > Gammaproteobacteria > Burkholderiales > Burkholderiaceae_D > Rugamonas. The sequence goes on along the minus strand of DASWTB010000092.1, from coordinate 5,421 downwards.
AATCGTCACACGGCCTACCAGGCCGCGCAGTTCTTCCACGGTGTAGTTAACCGAGTCCGCGATCGCGCCGGTAATGTCTTCCGACACGGTTGCCTGCACGGTCAAGTCACCGTCCGCCACTTCCTGCAGTTCGTTCATCAGGCGCAAAATTGCGGCCTGGTTCTGCTCGTTAATGGCCTTGGTTTCTTCTTCCTGCTGCTGCGCTTTCAAACGCATCGCTTCCGCTTCCTGGCGGCGGCGCTCGGAAGCGCGGCCACGGTTCTGGGAATCGAGCAGCAGCACGCGGCCGATCGCCGCAGCGGAGACCAGGGTCACCAGCAGGCCCACCACCATCAGCCAGAACGAGATACCCAGCGAGTCCTGCTGCTCGCGCAGCTTGGTCTGCAGGTTGGCGAAGTTGGCACGCACCTCTTCGTTCTCGTTGAACAGCAGTCGTTCCGCGCTCTTCGCAGCGGAGAATTTTTCCAGACGGTCCAGAATGAACTTGACCAGCTTGTCGTAGTCTTCGAAGCCCTTCTTCAGCGCCTGCAGGTTCTCGCGGGTTTCGCCATCCTTCACGGCCGGCAGGCCGAGGGCGTCGCTGCCGCCCAGGAAGCCGTCCACGGTCTGGCGGAACACGGTCGCGTCGCGGCCCAGCTGGAAAGCGGTCTCGGACGAGGAAATGCCGCCCTCGGTCAGGAAGGCCGAAGCGCTACGGCTCATGCGCTGGGTCAGCATGCCCAGCTTGCCCAGTGCCGCCAGTTCCTTGGCGCTGCCGCCCTGCTTCAGGCGTGCCGAGGCGACTTCCTCGGTCAGCGACAGCAGGTCAGGCGACATGGCGTTCAGTTTCTGCAGGGTCTCGTCCAGACCGGCCAGGTCCCACTTGTATTTGGCGATGGTGGCAGCCGCCTTGTCGGAAGCGGTCCACTTCTTGCGGGCGTCGTTCAGGGTCGGCAGCACAGCGCCGGGCGCCGACAGCACCGAGTGGCCCGCATAGCGGCCACCGTCGGCCAGCGCCAGCAGCGCGCGATTCAGTTCGCTGCGGCTGTCTTCCAGCTGCTTGATCGCTTGCTGGTTACCCTTAATCGCGTTAGGCGCCGCCTTGCCGATACGCTGCGAGTGCATCAGCACGTCCGAAGCGATCTGGGTACGGGTCGACGTCACGCCGCTGTTGTATGCGTTCCATCCCACGAACACCACCGACAGCAGCAGGGAGACACCGAGCGTGGTGGTCAGCAGGCTCAGCTGGCGGGCGCTTGGCAGGTGGCCGATCAGCGGCAGCTTGACGTTGGCGGCCGCCTCGCCCACCGAGCTGGTGCGCAGGCGCTGCAGCAAGCCGCGCGCGCCTTCCGCCGCTTCCGGGGTGACGCTTTCGGCCGCTGCCGGCGCTTCGTCGGTGGCTACTGCCGCGTCCGGCGGCGTGCCCTCGTACTGAGAGTTGTTAAAGCTGGCAAACTCCGAATTGGAACCCAGCTCGGCGCTGGCCTCCGGTGCGGAGCGCGACAAGAATTTAAATGCCATTACTACGTCCCCCGATAGCTTTCGATTGGTTGCGCCTGCCCGATGGCAGCGCGAGATTACAGGCCGATTTGCAGGAACCGCGCATCGTGCACCAGTTCGCCCAGGTCCAGCCTGGTCCACTGCTGCCCTTCACGGTCTTTGAATTGCTGGCCACCCCAGGCAGCTTGCCCGCTGTCCGCCGGTGCTTGTTCCACCATTTCGTCCAGGTTGCGCAAGCCAAGCACCCGCCCGGCCAGGATGGCGACATTGAAGCCCAGCTGGGTGGCAAAGGTCACCAGGCGGCTGTCCGGCCCCGGCTGCGTGCCGGCCTCGCCCATATAGCGCGCCAGGTCGACCACACCGACCAGGTTGCCGCGGATATTGGACAGGCCGCGATACCAGTCCTGCGACAGCGGCACCGCCGTCACCGACTGGAACGGCACGATTTCGCCGACCTGGGTCAGGTCCAGCAGGCAGCGGCGGCCGCCCAGCAGCACGCCCAGCTCGCGGCCGGCATTGCCCGTGCCGGCCTTGGCGGCCTGCATGCGCTCCAGCAGCGTCACTTGGTACTGCCGCAGGCGGCTGCGGCGTTCAGCGCCGGTCGGCGCCTGCTGTTCGGTCGTCATCGTTTAACCGAGCGCCGCGATCTTGGCCAGCAGCTCGGCCGCGTCGACCGGCTTAACCAGGTAATCCTTGGCGCCCTGGCGGATGCCCCAGATACGGTCGGTTTCCTGGTTCTTGGACGAGCAGATGATGATCGGTACGTCCTGCAGCTCAGGATCCTTGGCGATGGCGCGCGTGACCTGGAAGCCGTTCTGGCCAGGCATCACCACGTCCATCAGGATCAGCTGCGGTTTGTCGGCCTTGATCTTGGCCATGGCTTCTTCGCCGTTTTCGGCGGTCGACACGGTGAAACCGCTGCGCACCAGGATGTCGGTCAGGTAATAACGCTCGGTCGGCGAGTCGTCTACGATCAGGATTCGTTGAATGGCCATGCTTTACTCTCTGTATTACGGTGTTTACGCACTGGCAGCGGCGGTGTGCTCTCGCACCGCAGCCAACAGGCTATCTTTGGTGAATGGTTTGGTCAGGTAGGCTGCCGAACCGACCATGGCGCCGCGCGCGCGGTCGAACAGGCCATCCTTGGATGAGAGCATCAGCACTGGGGTCGTATGAAACTTGGCGCTCTTTTTGATCAGGGCGCAGGTTTGGTAACCATCCAGCCGCGGCATCAGGATGTCGCAGAAGATCAGCGCAGGCTGCTGGTCATTGATCTTGGCCAGCGCATCAAAGCCATCTTCGGCCAGAATGACCTGGTATCCCGCCTGGGTCAGGAAAATTTCTGCGGAGCGACGAATGGTGCTGCTATCGTCGATCACCATGATTTTCAGTCCGTTTCCTTGCGGTTTATTCGTCATTTCTAAAGTACTTTCTCTATAGTCTCGCTACGATAGCACAGGGAAAAGCCCAGTGGCAGATCATGCTGCTTAAAAGAAACACTTATTTATTTGAAAACTTGAAAACATTTCTTAGTTGTTAAGAAACATAGTTTTCAAGAATTTAACTTTTAAATCGCCACCATCTCGAAATCGTCCTTGCGTGCGCCGCATTCCGGACAAGTCCAGTTCATCGGTACATCGGCCCAGCGGGTGCCTGGTGCGATGCCTTCTTCCGGCAAGCCGGCGGCTTCGTCATAAATCCAGCCACAGATCAGGCACATCCAGCTCTGGAATTCCTGGCTTGTATCATTGCTGCTCACGTTGAGTCACCTTCTAATCAAGTAAAATGCTGAATTAGGTATCTTAATCTACCCGCCGTGCAAAACCAAACATCTCCCCTGATCCTGACATTTGGCGTGGCCGATTCGGTCGGTGCGGTTGGCGTGCATGCCGACCTGGCTGTGTTCCATGCCCTCGGTTGCCGCGGCCTGGCCGCCACCACCGCCCTGCTGGTGGGCGACAGCGCGCGCGTCGAAGACCAGCAGCATGTCGATCCCGACTGGGTGGCCGACCAGGCCCGCATGGTGCTGGAAGACGTGCCGGTGCAAGCCTTCAAGGTCGGCGCCCTGGACCACCTGGAACACGTCTCCACCCTGGCCGAAATCGTTTCCGACTACCCCGACGCGCCGCTGGTGCTCGACCCGTTCGGCAGCCAGCTGCCGCCGCCCGGCGACGAAGACGACCCGGAAGAATTCCTGACCGTGCTGCGCCAGCTGCTGGTGCCGCAAGGCACGCTGCTGATGCTGTCCGAAGTCGAACTGGCGCGCATGGCCGAAACCTGGCGCGACCTGGGCAACGGCGAAACCATGGCCGACGACGCCGAACACCTGATCGACCTCGGCTGCGAATATGTGCTGGTCACCGGCACCAACGCCGGCGGCGGCCAGCGCGCCAACACCCTGTACAGCGCGGAAGGCGTGCAGCGCCACGATAAATGGCAGCACCTGCCGGGCCCCTTCGTCGGCGCCGGCGGCACCCTGTCGGCTGCCATCGCCGCTTACCTGGCACACGGCCTGGCCGTGCCGGAAGCAGTGGAGCGCGCCGAACAATACACTTACCAGACCCTGCTCCATGCCCAGCGCTATGGCATGGGGCGCTTTGTCCCCAATCGATTCTTCAAGCCATGACTACTTCGAAAAACGACATCCTGTTCGAACGCGCCCAGAAATCCACTCCGGGTGGCGTGAATTCGCCAGTACGCGCCTTCCGCTCGGTGGGCGGCACGCCGCGCTTCATCACCCGCGCCGAAGGCCCTTATTTCTGGGACGCGGACGGCAAGCGCTACATCGACTACATCGGCTCCTGGGGACCGGCCATCGTCGGCCACGCCCACCCGGAAGTGGTGAAGGCGGTGCAGGATGCCGCCACCCGCGGTCTGTCCTTCGGCGCCCCGACCGAAGCGGAAATCGAGATGGCGGAAGAGATCTGCCGCCTGGTGCCGTCGATCGAACAGGTGCGCCTGGTATCGTCCGGCACCGAAGCGACCATGAGCGCGCTGCGCCTGGCGCGCGGCGCCACCGGCCGCGACAAGATCATCAAGTTCGAAGGCTGCTACCACGGCCACGCCGACTCGCTGCTGGTGAAAGCCGGCAGCGGCCTGCTCACCTTCGGCAACCCGACTTCGGCCGGCGTGCCGGAAGACTTCGTCAAGCACACCCTGGTGCTGGACTACAACAACGTGGACGCAATCCGCGCCGCGTTTGCCGAATTCGGCGATGACATCGCCTGCGTCATCGTGGAACCGGTGGCCGGCAATATGAACCTGATCAAGGGCACCCCGGAATTCCTGGGCGCGCTGCGCGAACTGTGCACCAAACATGGCGCCATCCTGATCTTCGACGAAGTGATGTGCGGCTTCCGCGTCGGCCTGGGCGGCGCGCAGGCACTGTACGGCATCAAGCCGGACCTGACCGCGCTGGGCAAGGTGATCGGCGGCGGCCTGCCGGTGGCGGCCTTCGGCGGCTCCAAGGAACTGATGTCGAAGATGTCGCCGGTCGGCGCCGTGTACCAGGCCGGCACCCTGTCCGGCAACCCGGTTGCCGTGGCAGCCGGCATGACCACCCTCAAGCTGATCCAGCAGCCCGGCTTCTATGAAGGCCTGGCCCGCAGCGCACGCCGCCTGGCCGACGGCCTGACCGCCGCCGCCCGGGAAGCCGGCGTGACCTTCTGCGCCGACGCCGAAGGCGGCATGTTCGGCCTCTACTTCAGCGCCAGCCCGCCCAACAACTACGCCGAGATGATGGCCGGCGACCGCGACAAGTTCAACGTGTTCTTCCACAAGATGCTGGACGAAGGCATCTACTTCGCCCCGGCCGCATTCGAAGCCGGCTTCGTCAGCGCCCAGCACAACGACGCCGTGATCGACGCCACCATCGCCGCCGCGAAAAAAGTCTTCGCGACTCTCTAAAGAAAAGTCGGGGTCAGCTCCGGCAATCTGCCATCT
>DASWTB010000091.1:0-5863 GCA_036402315.1 Pseudoduganella sp. | reverse complement strand
CGGCTCGAACCGTTGACGTCGGAGCGCAGGACGATGAATGGCTTTGCGTCAACCATGATGATGTTGCCGACGCGGATTTCTTTTGCTGGTTTCATAGGAATGTACTAAAAAGGTGGTTGCACTAAAATCATCTGTCGCCTCCAGGCCAACATCGCCCCAAGCTCACGTTTGATCGAATAAAAATACGGTAGAAAATAACCGGGCATTATACCCGAATTTTATTGCGCAGCTGAACGAAGAGAGCGCGCAAAGCTCAACATGTTGTGCGCGAGGTCGCCAAGCCCCGTCATTTCCTGCTGCCACGCGGCGGCGTGCGATTCAATCGCTGCCATGTCCGCCTGAACCCGCGACCACAACAAGCGCCAGGCTTGGTCCCCGTTCCCTGCGCCATTCCAGCGTAGCGAAAACGCCGCAAGGCTGTCGATGCCGGGTGCGTGGCGCTGCAAGAACGCGCGCAACTTAACGTGGTGCAGGTTCTCATCCTGCGGGTAAATGTGCCAGACGAACGGCTTGCCGGCCCACTGGGCGCGCACGAAGGAATCCTCGCCGCGCACGAAATTGAAATCGCACGCCCACAGCAGCTTGTCGTAGTCAGGTTGTGCAACGAAGGGCAGGACACGGACGGCCAGCGCGCCGCGGGTCCTGGCCGCGCCCACGACCGCCGGCGCGCCAATAAACGCCTCCACTGCAGCGCGCGCGACGCCCTCGGGCACCAGGCAGGTGATGGCAGTATCGCCACCTTGCCACACGTCGAACAGATCAGCGACCGGTGCGTGCGGATAACAGAACAGCGACACTGTCGTTGCCGCCATCTCTTGCGGAAGTACGCCCAGGGCGCCAAGGAATGCTTCGACGCCGGCCTGGTCGGACAAGAAGGCATCACGTTGCTCGACTAGCGACCGTTCGCCAAGCAATCCCCCGGTTTTTGCGGTAAAGCCGGGAAAGAAGAAATGCTTCGTCAGCGGCAGCCGCGGATGCATCGATGGCAGCGTATGGCAACCTTCTACCCACTCTTCGGCGCTCAGGCCTTCCAGGTTCAGCCAGACCGGACGCGGCTCGCACCGGGCCATCGCTTCGATGTAGCCGGGCGGGATGTCGCAGGCAAAGAATTCGATGACGATATCGGCGACGTCGGCGGTGGCGAACACATCGTCCTGGCCGCGCCAGTGGCGCACGGTCACGCCTTCCACCTGCTGGACAGGGTCATCGACGGCCACCGCCGGGCAGATGCGCCGGAAGCTGTGCAGGTCATCCACCCACAGCGTGACGGCGATACCGTGCTCGCGCTGCAGTTGGCGCGACAGGCGCCAGCAAATGCCGATGTCGCCGTAGTTGTCGACAACTTTGCAGAAAATGGCGAGGGTGGTGTTCTGAGGACTCGGGAACATGGGAAGCGGTAACAGGCGCGCGGCCGTTTGAAGGCGGTTATTTTAACCGCTTTCAGGAAACTGATCGCGCCGGAAACCAACCACCACTCACTCGAAAATAAAGACCCAGATTACCTAAACTTCAATGTTAGCAGCCTGTCCAATCCCTACCAGCGCGGTCGTCGTTCTTCCATGCAACCAATTGTTGCATCCAGGCGGATCTGGAGATCCGCCGCCGCCCGCTGGATTAGCGCACCTCGCCAGCCGATCCTTACCGGCTGCGCGATGAGCACATACGTGGTGCAGTGGAAGTCTTTGCGCCCGTAGGGAAACCGCCAGCCCGGCAGAACCAATAAAGCATGATCGGGCGGCGGAGGGACATCGGCATCCGCTCGCCGACTGAAAAAGGGAGCAGGTCATGCAAGAATTTCAAAACGCAGGTTATGGCATGGGTGGACAACAGCTGGCGCCACAGGGATTTTTCGGTGGCATGTTTGGGGCACCGCTGGGCGGCGCAATCGGGCGCGGCATCGGCGGATTGCTTGGCAATTCAGGTCTGGGCGGCCAGATCGGCCAGATTGCAGGAGGCATCGGCGGTTCGCTGCTGCCGTTCGGCGCCGATCCGGTATCGCAGGCCTATGCACAGCAGGCACAGCAGGCACAGCAACAGCAATTGATGCAGCAACTCCAGCAGATGCAGCAACAGCAAGGCCAGATGGGCCAGATGGGCCAGATGTCGCCGCAAGGATGGGGCGGCAACCTCCTGTCGCGCATAGCCGGGCCCGCCGGCGGCGCAATTGACAGCATCTTCAACACCAATCTCGGTTCGACCATCGCAGGGCCCGTCGGCCAGCTGGCCAGGCTGCTGCCGTTCGGCGCCGATCCGGTGGCGGCTGCCTACGCGCAGCAACTGCAACAGGCCCAGCAACAGCAGCAGCTGTCGCCGCAGGGATGGTTCGGCAACCTGATCGGCCAGGTTGGCCAGCCACTGGGCGGCGCGATCGGCGGCATGTTCGGGCAGCAAGGTATGGGCAGCACTATCGGCAACGTCGCGGGCCAGCTTGGCCGCCTGCTGCCCTTCGGCGCGGAGGCACAAGGTGGCATCGTGCCGCCCCACATTCAGCAACAGCAGCTGCAACAACAAGTCCAACAGCTGCAGCAGCAATTGATCCAGCAACAGCAGCAGTACCAGCAGCAACTGGCCCAGCTGGCGTCCCAGTTGCAGCAGCAAGGACAGCAAGGGCAGCAAGGCCAGTTCGGACCACAGGGATGGTTCGGCAACCTGATCGGCCAGGTCGGCCGTCCGCTGGGCGGCGCAATCGGCGGCATGTTCGGTAATGCGGGCCTCGGCAGCACCATCGGCGGCGCGGCAGGGCAGCTCGGACAGATGCTGCCATTTGGCACCGACCCGATCGCGGCAGCTTACGCACAGCAGGCGCAGCTGGCCCAGCAGCAGGGCATGCCGCAATACTCGTCACAGCAAACGCTGCATTAACACTAGCCGACGGCTAGGCAACCCGCTCCCGCCAGCAATGGCGGGAGACGGCCCCAAGGAGAGTCGCATGCCCGCATCACAGCCGCCCGCAAAGGGCCGGTACATTATCCGCGCCAGGCGCACACCCGCCCAGCTCGCCGCTTTCATCGAGAGCATCCGGGGCGACCCCGACATCGCGCTGGTCGACACCATCGGGCCGCCCGGACAGTTTCACACCGCGGTGATTGAAATCGCCCCCGACAAGGCGCTGCAATTCGAGCGCCGTTTCAGCCATTCAGACGAACTGATGATCGAACGGGACCAGCCGCTGTCGCTGTCGTAACAGCGCGCCCCGCTCAGATCGGAAAGGAAAGCAAATGCCAAAGAATCCCGACGGCGGACAATCAAATCCGCTCGACATCAACCCAGGGCCGGATGACGCGCCGCAGGCCGGCACCGAGCGGCGCGGCGTTGCCGCCGGCAGCCGCACGCCAGGCGGCGAACCGCGGCGCGGCCAGGCGGCCGGCGATAGCTCCCCCGGCGCCAGTGCCACCGTCGCGCCGGAAGACGTGGCCGGCGGCACGCAGGGCCCGCCAGGGCGCGCCATCCATGAGCGCAAAAAACAATTCCTGATCGCGCCGCGCCAGCCCTCGGGCCTTGAGACGCTGGCGTTCGCGCCGCTGTCGCTGTCGACCGTCGAGCAGGCACTGCGCTCGAGCCCGGACATCGACATCATTGACACGGTCGGCCCGAAAACCGCGGTGGGGGCCCTGGCCGAAGGCATGGGCGGCAACCAGGGCGTGCTGGTGGCGCGCATGACCGACCAGAAGGCCGGCGTGCTGCTCCAGCAAGGACAAGGCCGCCTGGTGGTCGAGCGCGACCAGTACCTGAACATGATGGACCCGGCGTTCCGTCCGCCTGTCATGGTCAGCAACGTGCTGCCGACCACCGGCCCGGCGCTAACGGCATCGGTGATCGTCGTCAGCAAGGACGGCACGCCCCTGCCCGACGCCGAGGTGTCGCTGTTTGGCAGCATGCTGCCGGCCAGCGGCGTGACCGACGCCAACGGCCAGGCCACGCTGACCTTGTTCGGCGAAACGCCGGGCTCCATCCGCGGCCTGTACGTTAAGCCGCGCGCCGATTTCTGGAGCTTCTACCAGCGCGATCCCGACATCAGCATCGACGAGCCCAACGTAGTGGTGATGCGCATGCTGTCCGAATGGCCGTCGCTGACAGGTTTTCCGCACACGAAAGTATTCGGCTGGGGCCAGAAGGCGATGCGCCTGGACCAGTTGCCGTCGAACTACCGGGGCCAGGGAATCCGCATCGCCGTGATCGATTCGGGCGCCGCGACGACGCACGAAGGCCTGTCGCGCATCCGCGCCGGCTTCGACATCGTCAACAAGAAAACCAATCCGAATACCTGGAACGACGACACGCTGGGCCACGGCTCGCACTGCGCCGGCGTCATTGGCGCCGCCGACCTTGCGTTCGGCGTGCGCGGGTTCGCACCGGACGCCGAGATCCATGCCTGCAAGCTGTTCCCCGGCGGACAGGTCAGCCAGCTGATCGACGCGCTCGAATACTGCATCGAACACCAGATCGACGTCGTCAACCTGAGCCTGGGCGGCGCCGAACCGTCCGAGGCGCTCGAGCAGCAGATCCTGCGCGCCAAGCGGGCCGGCATTGCCTGCATTGTCGCGGCGGGCAACTCGGGCGGCGCGGTGCAATATCCGGCTTCGTCGCCGAACGTGCTGGCCGTTGCGGCCATCGGCAAGCTCGATGAATTCCCGCCCGACAGCTATCACGCCGAAACGCTGACCCAGTCCGTCGACGCCAGTGGCTTCTTCCCCGCCAAATTCAGCTGCTTCGGACCGCAGGTTGCGGTGTGCGGGCCAGGCGTGGCTATCGCCTCGACGGTGCCGCCGAATAACTATGCGGCGTGGGACGGCACGTCCATGGCCGCGCCGCACATTACCGGCCTGGCAGCGCTTGTGCTCGCACACCATCCTGATTTCCAGGGCGTGTACCGGACCCGCGGCGCCGAGCGTGTCGAGCGCTTGTTCCAGGCAATCAAGAGGAGTGCAAGACGGGTCAGCCTCGGTGACCAGTACCAGACCGGGCTGGGATTGCCGGATGCACTGGTTGCCGTCGGCCTGCAGCCCGCCGCGCAGGCGCCGGTGCAGCTGGGCCAGGCTGCCGGCATGATATCGTCGTTTCTGCCGCAGCAAGCGCTGGGAGGCGCGATTGGCGGCATCGGCGGCATCGGCGGACGTGGCGGCCAGCTGGAAATGTATGGAATGGATCCGGCGATGGCCGCATTCGCGCAGCAGCTGCAGCGCTTCGGGCAGTTCGCACCGGTCCCGTTCGGGCCGGGCTACCGCAGCCCGTGGTAAAGGCCCGTTGCAGAATGCAGAAAGCCGCCCGGAGGCGGCTTTTCTGCATGACTGGCGTCCCCAGGGGGATTCGAACCCCCGTACTCACCGTGAAAGGGTGATGTCCTAGGCCTCTAGACGATGGGGACCTTGAACGGTGCTGGTACTGCTCTCACAAAATCAAAAGCCGCCCAAGGCGGCTTTTGACAACAACTGGCGTCCCCAGGGGGATTCGAACCCCCGTACTCACCGTGAAAGGGTGATGTCCTAGGCCTCTAGACGATGGGGACAGAAATCTGTCCTGGATGATTCTATCATCCTGACCCGTCTGGCACCGCACCAATAAAAAACCCTGACAAGTCAGGGCGTTTAGCGGTACCAAACTCCAACTACTTTACTACTCGAATCCTGGCGTCCCCAGGGGGATTCGAACCCCCGTACTCACCGTGAAAGGGTGATGTCCTAGGCCTCTAGACGATGGGGACCTTGAACTGCAACGGTACTACTTTCTTCAACGTGGTGGAGGTAAGCGGGATCGAACCGCTGACCTCTTGCATGCCATGCAAGCGCTCTCCCAGCTGAGCTATACCCCCGTCCGGTGAAGAAGCAAAATTATAGCGTACCGTCGTGCAATATGCAAATACCTC
>DASWTB010000090.1:0-6164 GCA_036402315.1 Pseudoduganella sp. | reverse complement strand
CGCCAGTGCCACCAGGGCCACCATTTGCAGCGATTCCGATTGCAGGTAGGCGGCCACACTGAGCGCGCACACGATCAGCAGCGGGCCGAAATACGGCATCAGGTGCAGCAGGCCGGCAACGATGGCCCAGGCGCCGGCGTTCTCCAGGCCGATGAAATGGAGGGCCAGCCACATCAGCAGCGCCAGCAGCACATTGGTCACCAGCAGCATGAACATATAGCCCTGGATCGAGCTGTTGATTTCGTCGAGGATGTGCAGGGTGACCTTCTTGCGCGTCAGCGATGGCCCGGCCAGCTTGACCAGCTTGCGCTTGAAGGTGTCGCCGGACAGCAGCAGGAAGAACACCAGGAAGACCACCATGGTGGCCTGGCTCAGGAAAGACAGCAGGCCGCGCGAGCCGGCCCAGACCCAGTCGATCACCTTGATATGCCCACCCTCCTGGGTCACCACGGCCACCGATTTGCGCGGCGCCGTGGCGGGCTTGCCGGCGGTGGCTTGTTCGATCTGGGTGGCGACGTCCTGGATGCGTTTCAGCGTGCTGTCCTTGCCGCTGGTAGTCGAGGCCACCAGGCGCGACAGCTTGCGGCCCGCGTCAGGCAATTCTTCGATGATGTTGGTAAATTCGACATGCACCTGCTCCGCAGTCATTGCGCCACCGACCAGGATGGCGCAGGTGACCAGCGTGGTGCCAAGCGCACGCCGCACGCGCACGCGCTCCAGCCAGGCCACCAGCGGATTGAGCGTGTAGGCCAGCAGGATGCCGAGCAGCAGGGGCACGAGGAAGCCGCGGCCCCACTGCAGGGCGTACAGGAAGGCGACGGTGGCAAGGATGGTCTGCGCCAGGCGCATGAGCCATGCCACCCGCGTTTATTTGACGCGGATGTCGTTCTTGACTTCCTTGACCCCTTTCACGCCGCGTGCGATTTCGCCGGCGCGGGTGATATCGGCGGGCTGGGCCACGAAGCCGCTCAGCTGCACGGTGCCTTTGAAGGTTTCGACATTGATTTCAGTCGACTTCAGCGATGGCTCGTTGAAGATGCTGGCCTTGACCTTGGTGGTCAGGGCGGCGTCGTCGACATATTCGCCGACGCTTTCCTGGGTTGGGGTCGAGGCGCAGCCAGCCAGGCCGAGGGTGGATGCGATGAACACGGCAGTAGCGAATTTCTGGGTGAATTTCATGACGCTTCTCCTATGTGTGGTGGGTGTTCCGGCCACTAGTGTCCAGCTAACAAGGCTTGCTTTCTGTTCGCTGCCGAACATTGTGCGGAATCGCACAGACGAGCACGAGCCCAGCTCCCTATGCTGACCCCAATCCCACCCACAGGAGGAGGCATCATGAAACCGACTGTATCCCTCGCAGCGATGATGGTGGCGGTTGCCGCCCTATCTGCCGGCTGCGCAAGTAATTCCACCTATCCGCAAGCGACCGACTACTCTTCGCAAGCCGATATCTCCACTTACGGCACGGTGGACTCGATCCGCGTGGTGCGCGTCGACCCGGCCACCAGCGGAGCCGGCGCAGTGGCCGGCGGCCTGCTGGGCGCCCTGGCCGGCAGCCAGGTCGGCTCCGGTTCCGGCCGTACCGCAGCCACGGCCGCCGGTGCGATTGGCGGCGCCGTGATCGGCAACCGCGTCGAAGAGAGCCGCAGCATGCCGCGCGATGTGTACCAGATCAGCGTGCGCCTTGATAACGGCGACTACCGTACCGTCAACCAGGACAGCGCCTACGACCTGCGGGTCGGCACGCGCGTGCGCGTGGTCGATGGCCGGGTGTATCGTTACTGACGGGAGGTTGCCATGGCCACCATCTTGCTGATCGTGCTGGTGCTGCTCGTCATTGGCGCCCTGCCGACCTGGCCGCATAGCCGCAACTGGGGCTATGCCCCGAGCGGCATTGCCGGCCTGATTGTTGTCGTCCTGCTGATCCTGCTGCTGACTGGCAGGCTGTAGCGAAGGAGCACATCATGAAAATGCTGATCGGAATTGCCACGCTGGCCTTATGCGGGCTGGCCAGCGCCCAGGTCACACCGCCTGAAATCGCAAGACAGCAACAACAAGAGCTCCAGCGTGGCGACCCGCCGCGCTGGAGCGTGCCGGACCGTACTGAAGCGGCCCAGCTCGCCACGCTGCGCAAGGAAATCAACGCAGCCCTGCGTGAAGCCCTGGAAGCCTGCAAGCAGCAAGGGGCCGGCGCCAACAGCGACTGCGTGAAGGAAGCGCGCCGCACCGCCCAGGCGGACCTGGCCAATGTGCGCCAGATCCATCTGGCCACGCGCGACCTGTCGCGCAGCTATGAGACAAGTGGCAAATAGACAAGCCACCAGCCGTAGCGTAAAAAGTCATCCTGACCTTTGGCCAGGTCAGGTATGATGCGTGCATGCCACATGCATACCAATTACAAAGAGAGCAACACCGGGCCGCCACCGTCCAACGCTTGGGCATTGGCGTTGAACTGTACGACCGCTACACCGCCCTGAGCGCCCCGCACGTGACTGCGGTCCACGTGCGCAAGGGCACCTTGCTGCAGGAGGCCGGCACGCGCGCGACCCACTACTACTGGATTGCCAGCGGCGTGGCGCGGCGCGGCCATATCTCGGTAGCCGGCGAAGACCTGACCCTGGGCTTCATTACGGAGGGCGAAAACACCGGCTCGCACAGCGATATGATGGGGGGCCTGCAAGGCGAACCCGCGCAGGAGTTCTTCGTGGCGGAAACCGCGGTGGCAGCCTGGCGCATCGACTGGATGGCCATGCAGCGCCATAAGGACGAGCATCCCTTCGTGCACGAGTACTACCTGAAGATTATCGAATGCAGCATCCGCCGTTATGCGGCCAACCTGCAGATCCGCAGTCACAATACGGCGGAAGCGCGGCTGGAAGCGTTCCGCAGCCAGTTTCCCGGCCTGGAACAGCGCATTACCCAGCGCGCGCTGGCCTCTTACCTCGGCATCACGACCCAATACATGTCGCGCCTGCGCAAGACGGCTTAAGCCTCGGGCTTGCGGCGCATCAGCCACCAGGCGCCGGCCGCCGCCAGCACGCCGGCCGCCGCCGCCGGCTTCCACAAACGCTTGCGGGCAATCCACGAACCGAGCGTCACCGCATACGGCAGCACGGTCTTGAAGCTGATGCCGGACAGGCCGCCGCCCTGGCCGATGAAGGCGCCAAGGCGCGACTGCAGGGTACCGATGGCCTGGTCCACTGCCCCATGCAGCAACGCTTGCGGCTGCAAGGCGTTGAGCACTTCATGCTTGGAGCGCAGCGTGCTGAGGCGGTACAACTCCCCTTCCCGCACCAGCCTTTCCTTGGCTACGGCAAGCGCCTGTAATTGCTGACTGGACGCCATGGTCTCCCTTTCAAAGCAGCATGTCGCGGTCGGACTTGAGTTCCGCCATCGTCGCCGACAAGCCGAGTTTGCCTTGCCGCACCAGGCTGCGTCCCCACAGTACCAGGCCGACCGCCAATACCGCAAAGGCAAGCGCCAGCACCAGCAGGATTTTCCAGCCCATCGCTTCCCAGCACAGATAGATCAGGGTCGCCGTGCCGAACGCGATAGCGAACCAGGCAGCCAGCAAGGCCACGGCAAAGACGATGGACAATTGCAGCACGGTGTCGCGCACCTCGGTCAGCTCGAGGGCTGCCAGTTCCAGGCGCGACAGTAAAAGGTGCAGGCAGTTTTTGGCAAGCCCGGCCATTGAAGCGATCAGGCCGGGCGGTGGTGGTACCTGGTTCTCGGCGGACATCGCTTATTTGCGGCCGAGGATAACGCCGACCAGCAGGCCCACGCCGGCGGCCACGGCAATCGAACGCCATGGATTTTCCTTGACGTAGGCGTCGGTCGAAGCGGCTGCCTGCTTGGCGCCGGCAATCGCGCTGGCCTGGGCTTCGTGGGCCTTGGCCAGCGCGCTATCGAGCGCTTTCATGCCGCGGCCGCGCAATTCGTCCGCTTTTTCACCGGTCAGCGCAGTGGCGGCAGTGAACAGGGCTTGCGCATCCTTGACCAGCGTTTTTACATCGTTGTTGACGGTACTGATGTTCTGTTCCAGCATGATAGGACTCCTCTTTCGTAAGTGAGTTACGCCAATAGGTCTCGCATATCGTCGGCGTGTTCTTCCTCCACCGCCATGATTTGCGTCAAGAGTTGCTTGGTCGTCGGGTCGCTGTCACCAATCAGTTCGATCATCTGGCGATAGCTCTCGATGGCCACCCGTTCTGCCAACAGGTTGGCCCGCACCATCGCTTGCACCTCCCTTGAGTCATCATACTCGGCATGGCTCCTGTCGAGCAACGTTGCTGGATTGAAATCGGGCGCGCCATTCAACTGGATGATGCGCTCGGCCAGCCAGTCGGCATGCTGCTGCTCTTCCGTCGCGTGCTGCAGGAACTCGGCCTTGATGGTGGCATGGGCCAGCCCGGTCACCGTGTAATAGTGGCGCTTGTAGCGGGCAATGCAGACCAGTTCGGTGGCCAGCGCCTCATTCAGCAATTGCAGCACCAGCGCGCGGTTGCCCTTATAGCCTTCGGTCACCGGACCGTCGGCCATATTGCGGGCCGCCGCGCGGATCGCATTTTTATCGATCATGGAAACTCCTCATCAGCGGCGATAGGTCACCGGGCGGCCCGCTTCGGACAGCACGATTTCCACCCGCCGGTTCATCTGGCGCTCGCCCGCCGTGGCATTGCTGGCCACGGGATAGGCTTCGCCATAGCCGCGCGTTTCAATGCGCGAACGGGCGATGCCCATCTGGCTCAGCGCACTGCGAATGGCTTCGGCGCGGCGCTGCGACAGTTGCAGGTTATAGGCATCGCTGCCGGTGCTGTCGGTAAAGCCTTCGACCAGCACCGTGCGGTCAGGATTGTCGCGCAGCACATCGGCCAGGCGCTGGGCGGTGGCCATGCCTTGCGCAGTCAGCACCGCCTGGTCGACATTGAACAGCACGTCGCCAAACGTGATGACGATGCCGCGCTCGGTTTGCTTGGCTTGCAGCTCGGACAGGGCCGCCGCCAGCGCAGCGGCGCGCGCTTGGGCATCGCGGGTGGCGGCTTCAGCGCTGGCGGCCTGGTTCTGCGCGTTCGCGGCATCGATGCGGGCCTGCTCGGCGCGGCGCTGGGCCGCTTCAGCTTCCGCGGTGCGCGCCTGCAGGCGCACCTGGTCGCGTTGCGAGGCAGCGTCCTTCAACTGGTCCTCGGCCGATTTGGCGCGCGCGATTTCCTCGGCGCTGGCCACTTTCTGCTTGGCGATGTAGGCCAGCTTGTCGATCGTTTGCAGGCTTTCGTTGCGCGCTGCGGCGGTATTGGCCTGGTCCAGCGCGCGGGTGGCGGCGGCCAGCTCGGCGCTGGCGTACTTGGCGACCATCGGGTTGCCTTGCGCTTGAGCATAGTTGGCGCGCGCGGTGTCCAGCTCGCTGGTGTTGGTCGGGGTGCTGCTGCAGGCTGCCAGGGCCAGGGCCGCTGCCAGGGCAACAGGTTGCATGAATGGCTTGAACATGATGGCTCCTTTCTCAGCGAGTCATGGTGCTGTTGGCGCGGTCCAGCTCTTCGCGCAGGACCCGGATGTCTTCTTGCAGCTTGTTGGCGGCCTCGGTCGCCTTGGCGCTGCTGGCCTTGCTTTGCGCCAGCTTAGCGTCGGCCTGTGCCTGCTGTGCCAGGTCCTGGGCGGTGCGGTAATCCTTGGCTGCCAGCGCCTGGTTGGCGCGCAGCATCTTGTCACGCGCTGCCGCCATCTCGGCCGGAGCCAGTTCCGGTGCGCCAGTCGAAGCAGCGGCTTCCACGGCCGTGCGCGACGATGCTACTTCGGCCGTGGCCGGGGTCTTCATGCTGCTGCAGCCAGCCAACGCCATCACGCACGCTGCCCAGGCGGTAGTCAACAGCGGAAGGCGATTCAGCGTATCCATTGTTGTTCTCCTCAAAGCGATTGGGGTATGGCAGTTATATAAGCTGTCCCCGCTGGGTTCAGTACGGTGCCGCACATTGCAGTCCGGCGGCCGGGTGTAGCCTGTCGCCATGGCACATACAATTTCTCGCCGCGCAAAGATAGGCCTTGCTGTGCTGGGCTTGCTATTGGCCATTCCGGCGGTGGCCCTGGTGATCCTGTTGAACTATGACTGGAACCGCGCCCGCCCCTGGCTGGGCGCGCGTGCCAGCGAAGCACTGCAACGGCCGGTG
>DASWTB010000089.1:0-3464 GCA_036402315.1 Pseudoduganella sp. | reverse complement strand
CTTTCTTCTTGACGCGCTTGATGGTCCCGCCAGCAGTAACGCGCTCGTTCCCCTTCAGCAAGACCTTGCTCACGGAAGGCTTCTTGGTGCCCGAAGCGCTAGGCTTAACAATGGTCACCATGCGCATGCCCTTGCCGGCTTTGCCGGAAGAAGCTTTCTCGGCTTCCACGCGCGGGCGGTACAGCACCAGCAGCTTGCCGATGTGCTGGACAGGCGCCGCGCCAGTCTTCTCGCAGATGGTTTCGTACATTTCGATGCGGGCTTCGCGGTCATCGCCGAAAACGCGCACCTTGATCAAGCCGTGGGAATCCAGGCCCAGCTCGATCTCCTTCATCACGGAAGGGGTCAGGCCGGATTCGCCGACCATGCCGATAGGTTTCAGGCCATGGGCTTCAGCACGCAGGACACTGCGTTCGGCAGGGGTAAGGTTCAGCATAGTTATTTTTGGATAGTTCTCTTAAAGGCAGTATTCTACGCTAATGGCTAAGAACAAATTAAACAAAAACTGGTTGCACGACCATATTAACGATCCGTATGTGAAGGCCGCCCAGAAGGACGGCTACCGTGCCCGGGCAGCCTACAAGCTGAAAGAGATCGACGAAGACGCCAAGCTGATCAAGCCCGGCCAGGTGATCGTGGACCTGGGCTGCACGCCCGGCTCCTGGGGCCAGTACACCCGCCGCAAGCTGGCGGGCAAGGAGGGCGGGGGCATCAACGGCACCATGATCGGCCTGGATATCCTGCCGATGGAGCCGATTGCCGACATGCATTTCATCCAGGGCGACTTCCGCGAGCAGGAAGTGCTGGACCAGCTGGCCGAAGTGCTGCAGGGCCGCAAGGCGGACCTTGTGCTGTCCGACATGGCGCCCAACTTATCCGGTATTGCGGTGGCCGATGCCGCCCGCATGGAAGACCTTATCGATATCGCCATTGATTTCAGCCAGCACCATATGAAACCGGGTGGCGCCTTATTGGTGAAGTGTTTCAAGGACCTGGGATTCAGCCAGATCGTCGAAAAATTCCGGCGCGAATTCAAGACCGTGGTGCAGAAAAAGCCCAAGGCCAGCCGCGATAAATCGTCCGAAATCTTCTTATTGGGCCGCGGCTTGAAGAATCCAGTCGAATAATTGGCATTTTGACCCTTGAATTAACAGGGAAATCCCTCATATCCTGCGCAGGAGCGCCACAGAATGGCCGCACCTTTGGCCGGTTTGTAGCACGGCCCGGGTTTAACGAGTAAAATCGAATTTCTGCTACAGGTAACTGGTGCGCTTGCGCATCCAAGGAGTTTTCGTGAATAACATGTTTTCTAAATCGGCTATCTGGGTCGTCGTGGCCTTGCTGTTATTTATGCTGTTCAAGCAATTCGACAGCACCAGCATGGCCGGCGGCGCCAAGCCTATCGCTTATTCCGATCTGCTGGATGAGGTCAAAGCGAAGCGCGTTAAAGATGTCCTGATTGAAGGCACGACTATTACTGCCACCCGTGTTGACGATTCCAAAGTCCGCACCACCTCCACCTTCCTCGACCGCGGCCTGATCGGCGACCTGCGCGACAATGGCGTGCGCTTCGACGTGAAGCCGCCTGAAGAGCCTGGCATCTTGCAGCAAGTATTCGTGTCCTGGTTCCCGATGCTGCTCCTGATCGGCGTGTGGATTTTCTTCATGCGCCAGATGCAGGGCGGCGGCAAGGGCGGCGCGTTCTCCTTCGGCAAGTCGAAGGCGCGCATGCTGGACGAAACCAATAACACCGTGACTTTTGCCGACGTGGCAGGTTGCGACGAAGCCAAAGAGGAAGTGACCGAGATCGTCGACTTCCTGAAAGACCCGACCAAGTTCCAGAAACTGGGCGGCCGTATTCCACGCGGCGTGCTGATGGTTGGTCCTCCAGGTACCGGTAAAACCCTGCTGGCACGCGCCATTGCGGGCGAAGCCAAGGTGCCGTTCTTCTCGATTTCCGGTTCGGACTTCGTTGAAATGTTTGTCGGCGTGGGTGCGTCCCGCGTGCGCGACATGTTCGAGAACGCCAAGAAACATTCGCCTTGCATCATCTTCATCGACGAGATCGACGCTGTGGGTCGCCATCGTGGCGCCGGCATGGGCGGCGGCAACGATGAGCGCGAGCAGACCCTGAACCAGCTGCTGGTTGAGATGGACGGCTTTGAAGCGTCGTCCGGCGTGATCGTGATTGCCGCGACCAACCGTGCCGACGTGCTGGACAAGGCGCTGCTGCGTCCGGGCCGTTTCGACCGCCAGGTGTCGGTGGGCTTGCCGGATATCCGCGGCCGCGAACAGATCCTGAACGTGCACATGCGCAAGGTGCCGATCAGCACCGACGTGAAAGCCGACATCCTGGCCCGCGGCACCCCGGGCTTCTCCGGCGCCGACCTGGCCAACCTGGTCAATGAAGCCGCCCTGTTCGCCGCGCGCCGCAACAAGCGCCTGGTCGACATGATCGACTTCGAAGATGCCAAGGACAAGATCTTCATGGGCCCGGAACGCAAGTCCATGGTGATCCGCGAGGAAGAGCGCCGCAATACCGCTTACCACGAGTCCGGCCACGCCGTGGTTGCCAAGCTGCTGCCAAAGGCTGATCCGGTCCACAAAGTGACCATCATGCCGCGCGGCTGGGCCCTGGGCCTGACCTGGCAGCTGCCTGAGCACGACAATATTTCGGGCTACAAGGACAAGATGCTGGAAGAGATTTCCATCCTGTTCGGCGGCCGTATCGCGGAAGAGATCTTCGTCGGCCAGATGTCGACCGGCGCGTCCAACGACTTCGCCCGCGCCACCAAGCTGGCCCGTGCCATGGTCACCAAGTACGGCATGTCCGATGCGCTGGGCGTGATGGTGTACGAAGACAGCCAGAACGATGGCTGGCTGGGCGGCGCCAACAAGACCATCTCGGAAGCGACCCAGCAGAAGGTGGACGCGGAGATCCGCACCATCCTGGACACCCAGTACGCCCTGGCGCGCAAGCTGCTGGAAGAGAACCGCGACAAGGTCGAAGTGATGACCAAGGCCCTGCTGGAATGGGAAACCATCGATGCGGACCAGGTGAACGATATCATGGCCGGCCAGGAGCCGCGCCCACCGAAGGCCGGCACCACCATCCGCAAGCAGCCAGGCAGCGACGGTTCCGGCTCCAGCCCGAACCCGAACGCTACTGCACCTGCCTGATCAAAACCGGTAAACCTGGGTCTGACCCGCAGGGTCAGACCCAGTCATATCAGCCGCTGTTGGTAAGGGGTTAGGCCTTTGTCCTTCGTCGAAAGTCAAAAGCCCTGACCCAGCCCCGCGCCAGCCGCACACTGGGGTCTGACCCTGCGGGTCAGACCCCGCCTTACCGGGTTTAGCAGCCACATCACCTATGCCCCAACATAAGTTCGGACGATTCAATTTCCCCACCAGCCGCGCGCTGGTAATGGGCATCCTCAACGCCACCCCTGACTCCTTCAGCGACG
>DASWTB010000088.1:0-7898 GCA_036402315.1 Pseudoduganella sp. | reverse complement strand
GCGGTAGCTGCAGCCGTCGCAAGGCAGGCGGCTGTCTGGCAAGCCTGCACGCAGGTCTTCCACCCGCTGGTCCATCAATTCGAAGATTTCCGCTTCGAAGCCAAAATGCTCGGTGCAGGCAAAGCGTACTTGTGGATACTGGCTGCGCAGGTGTTCGACCTGGCGGTGGATGCGCTGCATCAGCGTGCCGGTGTACAGGTAGTAAGGCAGCACAACGACTTGACGCATGCCCAGCGTGACCTGGCGCTGCACCACTTTCTCCAGGCGCGGCCAGGTGATGCCGGTAAACGCCAGGTCGATCAGCTCGTGGTCGCCCTCTTCCAGCAGCCAGCGCGCCATCTTGGCCATCTCGCCGTTTGCGCCGCGGTCGGAGGAGCCGCGTCCCAGCACCACAACCCCGGTCGTGGTCGGATCGGGCATGTCAAGCGTTCCCATTGCCTTGCGCAGGCGGCGCTTGAGGATGGCCAGTACCGGGTCGCACGCGGTCAGGTGCGGCGCCAGCAGGAATTCCGTTCGCGGATGGGCGATGCGCGCGCCCTCGATGGCTTCCGGGATCTCCATCTTGACGTGGCCGGCGGCGTTCAGGATCAGCGGCACCACCAGCACGCGGCGCGAGCTGGCTGCCACTGCCTGCAGGCTGGCATTCAGCTCCGGCGGTGCGAATTCAATGAAGCACAACTCAATGCGCCAGCCTGGACGGCGTGCGCGCCACATATCCACGAATTCGCGGATTTCCTGGTTGCCGGACTCCTCGCGGGAGCCATGGCCGACGACGAGGATGGTATCGCTCGCGATCTGGTTCATGCGCTGGCCTTTCTGAAACGATGGGTAAAAGTTGGGTCGTACAATTTGGAGCGCACCAGGGTCTCCCAGTGCAGTGCGCCCAGCGTGGGACTGGCGACGATCATGGCCTGGCTTGCGACACCGGCTTCGCGGCAGCGCTGCTTGATGTCGGCCAGGGTGCCGCGCAGGATCTTTTCTTCGCCCGGCCAGCTGGCCTTGTGCACCACCAGCATTGGCGCGTCTTCCGGCCAGCCGGCGGCGCGCAGCGCTGCCTCGACCTTGTACATCAGGGTGATCGACAGGAAGATGCACAGCGTGGTGCGGTGGGCGGCCAGGCTGGCCAGGTCTTCGCCTTCAGGCATCGGCGTGCGCCCTTCGACGCGGGTGAAGATGACGCTTTGCGTCACCTCGGGCAAGGTCATTGATTCGCCGGCCGCCGCCATCGAGGCCATGGCCGACGACACGCCCGGTACCACGGCCCACTCGATGCCTTCGGCGCTGAGCGGACGCGCCATTTCGATCAGGGCGCCATACAGGCCGGGATCGCCGGTCTGCAGCCGTACCACGGTGGCGTGGGTGCGCGTTTGCTCGATCAGCCATGCCGTCATCTCTTCCAGCGTCATGTCTTTCGAATCGCGGATCACGCAGCCGGGCGGTGCGTACAGCGTTGCAGCGCGGTCGACCAGCGAACCGGCGAACAGCACGGCGCCGGCTTGCGCCAGCAGCTTCTGTCCTTTTACTGTGATCAGTTCGGGATCGCCGGGACCGGCGCCGACAAACCAGACTTTGCCTGCAGGGCTGGAAGTCATGTCTGCAATTCTCCTGTGTGTTCATGGACTGGCTGCGCGCGCAAGGCGGCCAGCAAGGCGTCAACGCTGCGCGGTGCGGAGCCGCATGAAAGCAGGCCGCGTTTCGCCAGTTCGGTGTGCAATGCGAGCGCCTGCGGCAAGCGCTGTCCAGCAGCGCGCAGTGCTTCGCCTTGCGATGCCAGTTCCTGCGCGGCAGTGGAAGCGATGCAGCGGCCCGCTGCCATCATGTGAATTTCGTCGGCCCAGCGATAGGCAAAGTCGACGTCGTGAGTGGATAGCACGATCGTTACGCCGCGTGCGGAGAGGCGGCCGAACAATGCCTCTAGATCGGCCTGCATTGGTGCGTCCAGGCCGGCCATCGGTTCGTCCAGCAGCAGTACTTCCGGCTCCATGGCCAGCACGCCCGCAATGCAGACGCGCTTTTTCTGGCCAAAGCTCAGGTGGTGCACGGGACGGCGGCCGAAGCCGCCCAGGCCGACCGCATCGAGCGCCGTGGCCACGCGCGTGCGCACCGTGGCGGCATCGAGGCCCAGGTTCAATGGCCCGAAGGCCACGTCTTCTTCGACCAGGGCCGAGATGAGCTGGCGCTCCGGGTTCTGGAATACCAGGCCGACTTGGCTGCGCAGCCAGGTCAATCTGGTGCGGCTGTAGTCATAAGGCTTGCCGTTCCAATGCAGGTGGCCGGTCGTCGGACGCAGCAAGCCGTTCAGGTGCAGCAGCAGCGTGGTTTTGCCTGCGCCGTTGGCGCCAAGCAGCGCGTGGCGGCGCCCCCGGCCCAGGGAGAGCGTGCAGCCGCGCAGGCCGGCGCTGCCGTCGGCGAATGCGTGCTCCACGCTTTGCAGTTCGATCAGTGGTGTCATACGCTGTCCAGCAAGGAAATCGCCAGCAGCAGCGCACTCGCCAGCAACGACAGCACCAGCTGGCGTCGCGCATGCGGGAAGGCCGATGGCAGGAAGCGCAGGCTGCCCTGGAAGGAGCGCGCATCGGCCGCCATCTGCAGTGCAGATGCGCGCTGCCACACCTGAACCGCCATCTGTCCAAGCAGCAGGCCCATGGCGCGCCAGCGCTGGCGGTAGCCGCTATGCCCCAGACGCGCCGCCTGTGCAGTGCTCCCTTCATCCCAGGCCTGGCGCAGCACGAACAGCATGCGGTAGCACAGCGCCATCAGGTCCAGCAGCAATTCGGGGACGCGCAGGCGGCGCAGCAGCGCCAGCAGGTCTGGCATCGGCGTAGTCAGCACCAGCCCTAGCACCGCGGCCAGCGCGGCGACCGAGCGAAGTGCAATGTAGGCGACTGCCGGCAGCAGTTCCGGCGTCCACTGCCAAGCCCCGACACCAGCAGGCGTGACCAGCATTGTCAGGCAGGACAGTGCAAGGAAGCCGAGCGGCGCGGCCGCAACGAAAAGATAGGTGCGCACCGGCACGCGCGCGCCGGCCGTTGTGGCGCACGTGGACAGCAGGGCAAGCGTGGCCAGCGTGCCGGGGCTGCGCGCGAGCCAGGCGGCGGCGATCCCCGCCAGCGCGAACAAGGCCTTTGCGCCTGGCGTAACGCCACGCCAGCGGCACGCGTAAGCAGCAGCATCAATCTGCATGGGCATCCTGGCCTGAAACCGGCTGTGCGCGTTTGCGCTCACGTTCGCGCGCCACCGACATGCCGAGCCAGAACCCGATCACGCCTGCGCCGAGCGCTGCCTGCAGTGCGAACAGCAGCGACGCGATCTCGCCGCTCGCTGGTTCGAGCAGCGGCGCAAACCAAGGCCTGTAGTTCGGGGCAATGGCGCCGATTGCTTGCTGCGCGCGCGCATCCGCGCCGCCGAATGCCGCGGGCGCCTCGCCACCTGGCTCTGCCGGCGGCACGGCGGCAAACCACAGCGGCAGCACGGTCAACAGGATGACGGCCACCCACATCAGGCCGGTGCGCGCCTTCATGCTGCTTTGCCTTTCACATGCGCCATCACCGGCAACAGCCGCAGTTCATGCGCGTTAAAGCGCGCCATCGCATTCACCACCAGCACCGTAACCAAGCCTTCGCTGATGGCGATTGGCAGTTGCGTCAGCGCGAAGATGCCGGCGAACTTGGCGAAGGACGCACTGATGCCGCCTACCGGATCGGGAAAGGCCCAGGCCAGTTGCGCGGAGGTGGTCAGGTAGGTCGCCAGGTCGCCAATGAAGGCAGCTGTGAACACAGCCACCGTGCGCGACAGGCCGATTGCGGCGATGGCGCGAAACACGCCATAGGAAACGAAGGGACCGACGATCGCCATCGAAAACACATTGGCGCCAAGCGTCGTCAAACCGCCATGGGCCAGCAGCAAAGCCTGGAACAGCAGCACGACGAAGCCCACCGGCACCATCGCTGCGGGACCGAACAGCAGCGCGCCCAGCCCCACCCCGGTCGGATGCGAACAGCTTCCGGTCACGGATGGCAGCTTCAGCGCCGAGAGCAGGAATGCGAAGGCCGAAGCAACTCCCAGCAGCATGCGCCGCTCGGGATGCTGCTGCAGGCCGCGCGCCATGCCGCGCAAGCCGAAGGCCAGGAAAGGAATGGATACGGCTGCCCAGCCCAGCGCATGCGCAGGCGGCAGGAAACCTTCCATGATGTGCATTCGAGATCTCCCGTCGAATGGTCAAATGGGAGCACATTCAAGGGAGAGCAGGAGGACGGTCGACAGGGGCCGGGCGGACAAGACGCAGGAAGCCGGTCGACAGCGGCTTCCCTTCACCCCGGAGAATAGTGCTGGCAGCATCGGGCCGGTATTCTGGCTCGCCTTCATCCTCCTTCGGGCCTTCCCGCGCAGTGCGCAGTGGCGTATTTCCGAAGTCGTCAGGCTTACAGCAGCGGGGGCTGCACCGGAATGGCTGCACATGGCAGCGTCACCGGTTTCCCGTTTAACGCGCATCCAGGGCAGGAGGCGCGCACCCAATTGCCGAATAGTACATTAAACGACTCTGGCGTGGCAAACGCCTGAGCTCCGTCGCAACCAGCGAAAACTTCCGTCCTGGCACGCAAGCTTCTACTAAAAAAGTCGCTTCTGAATATAGCGGACGTAGGGTGGATTAAATCAGACAAACCCTGCGCACAATAGGTTTTGCTCAGCCATTTCTCGCTATACTGCTCCCTTAGGAAATTTCCGAGGGGCAACAATGGACGACACAATCGAACTTAACGAGGGCTTGCCAAAGCTCCCCGCGACACTGGCTGCGGCAGCCTTGCTGACGGCTTGCGGCGGCGGTGGCAGCGCAAGCAACGGCAGCGAAGGCGGCAGTGCATCCACTGCCACGGCAGTCGAATCGATTGCCAATGCCCAGGCGGCACGCTTCCTCGCACAGGCATCGATGGGCGCGACGCATGAACAGATGACGCGGGTCCAGGCTGTTGGCTACAGCAAGTGGCTGGACGAGCAAATGGCAATGCCCGCTTCGCAATCGCGCTGGGACTGGCTGATGACCAAGGGCTTCAACGCCATCGAGAACAAGAACAACCAAGCCGGCATCGACGCTGCGCTCTGGGTCAAGCTGCTCACGTCCCCCGACACCCTGCGCCAGCGTGTGACCCTGGCCCTGTCCGAAATCGTGGTCGCCTCGCTCGACGGATTCACTGGCGCCTGGCGCGCCTTCACCGGCGCTGCCTACATGGACATCCTGGAGGCCAACGCCTTCGGTAACTACCGCACTTTGCTGCAGCAGGTTACGCTGTCGACGGCGATGGGCGAGTACCTGACCTATCGCGGCAATGCCAAGGCCAATCCGAAAACCGGCTCCATGCCGGACGAGAACTACGCCCGCGAGATCCTGCAGCTGTTCACCATTGGCCTGCTGAAACTCAACCCGGATGGCACGGCCACCGAGCAGGAAACCTATACCCAGGCCGACATTTCCGGCCTGGCCCGTGTGTTCACCGGCTGGGATTCCGACCTTGCCGGCGGCACCAACGATACGCCTGACTACCGCAAGCGGCCAATGGTGCAGGTCGGAACCAAATACGAACCCGGCGAAAAGGCCTTCCTCGGCACCACGATTGCCAGCGGCGTTGACGCCGCGACGGCCCTGAACAAAGCACTCGACACGATATTCGCGCACCCGAACGTGGCGCCCTTCGTCTCGAAGCAGCTGATTCAGCGCCTGGTCACCAGCAACCCTGCACCGGCCTACGTGGCGCGCGTGGCCGCCGTCTTCGAAAACAACGGCAGCGGCGTCAAAGGCGACCTGAAAGCGGTAATCAAGGCGATCCTGCTGGACCAGGAAGCACGCTCTGCCTCCAACCTGACAAATGCAGGTTTCGGCAAGGTGCGCGAACCCATCCTGCGCTTTACCGCCTGGGCACGTGCCTACAAAGTTACTTCGCCAAGCGACGCCTGGGCTATCGGCAACACCAGCGAGCCGGCGTTCCGCCTCGGCCAAAGTCCGTTGCGCTCGCCGAGCGTGTTCAACTTCTTCCGCCCTGGCTACGTGCCGCCGGCGCTGGGAGTGGTCGCGCCGGAATTCCAGATCGTGAACGAAACCAGTGTGGTCGGCTATGCCAACTACATGCAGACCGCCATCAGCAAGGGCATCGGCGATGTCAAGGCCGACTATTCGACCCTGCTGCCGCTGGCCGACAACGTGCCGGCCCTGGTCGACGAGATCAACCTGGTGCTGGCTGCCGGGCAGTTGAGCCCGGATACCGCCACCCTGATCCGCAACGCCGTCGCCAGCATGGCAACCGGCACCGACGCCGCGCGCGCCAACCGCGTGTATGCGGCACTCACGCTGGTAATGGCATCCCCTGAATTCATCGTGCAGAAATAAAGGCCACCACCATGACTAATCAAGCTTCGCGCCGCGCCTTCCTCAAGCGCGCATCGGCACTCGGCGTGGCAGGCGTGGCGGCGCCTTGGGCAATCAACCTGATGTCGATCGCCGAGGCGGCGGCAGCCACCGCCAGCGACTACAAGGCGCTGGTTTGCGTCTTCCTGTACGGCGGCAACGACTACGCCAATACCGTGGTCCCGTACGACAGCACCAACTACACGCTGTACCAGCAACTGCGCCCAACCATTGCCTACGCACGCGATGCCCTCGCGGCGACCGCGCTGGCGCCATCCGTTCCCGTGCTGGATTCGACCGGCGCCACGCGCGAGTTCGCCCTTGCCCCTGCGCTTGCACCGCTGGTCCCGATCTTCAACAACGGCGCCCTGGGCGTGATGCTGAACGTCGGCCCGCTGATCCAGCCGACCACGAAGGCGCAATACCAGGCCAAGTCCGTGCCGCTGCCGCCCAAGCTGTTCTCGCATAACGACCAGCAGTCGATCTGGCAATCGTCCGCACCCGAAGGCTCGCGTTCGGGCTGGGGCGGCCGCCTGGGCGACCTGTTCGAATCGGGCAATGGCAACGCCACCTTCACCTGCGTCAATGTGTCCGGCAATGCGGTCTACATGGCCGGCAAGACGGCGGTGCAGTACCAGGTTTCGGCCAATGGCTCGATGCAGTTCAACGGCCTGAAGTCGCCGCTGTTCGGCTCTTCCACCGCCACCGACGCCCTGCGCACGCTGATCACGCAGCAACGCACGCATGCGCTGGAAAACGAATACAACCGGATTTCGCGCCGTTCGGTGGATGCCAATGCGGCGCTCACCTCGGCGCTGGCGACGGCGCCTGCGCTGCAGACGGTGTTCCCGGCATCGAACTCGCTGGGCGACCAGCTGAAGATGGTCGCCCGCATGATTTCCGCCAGCGGCAGCCTGGGCGCCAAGCGGCAGGTGTTCTTCGTTTCCATGGGCGGCTTCGACACCCACGACAACCTGGCCACGGTGCATCCGGGGCTGATGGCCAAGCTAGGCGACGCCATGTCAGCCTTCTACCAGGCGACGGTGGAACTGGGCGTGGCCGACAAGGTGACGACGTTCACCGCCTCCGATTTCGGCCGCACGATGGTGGCGAATAACGACGGTTCCGATCATGGCTGGGGCAGCATGCACTTCATGATGGGCGGTGCGGTCAAGGGCAAGCGCTTTTACGGCACTGCGCCGGTGGTCGCCAATAACGGCGCCGATGACGTTGGCCAGGGCCGGCTATTGCCAAGTACTTCGGTAGAGCAGTATGCGGCGACCATGGGCAAATGGCTGGGCGCCAGCGACAGCGAACTGCTTGCTCTGCTGCCGAATCTGTCCAATTACACCACCCGCGATCTGGGCTTCCTGTGATGCCGCTGGTCCGATTGAATCGGACCGCATGGTAAAGTAGTGGCGTTGAACCAACGCCACTACTTACCATGAGCAAAGCAACGCCGGCACCGGACCCGAAGGACCTGAAACTTGCGGACTTCCTG
>DASWTB010000087.1:0-6640 GCA_036402315.1 Pseudoduganella sp. | reverse complement strand
GAAAAATACGGCATGGCGCCGGTGGTACAGCCCGCAAAGGCGATCCCGGCTGGGGCCAAGCCCTTGCCGCTCCGGCCACACCAGTTGGTAGAGCAGGCGGTTGGCAAGAATGCAAAGGCGCCGCCCGCCCTGGATAAGGCTTTGGCGGAGTTGCCGGCAGGGGTGCTGCGGGAGTATTACGACACTGCGCTCAGGACGCTCGGCAAGGCCGCCAACGTGCCTGCGGAATCCTGGCGCATCCTGTGGCGCCATTTGGGCAAGCCGGAATTTGGCCAATACCAACTGGGTTTTGCGGCCAGCATCCCCTATGAGCAGTGGCCAGCGCTGATCGCGGCCGGTTATCGCAACGACAGTGCAGAACATGCATTGGGCTGCATGGTGGCCGAAGGCACAGCTGCGGACCTGAAGCTCAAATGGATGGCGCTGGAAAAGAGTTTCCCCGATTTTCGCCAGGTGGTGGCACGCATGGTACTGCATCCCTACCGCATCGCGACTGTAGGGAATTACTGTAGCGCCACCGATCAGAAAGAGTTACGGGGCAAGCTAGATTGGCTGCGCGCCAATGACATCAAGACGCCCGTGAATGGCGTCGCGGCTGACCGGCTTGAGGGCCTGGCGCCTGCCACCAGGCTCGCAATGCAGCCATACATTGCCAAGCCTGCGGACAAGCCGCGCTTCAGCAGCGTGAAGCCGCAATGCACATTCACGCTGGACGATGACTGGCTGAAGCAGCTCGCGACAGCCGAGGTGCCGTTGTACGGTATCTCGCTGATCGAGATACCCGGCGACGCGCAATGCGCAGTGTTGGCCAGCTGGACGCCGCGCTCCGAATACCCATCCGGATTGACCGACAACTTTACCGGTCCTACCTGGGAGAACGTTCCTTCCTGCGCCGACGCACCCGAACACCAGGTGCTGTGGCGCCGTACCAGGGACGGCATCGTCGCGCTCGAACACGAGATCGATGTTTCGTCGTTCGATTTTCCTGCCCCGGTGCGCGACAATGTAAACGGCCGGCTTTACTACCTGGACAACGGCCACCGCGCCGGGAAATGCGCGGGGAGCGAGGCACTGCCGTTCCTGTACGAATGGCAGCGCAAGGGCGAGCAGTGGCGCCTGGCCGCGTCTAGCAGTCGCGAATTGCAGGAAGCGCTGTTTGCGCAATGCAGCGCGCCGGGCGCTGAGAATTGCAATGGCGTCAAATGGCCGGCGGAAGGGGAGCCTTACTTCCATATGCTGTACGGCGATTTCCTGCGCAAGTTCGCCGCCGAACGCCGCAGCGAATACCTGGCCGCCGTGATGGCACTGGACAAGCAGAAGCTGCAGCGAATCGAGGCCGGCCCGCTGGACGCCACGTGGGTAGCTGAAGCGATATCGGCTGTAGGCCAATCGAAATTGGCCCTGGCCGACAAGCGCAAGCGCATTGCGCACTTGTTCTATGACCACGAATTGCTGGCACGGGCGATGGAAGGAGTCGGTGGCTACGAGATGCGGCAGGCCCTTGTGGCCTGGCTGCCGGCAGAAGACTGGGGCCCGATCATCGGCGTGTTGCGCAAATATCCTTACCGCTATTACGCACAAGGTTTGCGCGACGAGGCGGTAAAGCGGAACAAGAGCCGCCTGGCATGTGACCTGGACAACATGCTCGGCCTGCTTTGTGGTGAAACGATCGAGCAGTAGGCTGTACAATCGCCCCTGTGCGTACCTCGATCAAACTGACTTTTATAGGAGCTGCGGTGCTGGCGATGGCCGGTGCGGGTGGCTATTTTTACTATTCCCCGGCAGCGCGCAGCGCGGCTCCGCGCTTGCCGCAACTGGTCAAGCGCGGCCCGGCGCCGACCGAACGGGCCTGGCCGGCGCGGCTGGAAACCTTGCTCGAGTCCGGGCTGGCTGACCCGTATGGGATTGCTGTAGACAAGCAGGGGAATGTCTATTTTTCCGATGGCGGCGACAGGAACACGGTGTCGGTGCTGGGGCCCGATGGCAGCACGCGCGTGCTGGCCGGCGGCCTTGAAGGCTACAGCGAGGGCCTTGGCGCCGCCGCTGCCTTCAACACGCCATCCGGCATAGCGCTCGACAAGCAAGGCAATGTCTACGTTGCCGATACCGGTAACCATGCCATCCGCAAGATCGCTGCGGACGGCACCGTGTCAACGCTTGCCGGCAGTGGGGTGGCCGGCTTTGCGGACGGCCAGGGCGCGCAAGCACAGTTCAACGGGCCGGTCGGCGTGGCGGTCGATGGCGCCGGCATGGTGTATGTCGCCGATACCTATAACGACCGGATTCGCAAGATCGCACCCGATGGCACTGTAACCACGCTGGCCGGTAGCGGGCGGCCCGGTTTCGTCGATGGCGTAGGCGAAGGTGCGCAATTCGATACCCCTTGCGGGATCGCCGTGGGCAAAGATGGTGTCTACATTGCCGACACCAGCAACGACGCCGTGCGGCGCATCAACGCCGATGGTTCGGTCGTCACCATTGCCGTGGCGCCCGAACTGGAAAAAGAACCGCTGCTGCGCCGTCCGATGGCGCTGGCGGTGACGCATGATGGATTCGTCTACATTGCCGTGTCTTCGCGCGGGCGGCTGCTGCAGCTGGCGCCGGACGGCAGCCTGGCCGGGATGCCCGACGCGGCGCGGCCAGCCGACCCGGCCACCGGTATCGATGGAAATATTCAGGTCTACGGCCCGCGCAGCCTTGCGCTTGCGCCGAATGGTACTTTGGTACTGAGCGATGGCTCCGCGCAACGGCTTCACCGTGTGGTGCATGCCGGCGCGGGCGCGACCGCACCGTCGAAGCCGGTCGCCATCCAGAACGCAACAGGTGTCGCGCCGCTGATTGGCACCGCGCACGCAGCGGAGCAGGCAGCACGTGGCGCTGAGCCGGAAGCCGAGCAAGCGGTGGTGGCAAGCGACATTATGGCCCGGCGCACGCAAGGCCAGATGCCGTGGCCGGTCCTGCCGCAAAACCAGCCGCACGAAGTGGTTGGCCTGATGGGCGAGGTGAGGGGAAGCTACGACGGCGACAGCCGCCACCACTTTCACGCCGGACTGGATGTGCAGGCCGATGTCGGCAGCTCGGTGCACGTGGTTGAAAAGGCCAAGGTCAGCGATCCGCTCCCCAACTGGGCCTTTGCCTCGCTCGGCGAAGGCATCAACCTCGGCACGACCAGCTATATTCATATGAAGGTTGGCCGCGACAAGAAGAACCGTGCGCTGGACGACCGCTTCCAGCTGCTCCTCAACGATAAAGGCAAGCCGGAGCGTGTCAGGGTCCGCCGCGGTACGCGCTTCTATGTCGGCGAACAACTCGGCGTGGTGAACCAGATGGCCCACGTGCACCTTAACCTGTATGACCGCGGCCGCGTGGTGAACCCGCTCGCGCTGCCGTTCCCCGGCCTGCGCGATACCATTGCGCCGGTGATCCAGGGCATTGCCCTGTACGACGCCTACGACAAACGCCTGCCGGGCAAGAAAGGCAGGCGCCTGGAAGTGCCGCGCAGCCTGGGAGAAGTGAACGTGGTGGTCGATGCCTTCGACCAGATGGACGGCAACCTCGCGCGGCGCCGCCTCGGTCTGTACAAACTGGGCTACCAGCTGCTGCAAGCCGATGGCTCACCGGTGTCAGGTTACGAGCAGCCGCGGATCATGCAAACGTATGACCAGCTGCCCAAGCAGCGCGAAGCTGTGAAGGTCGTGTACTCCGCCGACAGCGGCATTACCGTCTACGGCAGCAAGTCCACGCGCTTCACCTACTCGCTGCTAAGCCATTTGTCGGAGGGAGAAGTGGTGCCCGGACGCTGGAAGGTGAGCGAACTTTCGCCGGGCGACTACACGCTCCGCATCTACGCAGCCGACTACGCCGGCAACACCGCCGCAGCCGGCCGCGACCTCGCGCTGACGATCAACTGAGGCTCAGGCCTTGATGAATGCCAGCAGGTCGGCGTTCACCTTGTCCTTGTGGGTATCGGTCAATCCATGCGGAGCGCCTGGGTAGACCAGCAGCTTCGCATGCTTGACGATGCGTGCCGAAGCACGGCCGGCGGCATCGATCGGCACGATCTGGTCGTCGTCGCCATGGATGATCAGCGTCGGCTTGTCGAATTTGGTCAGGTCGGCGCGGAAATCCGTCTCGGAGAAGGCCTTGATCGAATCGTAGGTATTCTTATGGCCACCCATCATGCCTTGCATCCACCACGAGTTGATGATGCCCTGCGAAGGCTTGGCGCCCGGCCGGTTGTAGCCGTAGAACGGGCCTGAGGCGATATCGAGGTAGAGCTGCGAGCGGTCCTTGACCGAACCGGCACGGATGCCGTCGAAGACTTCCAGCGGCAGCCCGCCCGGATTATCGGCGGTTTTCACCATCAGGGGCGGCACGGCCGATACCAGGGCCAGCTTGGCGACGCGCTTGGTGCCATGACGGCCAACATAGCGCGCCACCTCGCCGCCGCCGGTCGAGAAGCCGATCAGCACCGCATTTTTCAGGTCCAGCGCCTCGATGACCTGGGCCAGGTCGTCGGCGTAGTGGTCCATGTCATTGCCTTCCCACGGCTGGCTGGAACGGCCATGGCCGCGGCGGTCATGCGCGATCACGCGATAGCCCTGGCCAGCCAGGTAAAACATCTGCGATTCCCAGCTATCCGAA
The DNA here is from genome assembly GCA_036402315.1 of Pseudoduganella sp. Classification (GTDB taxonomy): domain Bacteria; phylum Pseudomonadota; class Gammaproteobacteria; order Burkholderiales; family Burkholderiaceae_D; genus Rugamonas. The sequence continues at coordinate 1,996 of DASWTB010000087.1, read as the reverse complement.
CTCAATGGCCAGCCGTGACTGAACACGATCGGCTGGCCGTTGCGCGGGCCCCAATCCTTGTAATAGATATCCACGCCGTCACGGGTCGTGATGAAGGCCGCGGTCTTTTTCATGCTGGCACCGGGAGCGGCGGTAGCACTGGCGGAAGGGAGGGCTGCAGCAGCGGCGGCAGCCGCAAGGCTTGCGCTGCCAACCAGGGCGGAACGGCGCGAAGAATCGAAGTTTTTCATGGCTGTAGTCCTTTCAGGGTATGTTACATTGCAAGCTGCTGTGTGAAGAAAGCGTCGGTGCGGCCATTGGCCAAAGCAGCGTCGCCGGCATGGAAATGGTGCCCGCCGGGGCGCGCGAAAGCATGGTTGCGGCCAGGGTAGTTGAAGACCTGGATGTTTGGATTGGCGGACAGCGCCTCGTTGATCTTTGCTTGCGCGGCCTTGTCGATGTACTCATCCTCGTTGGCCTGGTGGTAGATCATCGGGCGCTTGATGTTGACTGCTTCATCGACATACTGGTCGGTGCCGCCGCCGTAGTAGGCGACGAAAGCATCGGCATCGGTGCGCGCAGCGGCGAGGAAGGTCAGCAAGCCGCCCAGGCAATAGCCGGTGACGCCGACCTTGCCGTTTGCACCCGGCATGGTGCGGGCAGCAGCGACAGTGGCGGCGATATCCTGCACGCCCTTATCGCGGTCATAGGCGCTGTAAAGGGCGAAGCCCTTGGCCCAGTCGCCTTCCTTGGCTTCGGACATGTCCAGTCCCGGTTCGGCGCGCCAGAACAGGTCGGGACAAACCGCGATGAAGCCTTTGGCCGCATAGTCGGCAGCAATGCTGCGGATGCCGGCGTTGACGCCGAAGATCTCCTGTAGCACGACCACGACCGGATGCGGGCCTGGCGTGGCTGGCCGCGCAACGTGGCAGTTGAAGCTTCCGTCAGCGACCTTGATGGTGAGGGTCATGGCATTTCCTTTATGTGTGAGTAGTTGGTGATGGAAGCCATAGTAGGCAGTGGTCGCGCGTAAGGGAACGCACAAGCCTGCAAAGCCGTTTTGCAGTTCTGCATGGATAGGAACAAAGTGAACTCCTTCGACTGGAATGACATACCCTTGATCCTGGCATTGGCCCGATGCGGCAGCATGAGCGCTGCTGCGCGCGAGCTTGGCGTCGACGCATCGACCATCAGCCGGCGGGTGGCCGCGGCTGAAAAGGAACTGGACCTGCGCCTGTTCCTGCGCGATACCACCGGCTACCAACTGACCGCAGCCGGCCGCACCTTCGTCGAATATGGCCACACCGTAGCGGGAAATGTGCAGGCGATGCTGCTGGCCTCATCGCGTGAATCGCAGGCTGCAGTCGGCGTGGTACGCATCAGCGCCATCGACTTCCTGTTCGACTTCTGGCTGGCCGAGCACGTGACGGCGCTGCGCGCAGAACATCCCGGCCTGGAACTTCACCTGCTTGCTGACAACAACAATGTTTCGTTCGCACGTGGCGAGACCGACTTCGCGCTGCGCCTTGCGCGCCCCGTAGAAGACGCGGCGCTGGTCATGCGCCGGCTGGGCGAATTACCGATGGCAGTGTTCGGCGCCGCGCAATATGCCGGGATCGATAGCGCCAGCTGGAGTGCCCAGCCGTGGATCGGCTACGATGCCACGCTGGCACGCCTGCCCGAAACGCGCTGGCTGGACCGCGTGGTGCCGCGCAGCCAGGTCGCATTGCGCGTGAATGGCCTGGGCAGCATGGTGCAAGTCTGCCGCGCCGGCGTCGGCCTCGCGCTATTGCCCTGCATGATGGAAAAGATGCCCGGCCTGATACGGCTGGGCGGGGTAGAAGTCACGCGCGAAGTCTGGCTGCTAAGCCACCGCGACGCCATCGGCATCGGACGCATCAAGGCCGTAGCCGAATGGCTAGCCGCCAGCTTCACCGCCGCCAGTGCATCTTGAAAGTCGGGGTCAGCTCCGGCAATCTGCCACAAATTTCGGATTATGAGATTTGTGGCAGATTGC
>DASWTB010000086.1:0-4433 GCA_036402315.1 Pseudoduganella sp. | reverse complement strand
CAAGGCCAACTTCAACCGCGCCAAGTTCACGATCCCGGCATGGCAATCGCTGGCGCCCGGCGCATCGGTCTCGCTGACGCTGAATTACACCTTGCCGATCAGCGGTCCTTCCGCCTACACGATCACGGTGAACGGCGTGCGCTATGCGCTCAGCGAAGAGTACCCGGACCTGCCGGTGGCGCTCCAGTAAAGGGAGGACAGCAATATGCGAACGATCAGCTATGCATTACTCGGCGTCTCGCTGCTGCTGTCCGCTTGCGGCGGCGGCAGCGGCGCCGACTCAACGCCGCCTGCACGCACGCTGGCGCAGGGCGTGGTGGCCAGCGCCAGCGCATCCTGCCCGGCGTGGAGCGCGAGCCAGGTGTATACCGCGGGCATGTGCGCCATTTACCAGAGCAAGCAGTACGAAGCGAAGTGGTGGACGCAAGGGAATGCGCCAAGCCAGGCCGATACCTGGGGTCCGTGGAAGTACATCGGCGAGGCAACCGACCCGCCCACCGATCCTGGCGACCCGCCAACGCAACCCGGCGGCGTACCAACCAAGGCGCAGGCGGAAGCGCGCGAAATGGCGCTGACTGACAACGACTTCTTCCGCAGTGTTAAAGCGTCCATCCGGACGCTCGATAACGCGGCGGTGGAAGCCGTGGCGCCGGGCGCTGCCGGCAATCCGGCCAACGTCAAGCGTGTCGAGCGTTTGCTGCCGCCGGCGAAATGGGATTATTACTTCCCCCTGCGCGAAGCGAGCTATGAATATCGGCGCTTCCTGCAGGCGGTGGCCAAGTTCCCGGCAGTGTGCGGCGACTACACCGACGGCCGCAATGCGGACAACATCTGCCGCCACTCGCTGGCCACCATGTTCGCCCACTTTGCGCAGGAGACGGGCGAGCACAATGCCAGCCTGCCGCAGCCACAGTGGCGGCAGGGCCTGAAATACTTGCGCGAGCTGGGCTGCAGCGAGGATGGCCCGGGCTGTGGCTACAACACCGAGTGTGCGGACCCGGTCTTCAACACGGTCTGGACCTGCGGCAAGAACGCCGATGGCAGCTACAAGAAGTATTTTGGGCGCGGCGCCAAGCAGCTCTCGTACAACTACAACTACGGCCCGTTCTCGCAGGTGATGTTCAACGGCGACCAGTCGGTGCTGCTGAAGAATCCGGATCAGGTGGCGTCGACGTGGCTGAACCTGGCCTCGGCCACGTTCTTCTTCGTCTACCCGCAACCGCCCAAGCCATCGATGCTGCATGTGATCGACGGAAGCTGGGTCCCCAACGCCAGCGACATCGCCGCCGGTGCGGGGAACAACTTCGCCACCACCATCATGATCATCAATGCGGAATGCGGCACCGGCAGCGAAAAGCCGGCGGCCCAGAACCGCATCGATTATTACCGGCAGTTCGCGGCGGACCTCGGCTGGAACGTGGCGGGCGAGCAGCTGTCGTGCGCCACCATGCAGCGCTTCGGCCCTTCCAGTTCCGCTGCCTACAACATCTATTGGGAGAAGAACTGGAACAGCGGCGGCGATTACCAGTGCCAGCTGGTGAGCTACCAGACGCCTTACAACGCGCTCATCGCCGGCAATTATGTGAAGTGCGTTGAGCGCAACTGGAACGTCACGCTCAACTAAGCTGCATCAGCGTTGTGCAGTAGGACCGACCGTGCCGAGCGATTCCGCCATTCGTACCATCTTCACGAATTCGGCGCGATAACCGTCACGGTCGGCGCCGCGTGCACCTTCCGCGAGCCTGGCGATGTCGCCGTAGCTGAAGTCCGCCACCTGCTGCTCGCCACGCAGGCGCTGGCCGAAGGCTGCGACGGCGACAGCAAAGCGCTGGTCATCCGGCGCCGCGTCGACCGAGTCGCGTGCGCGGTCGGCCCGCACGGCGTGCTCCAGTTGCTTGCTGGCCGATTGGCCCGGCAGCTTGTAGCGCACTTTCACAAAGCACAGCTCTTCGTTCTTGCCCGATGCGTCGGCTTTTTTCTTGCCCGGCTGTTCGTAGCGCAGCGGGTCGACCAGCTTGCCCGCGTTGGCGGCAGGCGTGATCTCATAGATGGCGGTCACGGTGTGGCCGGCGCCCATGTCGCCCGCATCGACCTTGTCGTCCTTGAAGTCCTGGCGATTCAGCATGCGCGTTTCGTAGCCAACCAGGCGGTATGCCGCGACTTGCGCCGGGTTGAATTCGACCTGCACTTTCACGTCATTCGCAATCGGGAACATGGTCGAGCCGAGTTCTTGCGCCAATGCCTTGCGTGCTTCCAGCAGGGTGTCGATGTAGGCAGCGTTGCCGTTGCCGGACTGGGTCAGGCGCTGGATCAGGGCGTCGTTCAGGTTGCCCATGCCGACACCGAAGACCGACAGGTAGACGCCGGACTTGCGCTTGTCGACAATGAATTTTTCGAGCTGCTTCGGATCGGTGATGCCGATATTGAAATCGCCATCAGTTGCCAGGATCACGCGGTTCACTGCCTTCGGATCGAAGTTGCGCTCGGCCTGGGCGTAAGCGCGCTGCAGGCCGTCGCCGCCGGCGGTGCCGCCCGAGGCATGCAGATTGTTGATCACGTCGATGATCTTCTGCTTGTCCTTGCCGCTGGTCGGCTCGAGTGCGACGGTGGTGCCGTTGGCGTAGGTGACGATGGAGACCATATCGTCGTCGCGCAGCTGTTCGGCGAACAGGCGGAAGCCTTGCTGCAGCAGCGGCAGGCGGTCGCGCGGGCCCATCGAACCGGAAACGTCCACCAGCAGCACCACGTTGGCGCGCGGGCGTTCTGCCGCCTTGATGTCGTAGCCTTTGAGGGCGATGTGGACAAGCTGGTTGCCCTGCTGCCATGGGCTCGGCATCACCTCGGTCGTCACGGCGAACGGCTGGCTGGGACTGGCCGGGGTAGCGTAGTTGTACGGGAAGTAGTTGACCATTTCCTCTACGCGCACTGCTTGCTGCGGAGGCATGCGGCCATCGGACAGCAGGCGGCGCACGAAGGCGTAGGAGGCGGTGTCGACGTCGACGCTGAAGGTCGAAACTGGCTGCTCGTTTACCAGGACGGATTTGTTGCCATCCTTGTCGGGGAATTTATCTGTGGATTCCGGCAAACGCGCGATGTGCGGCATTGGCGCCGTTATGCCAGGGGAGTAGGCCAGCACCGGGGCGGGCTTTACTGATGTACGCCTATCGGCCATTGCCGGTGCTGCAACTGGCGCGGGCGGTACGGCAGCCGGCACAGGCATTGGGGCTTCGGCTGCGGGATGCGCTGTCTGGATCGGCTGCAGCGTGCTGCAGGCCGCCAGCGCGAGCATGCCCGCTGCTGCGACCGGGGCAAATCCTATGCTCATTTTCATAGTGGACGTCCTCTGGAATTATTGTCTTGCTAAGATGCTCCAGAGGCACGTCCGTTGCAACATTGGTTACATCTTGTATCCCTTATGCAGTGACGACATTGATCACAACGTCGATATTCCCGCGCACAGCTTTCGAGTACGGGCAGATCACATCGGCAAAATGCGCTACCTCAGACACGGCAGCGTGGTCGGCGCCTGGTGCGAACACGGTCAGGCGCGCCTGCAGGAAATAGCCACCGGTACCTTGGCCCAGGTCTACTTCGACTTCGACGTGGGTATCGGCCGGCAGGGCGACTTTCTTTTCCTTGGCGGCCAGGCCGACAGCGCCCGAGTAGCACGCCGACCAGGCGCCGGCAAACAGCTGCTCGGCGAGCGGATGCGGCTGGGTCGCCTGGATATCGATCACGCGGCCAGCCGGATTGCCTGGCGTGGTCAGGTGGATATCGAGCTGGCCCTCAGGGTTACCGGAAAAGATGGCGGAATCGACAGGGGTGGTGCGGGTTTTGCCGGTGGCGAGGACTTTGGTGATCTTGCTCATGTGTTACTCCATTAAGTGATTTATTTGGATCGCATACGATGCAGTCGCATTCGATGAACATGAGTATAGCCGCACAAGGCGGGATGTCAAGCGGATGCGATTACATCGGATGCGATATTTATTTTGAACCAGGACCCGAACAGGTTGTAATTAATGCAATTGCCTCGGCTTATTTGTCCAGGGATTTAGCCAGGTTGTTGCGCAGCTTGAGCACGGCATCGCGCGTCTCGGCGAATTGCTCGCCGGTCAAGCCGCAGGCATCGCGCAGGCTCGCGCTATAGGCGCGCTCGCGCAGTGCGCGCCCCTCGCCGGTCAGGCTGACCAGCACCTGGCGTTCATCGGCGGCGCTACGCTGGCGCGTGACGTATCCCATCGCTTCCAGTTTTTTCAGGATGGGCGTAAGGGTGTTCGACTCGAGGAACAGCTTTGCGCCAAGCTCGCTCACCATCTGGCTGGATTCCTCATACAGCGCAATGACGGTGATGTACTGGGTATAGGTCAGGCCCAGTTCGTCCAGGATGGGCTTGTAGGCCTTGCCGAAGGTGAGGTTCGCCGAATAGATGG
>DASWTB010000085.1:0-2163 GCA_036402315.1 Pseudoduganella sp. | reverse complement strand
TTCAGGCTTACCGCCAGAACGGCGGTTCAAGGCTGGCCAAAACGGCTTGTCTTGAACCGCCGTTTTTTTATTGTGCGCCGCACAGCGCGCAACCACAGGACGATCCATGCGACTGATTCTTGCCCTCGCCGCGGCACTGCTGCCGCTTCACGCCCTTGCCTTCAACCCGTCGGGCCTGCGTTTCGAACACAATGAATGGGAACTGGCTTGCGACAATACCGGCACCTGCCGCGCAGCCGGATATGGCGGAGACCGCAGCGACGGCCTGGCGGCCTCCATCCTGCTGACCCGGCACGCCGGCGCAGGCCAGCAAGTCAGCGGGCAAGTCATGCTCGCGCACTATGAGGAAAGCGAAGCGATCGCGCGCATGCCGGCAAAGTTCAAGCTCGAACTTTGGATCAACGACGCGGCATCTGGAGCCCTTGAATTTTCCAGCGAAACCAGGCTCGCCGAGCTGTCACCGGCGCAGGTCGCCACCCTGCTGGAAGCGCTGCCAAAACATGCCACCGTCGAACTGCATCGCGGCAACCAGCTTTGGGGCGAGATATCTGACGACGGTGCCGCAGCTGTCCTGCTGAAGATGGACGAGTACCAGGGGCGTATTGACACGCCTGGTGCGGTGGTCCGCAAAGGCTCGCGGCCTGAATCCAGCGTCCCGCCCGCAGCGGCCAGGCCGAAGTTCCTGCCCGCGCCCATCGCCGGACCGAAGAAGGCGGACGATCGGTTCATCGCCAGCCATCGCAAGGAGCTGGTAGCCGCGCTGCGCGCCAGCGTAAAGGCGGACGACTGCGAAGAACTGTTTGACGATGAGAAGCTGTATTCGCTGGAAGCGCGCAGGCTTTCTTCCAGCCAGATGCTGGTTTCCATGCGCTGCTGGATAGCGGCTTACAACGCTGGAACCGGGTACTGGGTGGTCAACGACAAGCCGCCATTCCGGCCAACGCTGGCGACCACTACCGGCGGCAAGTACGCCAAGGGCAGAATCGGCGAAGAGCATAAGGGACGAGGCCTCGGCGACTGCTGGACGTCCAGGACCCTGGGCTGGAACGGCAAGCGTTTCCAGCTCATCGCCGCATCCACGACCGGCATGTGCCGGTTGATCGCGCCGGGCGGCGCCTGGTTCCTGCCCACCGTGGTGACGCAAGAGTAGCAATTGGAGCCTATACTCTAAGGCTTGGGCAGTTTTCTTTTGTATGATGGCGCTTCATAACTCCACTAAGCCAAAGGTAGACACCATGAGCCTGCAAGAACAGTTCGACCAAGCAATGGCCGATTCCAAGAACCTGCCGGAACGCCCGGACAACATGACCCTGCTGAAGATCTACGCCCTGTTCAAGCAAGGCTCGGCAGGCGATGCCACCGGCGAGCGTCCAGGCATGACCGACTTCGTCAACCGCGCCAAGTACGACGCATGGGCGGCCCTGGCCGGCACCAGCCAGGACGACGCCAAGCAGCAGTATATCGACCTGATCGAAAGCCTGAAGTAATCTTCCCGCCTTCGGCGCCGTGCTTGTCAAAAACAGCGCGGCGCTGCACACTTCAGCATTTGCAAAATAAATAACAGTCAAATGCTGGATAACCATTCAAAGATCGCCGCGATCATCCACATCGTCCTTGGCGTTCTCTCCCTTTTCCTGTTGGCCTGCCTGGCGGTCTTCTTCCGCGCTTTTGCGGAAGTCATACACGATGCCCCCGTTGTCTACGACGTAATCACGAGCATCGGCCCGATCGTCCTCGGCGTGCTGGTCGCCTTCTCCCTGCTGGAAATCGTCGCTGCTGCCGCCTTCCTGAATGGTTCCCGCGCCGCCCGCACGGTGCTCGTTATCTACAGCGTCATCGCTCTGTTCAACGTCCCGGTCGGAACTGCGGCAGGCGCATATTCGCTGTGGGCATTGCTGCGCAAATGATGGGAAAAGTCATTCCAGCGGCGGTGCCTGCCCGGAGCGAGGCCAGTAAGCGCCTGCCGGGCGCCTACTTCCACGATTGCTACCAGGTTCCGGCCCCTGATAGCGACGCCTGCGCGCTGGAATTCTATCTTCACGTGGTTCGCCAGACGCCGGGCTGGGTTAACCGGCTGATGGCCTTGCGCAACTGGCTGGTCGGCCTGGCCGGCCTGAAAAACCTTGGCCACCTGGGCGCTCTTCGTGCCGACAAGCCGGCAAG
>DASWTB010000084.1:0-1646 GCA_036402315.1 Pseudoduganella sp. | reverse complement strand
GCTCCGGCTGATGGTCGTGGAACCACGGCAGGCGCGATTCGACCGTCACCGGTTCGGTATCGGCAGTCACTTCACGGGAGGCAATGGTGCTGTTGTAGATCGCGACAATGGCCGGCAGGTCATCCAGCGTGGCGATGCGATGGCGGAACTTCGTCATTCGTTAAAGCGTGTGGGTGGCACGGGACGAGCGCAGTGCGGCGCCCAGGATTTCTTCAATACGCAGGCGGGTGCGGGTACCGGTCTCGTCGTCCGGGAAATGCACGCCGATACCCTGGGTCTTGTTGTTGGCCGCGCCAGGCGGCGTAATCCAGACAACCTTGCCGGCAATAGCGTACTTGTTCGGGTCGTCCATCAGCGTCAACAGAAGGTAAATCTCGTCACCAATCTTGTAGGGCTTCTGGGTTGGCACGAACATGCCGCCATGCTTCAGGAAAGGCATATAGGCCGCATACAGGGCCGCCTTTTCCTTGATTGCGAGGGACAACACCGTCGGCCGGTTGACGGCTGCGGTGCCTGGATCGTTAGGGCTTGCGCTCATTTTTTCCTTTCTTCAGCTACAGCAAGCAGTGTAGTCAAGAAGCATATCTTCAATAAACAGTTTCGGCGACAGCGGATGGTCGGAGGTCGCGCGCCTTTCGTTGGCGCCCTTGATCGCTCCCATCAGGCGGCTGATGTTCACCTTGTCCGCCAGTCCGGCCAGCTCGCGCTGGTAACGGGGATAATAACGGATGTTACCTGCAAGTTTGTACGAAAACAGATCGTAAAGCCAGCGTTGTTGCCACGAAACCAAGGCAGTCAGTGGTACTTTCTGCAATTTGTCGGCAGTTTTCAATGCGCCTTCCACACTGGGACGGGCCAGGTACTGCAGGAAAGTATCCAATTCCTCGCGATTGCCCGTTTCGGAGGCAGCCGCGGCCGCCAGCGGCGAGCCGCCCTGCTCGCGCAGCCAGCTGTCGGCGTCCGGCACGCCCTGCGCCTGGAGCCAGCCCAGGGCTTCGGCATGCGAGGGCATCGGCATGGCGAACTTGCGGCAGCGCGACAGGATGGTCGGCAGCACGCGGTCCAGGCCATTCGAGGACAGCAGGAAAACGGTGCCGGGCGGCGGTTCTTCCAGCGTCTTCAGCAAGGCATTCGAGGCTGGCATGTTCAGCGCTTCGGCCGGATACAGGACGACCACCCGCAAGCCCTGGCGGTGGGTCGAGATGTTCATGAAGTCGGCCAGGGCACGGATCTGCTCGATCTTGATCTCTTTGGAAGGCGCTTTCTTGGCAGCTTTCTTGTCTTCGCCCTCCTCGCCTTCGCCCGCCTCGTCCTCGAAGATCTCCGGCCGCACGCGGCGGTAATCCGGGTGGCTGTGCTGCTGGAACCAGCCGCAGCTCGGGCACTCGCCGCAGGCATGGCCGTCCGGCCGCGCGTTCTCGCACAGCAGGGCCTGGGCGAACTGTTCGATGAAGTCAGCCTTGCCGATGCCATTGGCGCCGTGGAACAGGATGGCGTGCGGCATGCGCTGGCGCAGCTGCTGCAGCTGCGCCCAGGCGCCCTGCTGCCATGGATAGACCTGGCCGCTCAAGCAAGCGCTCCCACGATCTGGGCCAGCTCGGCCTGGATGTCGGCAATGCTGCGAGTCGAGTCGATGACGCGGAAGC
>DASWTB010000083.1:0-4124 GCA_036402315.1 Pseudoduganella sp. | reverse complement strand
AATAAGGGACATGTAGTCCGCAAAGCTGGCAGCTTGTGGCGCTGCTTGCGAGACATTGATGGCGTAGCCGGTGAGGATACCCAGCGCCAGGCCGACGAGGATATAGGTGGTCAGGCGGTTTTTGTTGGCCATAAGCAAGATTCCTGAAGTAGGGCGGATTTGCCGTTAGAATGAATAGCTATTTTGATGAGCTATTAAGCAAGTCCCGAAGTATCCTTGCGGTTCTAGGCCACTGTCAAGCAAGAATAAAACTGCTGAAACCCAAAAAAGATGATCGCAATTAAAGACTTAAGTAAATGGTTTGGCAACTTTCAGGTGCTCACAGAGTGCAGCACCGAGGTAGCCAAAGGCGACGTCATGGTGATCTGTGGACCGTCCGGCTCGGGCAAATCGACCCTGATCAAGACGGTCAATGGCCTGGAGCCGTTCCAGCAGGGGGAAATTATTGTCGACGGCACCTCGGTTGGCGCCAAAGGTACCGATTTGTCGGCCTTGCGCGCCCGGATCGGCATGGTTTTCCAGAATTTCGAGCTGTTTCCCCACCTGTCGGTGCGCGAAAACCTGACCCTGGGCCAGGTCAAGGTGCTGCGCCGCTCGCAGGACGAGGCCAATGAGAAGGGCCTGAAATACCTGGACCGCGTCGGCCTGTTGGCGCACCAGGACAAATTCCCGAACCAGCTCTCCGGCGGCCAGCAGCAGCGCGTGGCCATCGCCCGCGCCCTGGCGATGGACCCGATCGCCATGCTGTTCGACGAGCCGACGTCCGCCCTGGACCCGGAAATGATCAATGAAGTACTGGATGTTATGGTCGGCTTGGCGCAGGATGGCATGACCATGATGGTAGTGACCCACGAAATGGGCTTTGCCCGCAAAGTGGCCAACCGCGTGGTCTTCATGGATAAAGGCCGCATCCTGGAAGACTGCAGCAAGGACGAATTCTTCGGCGCGCCCCGTTCCGAGCGCGCACGGGACTTTTTAGCGCGTATCATCCACTAACAGGGCGGGGCCTTGTCCCCGCCAGCGGAGGACACCATGACCTTTCTGCGCCTGCTTCCCCTTTTCTGCCTGGCCGCTGCAGCCAGCGCCCAGGAACCCACTGGCACGCTCGCCAAGATCAAGCGTACCGGGCAAGTTGTGTTGGGCGTACGCGACGGATCGATCCCATTCTCTTATCTCGATGACAAGCAGCAGTACCAGGGCTACTCGGTGGACCTGTGCCTGAAAGTCGTCGAGCACCTGAAAACGCAGCTCGCGATGCCGGGGCTGAAGGTGGTCTACAACCCGGTCACTTCCGCCAATCGCATCCCGCTCATGGCCAACGGCACCATCGACCTTGAATGCGGCTCCACCACCAATAATGCGGAGCGCCAGCAGCAGGTGGCGTTCGCGCCGACCATGTTCGTGATCTCCAGCCGGCTGCTGGCCAAGAAGTCGGCCAATATCCAGGCGCTGGAAGACATGAAGGGCAAAGTGCTGGTGGCGACTGCCGGCACCACCACGCTGAAGCAGATGACGATCCTGAATAATGAGCGCAAGCTTGGCATGAAGATCCTGATCGGCAAGGACCATCCGGAATCCTTCCTGATGCTGGAAACGGGACGTGCCGAGGCGGAGGCCAACGACGATATCCTGCTGGCGGCGCAGGTGGCCACCTCCAAGGCGCCGGTCGATTTCGCGGTCAGCAAGGAGGCGATGTCGGTCGAGCCCTATGGCATCATGATGCGCAAGAATGACATGCCGTTCAAGAAGTCGGTCGACGAGGCCTTGCGCAAGGTCTACCAGTCCGACGAGATCCAGCGCATTTACAAGAAGTGGTTCATGAGCCCGATCCCGCCGCGCGGCGTGAACCTGAACTTCCCCATGCCGGCCAACCTGAAGGCAGTGCTGGCCAAGCCGACCGATTCGCCGGACCCGGCTGCTTACAGATAGCATGCACTACAACTGGAACTGGCGCATCTTCTGGGAACTGTCCCCGGACGGTGTGCATAGTTATTGGGATACCTTGTGGTCCGGCCTGGCGTGGACACTGGCGACCTCGCTGGCCGGCTGGGTGATCGCGCTGGTGCTGGGCATTGCGGTCGGCACGCTGCGCACCGGCCCCAAGCGCTGGCTGCGCCGCTTCGCCATCTGCTGGGTGGAGGTATTCCGCAATATCCCGCTGCTGGTGCAGATGTTCCTGTGGTACTTCGTGCTGCCCGAACTGCTGCCGCGCGCGGCAGGCGACTGGCTCAAGGCGCTGCCGAATGCCCCCTTCGTGACGGCCGTTCTGTGCCTGGGCTTCTTTACCTCCGCACGCGTCGCGGTACAGGTGGCCGCCGGCATCAATGCGCTGGCCGGCGGCCAGCATTTGGCGGCGCTGGCATTGGGATTGTCGCGCCTGCAGGCCTACGAATACGTGCTGTTGCCGCTTGGCCTGCGCATCGTGCTGCCGCCACTGGCCAGCGAATTCCTCAACATCATCAAGAACAGCTCCGTCGCGCTGACCATCGGCCTGATGGAGCTGACCGCCAGCGCGCGCTCGATGCAGGAGTTCACTTTCCAGTTCTTTGAAGCGTTTGCCGCCGCCACCACGATCTACGTCATCGCCAACATCATCGTTGTTGCCGGCATGACCCTGCTCGAACGCCGCCTCGCGCTGCCCGGCACGCTGGGCGGCGAGGCGCGGAGGGCTGCGTGATGTTAGCGAACTTCGACTTCAGCGTGATCGCCAATTCCTGGGTCTACCTGTTCGAGGTCGGGATGGTGTTCACGCTCAAGCTGACCGTGCTGGCAATGCTGGGCGGCGTGGCGCTGGGGACCTTGCTGGCGATGGCGCGCCTTTCCTCGCTGCGCCTGTTATCGCTCGCTGCGGCGGGCTATGTCAACCTGGTGCGCGCGGTGCCGCTGGTGCTGGTGATCTTCTGGTTTTACTTCCTGGTGCCCTACATTGCCGCGTGGATGATCGGCGCTTCCGAGCCCGTGAAAGTCGGCACCTTCATGTCTGCGCTGGTTACCTTCACCCTGTTCCAGGCTGCCTACTACTGCGAGATCATGCGCGGCGGCATACAAGCCATCCCCCAAGGGCAGGTCCATGCAGCGCATGCGCTTGGCATGAACTACTGGCAGACCATGTCGAAGGTGGTTCTGCCTCAGGCCTTCCGCAACATGCTGCCGGTGCTGCTGACGCAGACCATCGTGCTGTTCCAGGACGTGTCGCTGGTGTACGTGCTCTCCGTTCCCGACTTCGTCGGTGCCGCCAGCAAGATCGCGCAGCGCGACGGGCGGCTGGTCGAAATGTACGTCTTTGTGGCGCTGGTGTATTTCGTCCTGTGCACGCTCTTGTCCTGGCTGGTGCGCCGCATGCAGCGGCGCATTGCGATCATCTACTGAGGCATGCGAAAGCTCGCGATCCCCCGGGCTTTCGTATGTTTCGGGTTGTATCGCCGGCTAGTATGCGACTTGCCGCGTGTGTACCATGTGTGCATGAAGATGACTAAACTTTCGGTTGGCGCCTTGCTGGTGCTGGGGGCGTTAGGCAGCGCGCAGGCTGCGGGACGAGTGGTTGCCGATGTGGCGTTGACGCAGGCGACGATTGTCGACGTGGCTTCCGGCCAGCTGGTGCAAGGCAAGGCAGTGCTGCTGAAGGGCGGCGATATCATCGCTGTGGTCGACCATGCAAAGTTGAGGGACTATTCACCCAAGCGCACCGTCAAGCTGCCTGGCAAATACCTGATGCCGGGCCTGTGGGACACCCACGTGCACTTCGGCGGGGGCCCCGCGCTGATCGATGAAAACAAGCAGCTGCTGGGCCTCTACCTTGCCCACGGCATCACCACAGTGCGCGATTGTGCCGGCGACCTGTCCGACACTGTGCTCGATTGGCGCGACCTGATCAACCAGGGCAAGCTGGTGGGGCCAACCATCCTTGCCTCGGGGCCGAAACTGGAAGGCTACAAGCCGCTCTGGAAAGGCACCATCGAAGTCGGCACGCCGGAAGAAGTCAGCAAGGCGCTGGATTACCTGCAGTCGCGCAGCGTGGATTTCGTCAAGATCACCGAAAACACCATGACGCCGGAAATTTTCCTGGAAGCGGTACGCCAGGCCAAGGCGCGCAGCATGCAGACTTCCGGCCATTTACCGGTACA
>DASWTB010000082.1:0-4948 GCA_036402315.1 Pseudoduganella sp. | reverse complement strand
ATTCCAGTTCTTCCACCGGAATCGGTTCGCCTTCGTTGTGCACCGAAAGTTGCACGCGCTGCGCGTTGCAGCCCACCCTGACCTTGATCGGCGTGCCCGGCGTACGGTATTTGATCGCATTGCCCAGCAGGTTCTCCAGTGCGCGCTGCAGCGACGCGCGGCACCAGTGCCCGCTCGCTGATTCGAACGCCACCTCCACCTGAGTGGCGCCGCGCTCGATCGTTTGCTGCACCACCTCATAGGCCAGCAGGGCCAGGTCGAATTCTTCCAGATGCAGCGGCAGGCGCTGGCCGCCTTCGAATACCATGCAATCCAGCAGGTCGCGCGTCATGACTTCGATGCGCTGGGCATTCACCACGATGCGTTCGGCCAGCTTGCGTATGTCCGCGCTCGGCGCCTTGCTTTCGATCACCTGAGCCGCCACGCTGACGGTGGACAGCGGCGTGCGCAAGTCATGCGTGAGGGCGGCAATGAACTGCTCGCGCAGGGCCGACTGGATCAGGGCGAAGGCCGTCACGCTTTCGCGGATGGCGCTGTCGATCGAGGTGGCGATTGCTTCGCGCTGTTCGTGCGTGAGCTGCACGCCGCCCTGATGCAGCATGCGGAACAGGACCTGGCGGAACAGCTGGTATTCGCGGATCAGGGTGGTGGTGTCATAGCCGCTCAGGCGCGCCCGCTCGCCGCCGTGTTCTTGCGCGATAAGCGCCACGTCGACGCCGCCGGCCTGGTAATGCTCCGGCGTCAAGAGGCGCGCCAAGCGTTCGTAAAAGGTCGGCAAGGTATTCAGCAGAATCGGCTCGGGCAAGCTCCCGGCCTTGTGCAGCGTCTCGCGTGCCGACTTGCACCAGGCTTCGATCACCTGCTCGCGCAAGGCCAGCATCGCTTGCGAGGAAGGAGACAGACCGGCCTCAGTCATGCAACCCCCATCAAAATGTAGATTGTGAATCGAAAGAATGTGGCGTAGATGCTTTCGTGTCAATATGTAGTACGATTGTTTTCTATAATTGACAAGTACAAGCACTGGAGATTTAAATGACTCACAGCCTGAGCAGAAACAACTGGTTTATGCTGTTGTTCGTCGCTACGCTCGCTGGCCACCTCACCCTTTACCGCATGCAGGGCAATCCGCTGGGGCATCCGGAATGGCCCTTGCTATTGGATCTTTTGGTTACATTCCCTGTTGCATATTTGCTGATTTGCCGGCCCGCATGGAAGGATTGGCTGAAAAAATCCGCCAGCATGCTGATGCTGGGACTAGCCTTCGGCAGCCTTGCCATCCCCGATGCCGACAAACTCGTATGGCGCGAAATTGACCGCCTGCGCGTGGCGCCGCCTGTGCTCTTTGCCATTGCGGAAATTACCCTCGCCGCCTGGCTACTGCTGGGCGTCCGGCGCGCATTGCTGGCCGACGCCAATTCCGACCGCGTACTGGCGCGTGCCATCCAGCGCCGCTTTGGCAAAGGAGTTACCGGCCGCCTGATGGAATTCGAGGCGCGCGTCTGGTACTACGGCCTGTTCATGCGCAAGCTGCCGGTGTTCGAAGGCGAGCAGCATTTTTCAACCGCCCACGCAGGCGGCAACGCCAGCAACCAGTTGGCCTGGGTGTGGCTGATGGTGTTTGACATCCCGATCGCGCATATGCTGCTGCATTTCCTGTGGTCCCCGTTTGCTGCCTGGGTCGCTACGGCATTGACGGCTTGGGGCCTGCTTTATTTGCTGGCCGACTACCGCGCCACGCTGGTACGGCCAGTGTCCCTGGCCGCTGACGCGCTGCACGTGCGCTGCGGTGCGCTGGCCAGCGATGCCGTCGTCCCCTATGCCGCGATCGCTGCGGTCGCGTGCGTGCCACATCCTGAGCGCCGCCTGCCGGGCAAGCGCTATTTCCGCCACCAGGGCGTGATGAACGTGGAAATCACGCTGCGGCCTGGCACCGCGCTGCCAACGCTGGTGGGCAGCGACAAGGCGGCCAGCCATCTGGTGCTTGGCGTGGACGAACCAGCGCAATTCGTCGAAGCGCTGGCCGCGCGGCTGCATTAGCGGCGTCAGGCTTGCTACAGCACTGGCGGCCCGGCCGGCGCCGCGCACTCGGGCGCTGCCGGGCGTGTGCGCTTGAGCGGAATCGACATCAGCCAGCCGCGCAGGTTGCGCACCAATGCACGGCCGCAGTGTTCGCTAATCGGCACGGCGCGCTCAATCGCATCCTCCTTGCCTTCCAGGTAACGGAACGTCCGCTGGGGGCCGGCGCCCGGTGCGGCTGGCGCCAGCGCATGCTCGCGCACGATCTCGACTGACTCGCGGAACAGCGCGGCGCTCACCTCCCGCAGCCACTGGCCGCCATTGCGTTGCCAGAAAATGGCCTCGTTTTCAACCTCCACGGCGCGCGACACAACCCGCACCGTATTGGTGTAGACCGGCTGCTCGCTGCCGGTCCGGAAGACGGACACGGTATTGTCAACAATCAGCGCGCTCTGGTCCTGCGTCATGTAGAACACCGGTGAACTGGAAATGAGCAAGCCTGACTGCGGCCGGGCCCCGAAGTTCAACAAGGGAACCGCCGGAAACGAACGCGCAGCAAGTTCGTCATAGCTGAAGGTATCCAGCGTTCTCCTGAATGGCACCAGAATCCTGTCGGCGCCAGTTTCAATTTCGCTGCGTTCTTCCTGGTTGCGGCTTTTGATCACCGCGGCGTGCGTTGCCAGCGAAACAATAAAGCCAGCCAGCCCCGGCACCGGATACAGCATCGTGCCAGGCTCCTGTCCTGCCTTGTCGAAATTCACCTGGCCGTGGAAGGGCACTTTTTCGCCAGCCGGCAGGCTCAGCGACCAGGCGGTGGCGGCCGGCGCCACTTCGGCAGCCTGCGCAGCCGGCATGCACGCCAGCAGCAAGGCCAGCGCAATCGTGTGGTGGCGGTCCATGGCCTTAGCGCGCCAGTGGCTGGAGAATGGCGTCACGGGCCGCTTCCAGCGCCTGGTAATAGGCGTTGCTCAGGCCCGGGAAGGACGGCGCTTCGTCCCAGTCGCCGTGCGCGCTTTTTTGCTGCGACACCGGCAGGTACCATTCATAGGAATTGTCCTTCAAATTGACGATATAGCTCATGCCGCTCACAAAGCCCTTGGGTTCACCGCTTGGAACGTAGGAGGAATATGGGCGGGCGATGCCGACTTCGGTCCATTCGACCACCAGCAGCTTGTCCAGCCGGTACCTGGCCTGGAACGAGGAGTAATCCCTGGCGGCTGCATTGCGCGCCATGCTGCTTGCCTTGGGCAGCGCGTCCACCACAATCGGCTCATCGATCACGACCGGGACTTGGCCCCTCAGCTTCAATGCCTCGGCAATGTCGCCCTTCAGGCGCGCCAAGTCGTCGGCCGGCAAGGTCCGGGTATGGGCCGTCAGCGAGGAATTGGCAACCAGGGCGGCAGCATGCGACAGCGGCCAATCGGCTCCAGGGAAACGGGTATCAACCTTTGGCAATTTGCTCATCGCGACACCGACGCGCAAGCCGCTTTCGGTAAACATGCCGAAGCGGAGCGATACCGGCGCCTGGGCCGGGGTGGTGGCGCAGCCGGCCATGAATGCCGCAGCGGCAGCGACCAGCAACCCAAATCGGAGGTTCATCGCAGCCCTTTCATGTAGTTAAAATTTCTGCAGCGAAATTTTACCTATCAAACAGGACTTGGCAAACAGATATGTTGCCCTAAATCAACGCAACCAGCCGCGGCGGCGGAAATACAGTAATGGCGCGGCGGCACTGACGATCATCAGGCCCCAGGCCCAGCCATAGCCCATCTGCCACTTCAGTTCCGGCATGAAGTCGAAGTTCATGCCGTACACCGAGGCGATCAGGGTCGGCGGCAGGAAGGCGACCGAGGCCACCGAGAAGATCTTGATGATCTTGTTCTGGTTAATGTTGATGAAGCCGACGGTGGCATCCATCAGGAAGTTGATCTTGTCGAACAGGAAGGAGGTGTGGCCGTCCAGCGATTCGATGTCGCGCAGGATCTGGCGCGCTTCTTCGAACTGGTCGGAATTCAGCAGGCGGCCGCGCATCAGGAACGACACCGCGCGGCGCGTGTCCATCATGTTGCGGCGAATGCGGCCGTTCAAGTCTTCCTCGTGCGCGATGGCGCTCAGGGCGTCGGCGGCGTCCTTGTCGGTGAATTCTTCCTGCAGCACGCGGCCCGAGACTTCTTCCAGGTTCTGGTAGATGCCTTCCAGCGCATCCGCCGAGTATTCGGCATCGGTAGCGTACAGGTCCAGCAGCACGTCCATGTAGTCGGCGATCGAGCCGGGGCGCGAACGGGCGCGCATGCGCACCAGGCGGAACACCGGCAGGTCGTCGGTGTGCACCGAGAACAGCATTTTCTTGGCCAGGATGAACGCCACCGTCACCACGCGCGACGGGCCTTCGTCTTCTTCCAGCAGGAAGTCGGTGCGCAGGTGGAGGTCGCCGTTTTCCGCTTCGTAGTAACGGGCCGAGGCTTCGATGTCCTTGACTTCGTCTTCGCCTGGCAGGATCACGCCGTAGATGGATTTGACCCAGGCGCGCTCGTCTTCTGTCGGATCGGTCAGGTCGACCCAGACCGGTGCCACTTGCTCAAGGTCTTCGCGCGTCTCAATAGGCACCTGGTTGAGCCGGCCATTTTGTAAAACGAAAACATTGATCATAGGCAATCTCAGCCGGACAGGGGATGTAGAGCGCGGGTTCTAAAAAACTTCGCAAGTGTACCCGCAAAGGGGGGCGTGCTGCCACCCCGGCGATGCATATTTTTAACGCGTGGCCCGCTCAATGGCGCGGTCTGTCGCGCTGGGCATCGCTTCCGGCGCCGGCTTCGGCGGCTCCTTCGGCGCTTCGATCCCGCGCGAGTCGTGGATCTGGATGACCTTGCCCTTTGCGCCGCATTCGGTGTTGGAAACCACCGTGGTGCCATTGATGACGCACTTGCGCATC
>DASWTB010000081.1:0-4258 GCA_036402315.1 Pseudoduganella sp. | reverse complement strand
GACTGCGCGCAGTTGTTCTGCGGTCGACTCGAGGCGGTTCATCTCCTGACGGAACTCCTCCCCGCCCGGGAGGTCGCGCACATACCAGCCAATATGCTTGCGCGCGGTGCGCACGCCCAGGAATTCGCCGTAGAAGGCGTAGTGGGCCTGCAGGTGTTCGTCCATCAGCTTGCGCACCTCGGCCACCAGCGGCGCCGGCAGGTGTTCGCCGGTACGCAGGAAATGGTCGATTTCGCGGAAGATCCATGGGCGCCCCTGGGCTGCGCGGCCGATCATCACGGCGTCGGCGCCGGTCTTGTCGAGCACATAACGCGCTTTTTCAGGGGTGGTGATGTCGCCGTTGGCGACCACCGGGATTTTTACTGCCGCTTTGACGGCGGCAATGGTGTCGTATTCGGCGTCGCCGGTATAGCCGTCGGCCCGGGTGCGGCCGTGCAGCGTCAGCATCTGGATGCCGGCTTGCTCGGCGATGCGGGCGATGCGCAGGGCGTTCTTGTTCTCGCGGTTCCAGCCGGTGCGGAATTTCAGGGTGACCGGCACGTTTACGGCCGGCACCACCGCTTCCAGGATGCGCTGCACCAGGTCTTCATGCTGCAACAGGGCGGAACCGCACCAGTTGTTGCAGACCTTCTTTACCGGGCAGCCCATATTGATATCGATGATCTGGGCGCCGCGGTCGACGTTGAACTTGGCGCATTCGGCCAGTTCTTCCGGCACCGCACCGGCGATTTGCACTGCCTTCGGCTCCATCTCGCCGGTGTGGTCGGTGCGGCGCGAGGACTTTTCGCTGGCCCACAGGCGCGGATTGGAAGCGGCCATCTCGGACACGGCGTAACCCGCGCCCAGTTCCTTGCACAATTGGCGGAACGGGCGGTCCGTCACACCAGCCATAGGCGCGACAAAGACATTATTGCGGAGCTCGTGAGGTCCGATATTCACTTAGTAAATCCGTAAGACAGTGCGGGAAAGGGGGCTATTTTAACCGATGCCCTGCCCAAAAACTAAGCACTTTTTTAAACAATGTCGTCCATGCTGGTGGGCAGGTGCGCAACCTCGCCCCATTGCTCAAGCGACAACACCCCTTTATCAAAGGCAAATCGATTGATGCTGGCGTTTTTGACCTGGAAATCGCGCGGGCCGTCGATCGACAGGCCACGGGCGGCGCGGTAGGCGCATTCCAGCACGCCGCCGTGGGCCACGACCAGGATCGACTGCTGCGGATAGCGTTCGGCCCAGCGTGCGATGCCGTCCTGGCAGCGCTGGAAGAACTGGCGGAAGCTTTCAGCCACGCGCCCGCCGGCCGGCATTACTGCGTCCACGTCCCGTGCCTGCCATTCCGCGAATTCGACCGGGTAGCGTTCCGCGATCTCTGTATACAGGAGACCTTCGAAGGCGCCATAGCCGCGCTCGCGCAGGCCGGGGTCGGTGTGCAGCGGCAGGTGGGGATGGTGCGCGGCCACCGCCTGCGCGGTTTGCAGAGCACGTCCCAGGTCGCTGGAGATGATGGCCTCCAGCGGCTCGGCCTGCAGCGCGCGTGCCAAGCCTTCCGCCTGGCGCTCGCCGGTGGGGCTCAGGGGGATGTCGGTGTGGCCTTGCAGGCGGCGCACGGCGTTCCAGGCGGTTTCGCCGTGGCGGATCAGCAGGATTTTTGTCATTCAAATAGCGAGTAGCTGCCGATCACCTGCGCCTCATCGAGGATATGGCCGTGGATTGCTCGCAGCACATCCTGGCAGGTGAAGCGGCCTTCCAGCTCCAGGCGCGGGGTGTCCAGCGCATACAGGCGGAAAATGTAATGGTGGGTGCGCTCGTCGTTCCATGGCGGGCATGGGCCGTCGTAGCCGTAATAGTCGCCGGCCATATCCGGGTCGCTGGCGAACCAGCCGGTGTAGTCGTTGATGCCGTGGCGCAGCGGCGCTGGCAGGCTGGCCGGCTTGCCTTTCGGTGTGACTTCGTTCGAGAACTCGCCGGCGGCGATGCTGGTGCGGGTAGTCGGGATGTCGATCAGCGACCAGTGGTAGAAATCGGCGCGTGGCATCGATGCCGGGAGGATGTGGCCCTCCTGGTTGACGTGCGTGCCGTCGGTGGGGGCGTCGCCGTCGATGCAGAGCAGGACCAGGGATTCGGTGCCGGGAGGGACTTCGGACCAGGCCAAGTGGGGGTTCTTGTTGGTGGACAGGCGTACTTTCGTAGACTTGTCGCGCACGGCGAAGGCGAAGTCGCCGGGGATGGCGGCGCCATTCTTGAATGAATCGCTCCAGATTTTCATCTTTACCTCCCAGCTTGCTTTTATAAACCGGTAAACCGGTGTCAGACCCGCAGGGTCTGACACCCGATACGCGGCTGCTGCAGGACTGGTGTCTGACCCTGCGGGTCAGACACCGCCCTACCGGTTTTATATTTTAGGACTCACCTGCAACCAAAACGTCACCGGCCCATCATTGGTCAGCGACACCTTCATATCCGCCCCAAACACCCCCGTGCCGACAACAGCATGCTTGGCCCGCGCCTGCGCCACAAAATACTCAAACAACCGCTTCCCATCCGCCGGCGCAGCCGCCGGGCTGAATGAAGGCCGCGTGCCCGAATTGGTGTCCGCCGCCAGCGTGAACTGCGGCACCAGCAGCAAGCCACCCGCCACATCGGTCACCGACTTGTTCATTTTGCCTGCATCGTCGGAGAACACCCGATACGACAAAAGCTTGGCCAGCAACTGGTCCGCCTCCTTCTCCGTATCGCCCTTCTCCGCGCACACCAGCACCATCAGGCCGCCGTCAATGGCGCCGGTAGTCTCGCCATCGACAACAACCTTGGCGGACGAAACCCGCTGCAGCAGCCCGATCATGCCGACAGGGTCACTTTCGCGAACTTGCGCTTGCCAACCTGCAGCACGAACACGCCCGGCTCGATCTTCAGCGCCTTATCGCTGATCACGGTGCCGTCGATACGAACGCCGCCCTGGTCGATCATACGCAGCGCCTCGGAAGTCGAAGCGCACAGGTTAGCCTGCTTCAGCAACTGGCCAATGCCAACCGGCGCGCCCGTCAGGGCCACCTCCGGCACATCATCCGGAATCCCGCCCTTGGAGCGGTTGACGAAGTCCGCCAGCGCATCTTCCGCCGCCTGGCGCGAGTGGAAGCGTTCCACGATCTCCTGCGCCAATGCCACCTTGGCATCGCGCGGATTGGCCCCGCCCTCGATCGCCTTTTTCAGGCCAGCGATTTCCTCGATCGACTTCCACGACAGCAGGTCGTAGTAACGCCACATCATCACGTCCGAAATCGACATCACCTTGGCGAACATGGTGTTGGCCGGCTCGGTGATACCAATATAGTTGTTCTTGGACTTGGACATCTTCTCGACGCCATCCAGGCCTTCCAGCAGCGGCATGGTCAGGATGCACTGCGGCTCCTGCCCGTAATCCTTTTGCAACTCGCGGCCAACCAGCAGGTTGAACTTCTGGTCGGTGCCGCCAAGTTCCAGGTCAGCCTTCAGCGCCACCGAGTCGTAACCCTGCATCAGCGGGTACAGGAACTCGTGCACCGAAATCGGGGTGCCGTTCTTGAAACGCTTGGAAAAGTCGTCGCGCTCCATCATGCGCGCCACGGTGTAGCGCGAAGCCAGCTGGATCATGCCGCGCGCGCCCAGCGGGTCGCACCATTCCGAGTTGTAGCGGATTTCGGTCTTGGCCGCATCCAGCACCAGCGAAGCCTGCTTGAAATAAGTCTGGGCATTCAGTTCAATCTGCTCGCGGGTCAGCGGCGGACGGGTCACGTTGCGGCCCGATGGGTCGCCAATCATCGAGGTGAAGTCGCCGATCAGGAAGATCACCTGGTGGCCCAGGTTCTGCAACTGGCGCATCTTGTTCAGCACCACGGTGTGGCCCAGGTGCAAGTCCGGCGCGGTCGGGTCCAGGCCCAGCTTGATGCGCAGCGGCACGCCAGTCTTTTCCGAGCGCGCCAGTTTTTGAGCGAATTCGCTTTCGATGATGAGCTCGTCCACACCACGCTTGGTGATGGCGAGGGCTTCCTTGACGCTGTCGGTCAGCGGCAGGATTTTGTTGTCTGTATCCATGTTTCCCGAAAATCTCTCAAATTGTTGGCACGGCTCAGGACTTTGTTATAATGCCCGATCCCATCAATCTTGCCCGATGAAAACGAATTAAATCAACAACTTAGAACAAAATACCAAGAATCCTAAAAGTTCAAGCGGCAAATTTTAACTGATTGCATGAACCCTATAAACAAGTTCACAAGCTCAC